>JAZOUU010000103.1:0-81737 GCA_045658365.1 Faecousia sp. | reverse complement strand
TGGGCGCCGTCGCGGTAGACACTTTCCAGATACCCCTTATCCCCCATCAGCCGCAGGGACTCTTCCCGGATGGGCCGCAGATGCTCCACCACTGCCTCGCCAACAACGGGCTTAAACTTGCCGTAGCCCTGGCCTGCAAATTCCGCTTCGATTTCCTCATAGGTCTTGCCGGTCACCGCGGAATAAATGGTCATCAGGTTGGCAACACCCGGCTTATTTTCCTTGTCGTAGCGAACACAGTTTTCCGTATCGGAATCGGTAATGGCTCTCTTAAACTGCTTCATGATCACCTCGGGAGGATCCATCAGCAGCACCCGGCCGGTGTCCTCGTTCTCGGACTTGGACATCTTCGCCAAGGGATTGGTCAGACTCATAATTCTTGCACCCACCTTGGGAACAAAAGGCTCGGGAATCTTGAACACGTCGCCGTAAATGCCGTTAAACCGACGGGCGATCACGTGGGTCAGCTCCACGTGCTGCTTTTGATCCTCACCCACCGGCACCAGATCCGGCTGATACAGCAAAATATCACCGGCCATTAAGCTGGGGTAAGTAAACAGACCTGCGTTAATATTGTCCGCATTCTTGGCAGACTTATCCTTAAACTGGGTCATCCGGCTCAGTTCGCCGAACATGGAGTAACAATCCAGAATCCAGCCCAGCTCTGCATGCTGATGGACATGGCTCTGAATAAACAATGTATTCTTCTCCGGGTCTAAGCCGCAGGCGATATACTGGGCCAGCTGCTCCAGGGTTCTGCGCCGAAGATCCGCCGGATTCTGCCGAACGGTAATGGCATGAAGGTCCGCCATGAAGTAGAAACATTCATACTGGTCAGCCCGCTCCGCCCAGTTTTTCACCGCGCCCAGGTAAGAACCCAGAGTCAAATCTCCGGAAGGCTTGATGCCGGAAAGCATTCTTTTTTTTGCAGCTACATTCTCTTCCATAGAAAAACGCCTCACTTGTAAATCATTTACAGGCATTCTATCACATCCGTCAGAAAAACGCAACGGGAAATTGACTTTGTCCCGGGAGAGTGTTATATTAGAGAAAATAATGATAAAGAGGTATGACTATGGACTATACAGCCCTTGCAGAATTACTCTTTCCTCAGGTAACGGACACTCCCGAATCTTTGGAGAAAAAATATCCCCTGCGCGCTTTGCCCGAAGGCGCCGTTGTGACCCGTATGGCTCCCTCCCCCACCGGATTTGTCCATCTTGGCAATCTGGTGCAGGGCTTAACGGCAGAACGGATGGCTCATCAAAGCGGCGGTGTGCTGTTCCTCAGAGTGGAGGACACGGATGCCAAGCGGGAGGTGCCCGGCGCGGTAGAGGTTCTCATCAACACCTTGAAGCACTACGGCATTCAGTTTGACGAAGGCGCTACCATTGACGGAGATTCCGGCATCTATGGCCCTTACCGTCAGCGCCAGCGGGCAGAGATTTATCATGTATATGCCAAAAAGCTGGTATCAGAAGAACAGGCTTACCCTTGCTTCTGCACAGAAGAACAACTGGCAGCTATGCGCGAGCAGCAGGAAGCAAGCAAGGAAACCACCGGCTACTACGGAAAATATGCCCTTTGGCGCGACCGCTCCATGGACGACATCAAGGCCAAGCTGGATGCCGGCTGCCCTTGGGTTCTCCGGTTCCGCAGCACCGGCTCTGTGGAGAATCAGTACAAATTTGATGACCTGGTCAAGGGAAAGCTGACCATCACAGAAAACGATGTGGACCATGTGCTCCTGAAATCCGACGGCATCCCCACCTATCACTTTGCCCATGCCGTGGACGATCATTTGATGCGCACCACCCATGTGGTCCGTGGAGATGAGTGGCTGCCCACCCTGCCCTTCCACATTCAGCTGTTTAAGGCGCTGAACTTCAAGCTGCCCAAGTATGTCCACATTGGACCGCTGATGAAGATGGATGGCGCATCCAAGCGGAAACTCAGCAAGCGCAAGGACCCGGAGCTGGCGCTGACCTATTACAAGGCAGAAGGCTTCCCTGTCCAGGCGGTGTATGAGTACATCATGACCTTGCTGAACTCCAATTACGAAGATTGGCGCCGGGCAAATCCCACCGCCCCGGCCACAGAATTCAAATTCAGCCCCAAGAAACTGAATCCTGCCGGCAACCTGTTTGACTACGCCAAACTCACCGATGTCAGCAAAAATGAGATCGCCAAGATGGATGCCCCTACGGTTTATACTCTGCTTTTGGAATGGGCAAAGGAATTCGATCCTGATTTTGCCGAAAAGCTGGAATCCGATCCTGCTTACGCCACCTCCATTCTGGCCATTGGCCGTGGCGGTAAGAAACCCAGAAAGGATCTGGCCGTCTGGAAGGATGCCAAGGAGTATATGGGCTTCTTCTACGACGATTATCTGGAACTTCCCGTGTTTGATGATAAGTTCGAGAACGAAACCGTGAAGACCGCTCTGGAGAAATTTCTGGCAGTCTACGACCCGGCAGATGATTCCGGGATTTGGTTTGAGAAAATCAAAGCCATCACCGAGGAAATGGGCTTTACCACCGATATGAAGGCCTACAAGGCAGATCCCGATGCCTTCCCCGGCACGGTGGCAGATATCTCCACCTTCATCCGCCAGGCCGTGACCGGCAAGGTCAATTCCCCGGATCTGTATACCGTCATGCAGATTCTCGGCAAGGAGCGCACCGTGGAGCGTATCAACGCTGTGTTGGAAACGCTGTAAGCATATAATAAAAACTCCTGACCTTTTCGGTCAGGGGTTTTTTATCCACTTTCTTTGAATCCCGCGACGATAAAAATTGTGGGAATAGCTTTTGCTATTCCCACAATTTTGGTACGAGTTGTTTTATAGGATTTGACAAAAAAGTGTGTAATCACAACTTCATCTGTCTTATGCATATTATACTCGATCCGGTTCTTTTTCCAGAAGGCTCTTCCTAACACTGCGCCGTGCCTGTATGATTCGTACAATGGTACTAACCAATAGAATTCCAACAGCCATAGCACCGGCAATGGCCAGGGTCTGGGCACCATAGGAGATGAAGCCATCCACATTGCCCTGTACAGCTTGCTGAGCAGTATGGTAAATGCCGGCGCCGGGTATCAAAGGAAGCAGAGAGATAACAAGATAGGAGATGGCGGGGTATTTGCGCACCCGGGCCATCACCTCAGCGAAGATTGCCGCGGTGATGGTGGCGATGAAGTAGCACAGAAGATCACTACACCCAAAGTGTGCCGCAATACAATAGGTGCCCCAGGTGATGCTGCCTCCCAGTGCGCACAGGAGGTTACCGTAGCCGTGAATGTTGAATACAATTACAAAGCCTGCACAGGCCGCAAAGCTGATAATGCAAGTAAGTATTGGACCGTAGGACAGGGGCGATGTGACAGTAAGGTGCCCCCAGAGAGAAATACTCAAGTTCCAGGCAGCGGCAGTACCCAGCGCAATCGCTGCAGCAATCAACAGGACTTCTACAATTCGGTTGATACCGGAATTGGTATCACCAAAGATAATATCCCGAAGGGCGTTTGTGAACAACAGGCCCGGCACCAAAAGCATCAACGTGCCGATGACCGCAGTATCTACATTGTCCACAACACCCAGTGTTCCAAGGATGTAGGCGCAGAAGGCCATTGTAAAGGCTGCCGCAATTTTCTGGAAGAAAGCATTGGTTTTCACCTTATCCAGATAATGCGTCACAAGACCTAAAAGAAGGCCGCACAGGCAGGCGCACAGGCAATCCTTTAGACTTCCTCCAAAGAAAATGCAGAATCCGCTAGCCACCAACATGTGACCCAGCAGGGCCATAGGAAGGCCATAGTGCTTGCAGGCTTTTTCAGTGGATTGAAGCCATTGCAGTGCCTGCTGGGGAGGAGGCACTTCAGCACAAATACGACGGCTGAGGTTACTATACTGTTCCACCGCATCTAAATCATTCCCGCGGCTATCCACTCGACAAAGCTGGGTAATGGGAAGACCATCCGGGACCAAAATGGTAATAATCAAGCTGTTTGGAACGGAATAGACCTTAGCTGTAAGTCCATAGGCATTGAGAATCCGGATGACACTCTCCTCCACCCGATAGGTCTCAGCTCCTGCTATAGCCAAACGGGAACCGATTTCCGATACCAAATTCATCAAAACATTGTATTCCATAGTAGTACTCCTGCCAAATTGGTGTGAAATATATGCAGTAAGAAAAATGTCACTTCCCGCAACCGGTTACAATTTCATCCCAGTCATCTTGCGGTATTTACAGGCGTTGTTTCCATTATGTTTGGTGCTTTTATTATAACGAACTACACCTGATAAATCAACAGAATATGGTTAGCAGAAACATTTTTTGTCGTATTACCCCTATGAAAAACAAATCCCGTCTTTCCTTGGAAGAACAATTAAGAGGAAGGCGGTTACCTCCCTCTTAATTTTTGGTCGGAGTGTCGGGATTCGAACCCGAGGCCTCTTGGACCCGAACCAAGCGCGATACCAAGCTTCGCCACACCCCGATAGCCAAAGTATTATAATAAAATTCCAATGACTTGTCAAGACCCGGTAGGAATTTTCAGCCGATGGCATGATTTTCTCCCACAGTCATAAATTTAAGAAAAGGGGGATGACCATGGCATATCAAATCAAATACAATCTGGTAGGGCCGAACAGGAGAACTGCGAAGAAAAGCAAACGTGTTTTAGTAATCGTTACCACTCTTGGCATCAGCTGTCTCGTAATAACCGCACTGCACCTTCCCTGGGCGCAGAATTTGTTGCTGCCCGGTGATAGCGCTGTCACCGCAGCCGCCCTGGAGGATCTTGCGGATAATCTACAGCAGGGCGAATCCTTCATGGACGCAATCACCGCCTTTTGCCGAAACATCATTGCCAATGGGACGTAAATTTGCCAGTCATCGCCTCCGTATCAGCGGATCATTTTACATTCTTGCAGCATTGATGCTATTGGTATTGCCACTAAAATGGCTGATGGCAGCCGCTTTGGCCGCTGCTGTCCATGAGTTTTTTCACTATCTTGCCCTCAAGCTGTGCCGGTGTAAGGTGCTGCGTCTGCAAATTGGCGTCGGTGGCGCTGTGATGGAGCTGGACTGCATCAGCCGGGGTAAGGAATTTTTTTGCGCCTTGGCCGGGCCAATCGGTGGGCTGACCCTTTTGCTCTTTGCAAAATGGCTGCCACGGACTGCCGTTTGCGCCATGGTTCAATCGGCATATAATCTTCTTCCCTTGTTTCCTCTGGACGGAGGTCGGGCACTGCGGTGCATCAGTCAGATGCTGCTGCCGCCGAACGCAGCCAGCCGTTTTTGCACCATCGCAGAAACGGTTGCGCGATTTACGCTGTGCGCCCTGGGGCTCGCTGCTACTTTTATTTGGAATTTAGGAATTATACCCATGTTGATGGCTGCCGTAGCCCTGTTTCGTACTTTTTCGGAAAAATCCCTTGAAAAGTAACCTCGTAAAGGGTACAATAGCGTTACCACGTTTAAGAGGTTATATTATGACTAACTTGCTGCAGAGGATTCTCCCAACGGTGCAAAAGCCTGCCCGGTATACTGGCGGAGAATTTAATGAAATTCAGAAAAATCCCGAAGACATTCGGGTCAATATTGCGTTTTGTTTCCCGGATACCTATGAAATCGGCATGTCCAATGTGGGTATGCGGATTCTTTACGGTGTCATGAATCAGATGGACGGTGTGTGGTGTCAGCGGGTCTTCGCCCCCTGGGGAGACATGGAAGATGCCATGCGCCAGCATAATCTGCCCCTTTGGGCATTGGAAAGCCAACAGCCGGTGAAGGATTTTGACATGATTGCCTTTACCATCGGCTACGAAATGAGCTATTCCAACATTCTCAATATGCTGCGGCTCGCCGGTGTGCCCCTCCACGCAAAGGATCGCACCGGGCTGAATCAGATGGTATTTGCCGGCGGCGTGTGCGCCTTTAATCCCGAACCACTGGCGGAGTTTATTGACTTCTTCTCCCTGGGTGAGGGCGAGGATATCACAGTGGAAATCGTATCCCTTTACGATCGCGCCAAGGCAGAATCCTGGAGTAAGGATCAGTTTCTGCAGGATGTTGCCAAAATTCCCGGGGTGTATGTCCCCTCTTTCTACCGCCATGCGTATCGGGAAGACGGCACTCTGGAAGCCATTACTCCCTTAGAGGGCGCGCCGGAGCGGATCACCAAGCGCATCGTAGAAAATTTGGACAAGGCCTATTGGCCGGATAACATGATTGTTCCCTCTACGGAAATCGTCCATGACCGGGCGAATCTGGAGGTGTTCCGGGGTTGCATCCGGGGCTGCCGCTTCTGCCAGGCAGGCTTCTCCTGCCGCCCGGTGCGAAAGAAAAGCCCGGAGGTTCTTTATAATCAAGCAGTATCTACTCTGGAGCATTCCGGAAATAATGAAATCACCCTGTCCAGCCTGTCCACCTCCGACTACCGGGGGTTGAAAGAGCTGACAGATGCGTTGATCCCCTACTGCGCTGATCACAAGGTCAATCTTTCCGTTCCCTCCCTTCGGGCGGATAATTTCTCCCGGGAGCTGATGGAGAAGCTGCAAACTGTGCGCAAAAGCGGCCTTACCTTTGCGCCGGAGGCCGGTACGCAACGACTTCGGGATGTGATCAACAAAAACCTAAAGGAAGAGGAAATCCTCACAACCTGCGCCAATGCCTTTTCCGGCGGTTGGAATAACGTGAAGCTGTATTTCATGCTGGGTCTGCCCACGGAAACCGACGAGGACGTTTTGGGCATAGCTGAGCTGGTGTATAAAATCATTCTTGCGTGGAAAGAACATGCGGTGAACAAGAAACGTGGGCTGCGAGTCCACGTGGCCACAGCCTATTTTGTGCCCAAACCCCATACACCGTTCCAGTGGGAAAAGCAAATTACACCGGAGGAATATTTGCGCCGGTGCAAACTGCTCAAGAGCCATTTGTATTCCAAGTCTATTGAGTACGATTACCATGCTCCGGATCTGAGCCGTCTGGAGGCTGTCTTTGCCCGGGGCGACCGGCGTTTGGGCCCGGTAATTGAACAGGCTGTCATGAATGGCGCTCGGCTGGATGGCTGGGATGAGTACTTCAATTACGCGAAATGGTTTGATGCCTTTCAGGCATGTGGAATTGACCCGAACTTTTACACGGTGCGGGGCTACGCAGAGGATGAAATTCTCCCCTGGGACACCATCGATGTGGGCGTAGATAAGAAATTCCTGCTCCGGGAGCGAAAGCGGGCCTATGCGGAAATGATCACCCCGGACTGTCGGGAAGGCTGCGCCGGCTGCGGTGCAAACCGACTGCTGCAGGAGGTGAAATGCGATGCCTAGATTGCTGTTTGAAAAGACCGGAAAAGCAATTTGGATCTCCCATCTGGATTTGATGCGGGTCTTTCAGCGCGCCTTTAAACGGGCCGGGTTTCCCCTGACCCATACCCAGGGCTTTAATCCCCGTCCCTCTGTTTCCATTGCGCTTCCCCTGTCTGTCGGGGTAGAAAGCCGGTGTGAGCTTTTGGATTTTGCGTTGGAGGGCGAACCCATTTCGGACCAGACCGTTTTGCAGGGACTAAATAATGCGCTGATCGATGGCATCCGGGTGCTGGCGGTGTATTCCGACGGCGCCAAGATCAAAAATCTTACCTATTTGGACTGTGAACTAACCCTTGAATATGATGAGGGTATTCCGGAAAACGCAAAAAAAGAAATATCTTCCCTCTTTTCCCGGGAAATACTAACTGTGGAAAAGAAAGGAAAGAACGGAACTGTCCGTCAGGATATCATTCCTATGATTCGGAAGTTCACCCTTTCCCGGGCAGATGAGAATACGCTGCAGCTGTCGGCGCGGGTCTGCTGCCAGAACCCGTCCTTAAATCCCATGCATCTGCATGCCGCCATCGCAGAGTATCTGCCGGAATGCAAACCGGATTTCTGCATGTGCAAACGCATTGAAATTTATGACGCACAGGAACAATTATTTAGATAGGAGCTTTTGGATGAAAGATATTGAACTGGAAATCTGCCCCTGCTGCCGGGGCAACGGAATGCTGATTCACGAGGGAGGCTGGTCTGTCCAGGTAGAATGCGCGGACTGCGGCAGCCATACCGTCTACGTAGAATATAACAATGACCAGGAAAAAGAGGAAGCTGAGCGGAAGGTGGCTATGCTTTGGAATTTGGGCAAGGTCATAAAAGCCAACATTGGAGAATAAATATTTAAAAAAATCAAAAATAATGCTTGCATTTTTCGCCAAGGTATGCTAAGATACTCTGGCGTTGAGAAACGCAAGCATATCCGGGTGTGGCGAAGTTTGGTATCGCGCTTGAATGGGGTTCAAGAGGCCTCGAGTTCGAATCTCGACACTCGGACCAAATAAGCAGAAATGGCTTTGTGCCGTTTCTGCTTATTTTTTATGTGTGCTATATCGAACTCGAGGCCTCTTGTATTTCAATCCGGCCACAGGCAGCGGTGCAAAGCACCGGCTGCCTCGAGTTCGAATCTCGACACTCGGACCAAAAAATCCAGAACAGCATTTGCTGCTCTGGATTTTTTATGTTTGTGGAGAGATTCGAAAATTTATAATGCAACAGTCCGGTGGACTGTTGCTCGCGACGGTGGTGCTCCGCGCAGCGAATTAAGATTCTCTATGATTGCCGGTGGCAATCATACCTAAATTCCATGACGGAGCGAAACAATAATTTTTGCCATCGGCAAAAATGCAAACGAATCTCGACACGCACACCAAAATATGTTATAGTTTACTTATTAAAAGCCAAATTGTGGGAGATGATTCAATGTACTATCACGCTTCACCGGTGGAAGGAATTAAAGTGCTGGAACCCAGAGTTTCCAATCACAAAACACCTTTTATTTATTTTTCCAAAAAGCGGGAGAATGTGCTGGTGTATTTAAGCAACGCAGTGGAAAAATACTGCAAGGAAACTGGTTTCCCCCATGATGGTATCTGGCAAAAATGGGCTTCCTACGGATTTGATAAAGACGGAATCCAGCGAATCGAAGAATACTATCCAAACGCACTGAAAAAAACATATCAAGGGGTTTCGGGTTACATTTACACGGCAGTGGATGTGGATACAGCAGATTTTGAACTGCAAATCCCGGATGCCGTCGCCAGCAGCTCCCCGGTGAGAGTCTTGGAATCAGAGTATATCCCGGATGCCTATCTTGCTATTTTGGAAGCGGACCGAAAAGGATTGGTAAGAATTCTTCGGTATGAAGACATGACAGAAAAGCATCGTTTGTGGCTGAAGGAAACCATAAATAAAGAATATGAAACATCCGCGGATCAGCCGGATTACAGGCATTTCCTCCGGGGCAATTTCCCCGACTTAATTAAAAAATGATAAAAAACCAGAACAGCAAATGCTGTTCTGGTTTTCTCTACCGTTTTACCTGTTGCAATACAATAGCCGTTCGGTTGGGCAGATACAGGCGGATCCCCACCCGGCCATCCGGCAATCGCTCTGTGCGATAAATCTGATGAGCAACCCGTCCATGACCGCCGTAGCAGAAATCATCACTGGACAGGATCACACGGTAAGACCCCCTCCGAGACACAGGAATGAAGTACCCTTCATAGCACTGCTCAGGACTCATATTAAACGCCAGCGTGACGCTTCCCTTCTGATAAGCCAGTACACTGTCCGCTTCATGGATATAAAGCTGTTTATCCTTTCCCTGAAGGATATCAGAACCCTTGGCAAGGGTAACCATATCCTCTTCAAATTTCTGCAAATACTTGTATTTGAGGTCGGGGTTGTCTACAAGGCTCCATTGCCGGCGGCAGTAATGATAACTCCAGCCATTGCCCTCTCTGGGGAAATCGATCCACTCAGGATGGCCAAATTCATTGCCCATGAAGGTCAAATACCCCTCGCCGCCCAAGGTCATGGTCAGCAGACGCAGCAATTTATGCATAGCCACACCCCGGTCGATGACCATATTGTCACTGCCAACATTCATGGACCAGTACATTTCCTGATCGCAGAGCCGGAACATGAGGGTCTTATCCCCCACCAGCGCCTGGTCGTGGGATTCGCAATAGCCAATCACCTTTTCCTTGGGCCAACGATTCGTTAGCTCATAATAAATATGCCCCAGATTCCAGTTTTCGTCCTGCTGCTCTTTCAACAGGCGGATCCACATATCCGGTACGCCCATGGCAAGACGATAGTCAAATCCGATCCCTCCATCCCGGATGGGCAGGCACAGGCCGGGCATGGCGGAAACATCCTCTGCGATCAAAATCGCATTGGGATTTACCTCCCTGGCCAGCTGAGTCGCCAGCTGCAGATATGTTACCGCCTGGGTGTCGGTATTCTCCGAAAAATATGCCTTCAAATTGGAAAACGCTGTTCCTAAGCCGTGATCCCGATAGAGCATGGAGGTCACACCGTCGAAACGGAAACCATCGAAATGGTATTCCTCCATCCAAAATTTCAGATTGGACAGCAGGAAATGCAGCACCTCCTGTTTGCCGTAGTCAAAGCACTTGGTATCCCATGCGCTGTGATTTCCTCTTTCACCGATGTGGAAAAACTGGCAGGTAGTTCCGTCAAATTCATTAATGCCCTCCCGGGTGTTCTTGGAAGCGTGAGAATGCACCACATCCAAAAGCACCGCAATTCCCATTTCGTGGGCAGTATTGACCAGCGACTTCAGTTCCTCCGGAAGACCGAAACGGGAGGACGCCGCAAAGAAATTGGTGACCTGATAGCCAAAGGAAGCATAGTAAGGATGCTCCATAATGGCCATGATCTGAATGGTGTTATATCCTAGCTTCTTAATCCTCGGCAGCACGTTGTCCCGAAATTCCAGATAAGAACCCACCCGGCCCGTTTCCTGGGCCATGCCAATATGGCATTCGTAGATAAACAGATTCTTTTCCGGTGCAAATCCCTCATCCGTCCAGGGAAAGGGTTTTGTATCATGAATCACCGCATTCCAAACGCCGGTGGCAGGGTCTTGCACTACCCGCTTTGCATATATGGGAATCCGATCCAGTTCCTGTCCCTCATGCACTACTACTGCCAGAACCCGCTGTCCCTCCTGCAGGGCATCCTCGCCGGGTAGAAACAGCTCAAAAACGCCGTTTCCCCCCTTGGTCATGGGATGTGCATAACGCTCCCAGTTGCAAAAATCACCGGTGAGGTAGATTTTCTCCGCGCCGGGCGCCCATTCCCGATAATACCAGCCGTCCTCAGTCTTGTGAAAGCCGAAGAACAAATGCCCATTGGCAAAGTCGCTAAGGGTCTGACCGGGCTGGAGCAAAGCTTTTTTAGTATCCTTATAGTTTTTCGCCCGGAGCTGAAGATCCTTTTCAAAGGGAGCCAGGCAGGGATTGAGTTTCATAATCCGCATAGAGTTCATCCTCCCGTAAACAGCAGTTTGATTCTCTCTGGTTTTATTATAACACGATTACTCTCAAATTTACAACACCCTTTTCAGCAGTTACTTGCGCCAAGGGTTATCCTATGGTATAATGAAGTATCTTAAGGAGGTTTTCACTATGACACATACCTATTATCTCGAAACCAATTCTCAAAACCCTGCCTATAATCTGGCATTTGAAGAATATGTCCTCACTCATTTTCGGGAAGGAAATTTGCTGATCCTTTGGCAAAATGCATCCTCCGTGATCATCGGCCGCAATCAGAATACGGCCGAGGAAATTAACCCCTCTTTTATCGATGCTCACGGCATCCGGGTGGTGCGACGGAATACCGGCGGCGGCGCTGTATATCACGACCTGGGAAATCTGAATTACTCCTTTATCACCGACGCGGAGGGGCTGGACAAAAACACCATTCAGCTGTTTTTGACCCCGGTGGTGCAGGCGCTGCAAAATTTGGGCCTGGATGCCCAATGTTCCGGGCGAAACGACATTTTGGTCTCGGGGCAAAAGGTATCCGGTACTGCCCAGCAAGTGCTAAAGGGTCGCATTTTACATCACGGCACGCTTCTGTTTGATGCCGATGTGAATATGATCTCCGGGGCGCTGAACCCGGATCCCACAAAATTTCAGTCCAAGAGTGTAAAATCCGTCCGCAGCCGGGTGGGCAACATTCGTCAGGCCCTTTCGATGGACATGGATATGGCTGGATTCTGGTCCTATTTAAAGACCTTCTTGACCGAAAATCTTGCCACTTCCCTTACCCTTTCCGAGGAAGACCTGATTGCCATTGAAAAACTAAAGCAGGAAAAGTACGACACTTGGGACTGGAACTACGGCAAATCTCCCAAATGCCAGATGCGGTGCAGAAAGCGCTGGGATTGCGGTCTTTTGGATCTGCAAATCTCCGTGGCAAACGGAAAAATATCAGAAATTCATATCTTTGGTGATTTTCTTGCGGTAGCGCCGGTATCTGAGCTGGAGCAAATGCTGATCGGCTGCGCCTATGGGGCGGATGCCTTGGAAACACTTCTCTCCAACATAGATTTAACCCCCTATCTCGGCGGTATCACCGCTGGGGAGCTGATCAAAACCATTCTCAACGAGACATAAAAAGCAGAAAGGAGACATGGACATGAAAAAGTCGCCGATAGCCTTGAATATTCAGCACATGGCCGCCGGAAGCACCGATGCGTTGTCTCAATTTTACCGTGCTACTGTCAAGAGTGCTTACGCCCTTGCTCTGTCCATGCTCCGAAATTCCGAAGCTGCCGCAGATGCGATCCGGGAAACCTATCTGACCGCCTACGAAACCGCAGCCGACTATTCCCCCAGAGAATCGGCGCTGACATGGTTTCTTTCCTTGGTCTACCGCCAGTGCCGTTCACGGGAGAGTATATCAACAGAGGACTTTCCCTCTGATTTTACACCAGTTGCTGCCCTATCCGTGGTCGTGGGCTTACACCCAAGGGAAATCTCCAAAATCACCGGTCTTCCCCGAAAGGAAATTCCCTTTTTTAAGGAGCTAAACAGGAACGCTGACCTATCTGCTTATTGCGAATCCATTTCGGAACGTGTACCGGATCTGTCCCAAAACATCATTATCAGCGCGCTGCTGTCCAGCGGAAAGCCTCCAATTTACCAACCTGAGAACATACCCGAAGCAACCAGAAAACGCGTTTCTGGCTTTCAGTGGAAATGGCTGGCCTGCGGCATTCCTATTATCGCTTTGCTGTTATTGGTGATGATCTTTGCTAACTACGAAGCGCCGGAGATCCCCGTAGCCACTACCATTTACCTTGACGGCGCATCCAGTATTTGTCTGGAGCTGGACGAAAACGATAATATCTTGAATATTAAAGCATCAAACGATATGCTTAAGACACGCTTTGAGGAGTTAAATCTGCGCGATACCCCTGTGGATACCTCCATGGGCCAAATCGTGGATATCATGGTAAAAAACGGGCAGCTAAAAGTCTATCCCGATGCGCTGCTGCTTTCCGTGTCCTCCTCCCCTGCCGGTCAGGAAGCAACCGAGGCCGCATTGGAGAAATATCAATATTACATATTAGCCGCGCTGGAGCAGAAGCAGCTGCCCACGGTATTGTTTTCCCAAACTCTTCCCACGGAAGACAGGGTATTAGAGCTTGCCGAGAAGTATCAGATTTCTCCCGGAATGGCAGGGTTTATTCACTGTTACTTACATGAGCCTGCATCTTATGCCGATGCGGAGGAAGCTCTAAAATTCCTGTCCGATAAATCCCCCTTCTACTTCTATTGGCTTATGGCGTTCGGGTATCCGGAAGAACCGCCACAGATTTCTATTATCCAAACCGGGAAAATGTCCCAGTACGACTCTCCTGAGGAACTTCTTTCCGCTTCGCTGTATCTGCTGACCGATGCCAATGCCCGTAAGCCCGGGTCGAGGGTGACCCTTACTAATATCTACGTAGATGCAGATAATGTTTATAACCTTTATCTGGTCTTAAGCGGAAAAACCTATCACCTGAGAATCAGCGCCCTGACCGGGTTTTTCCTTAGCTGCACCCATAACGGAGAAGCAGTCTCCTTAGACTTTAACTCCAAATACATTGGGCTGGACACCTTTATTGAGAAAGAAAAGGCCATTTACCTTGCCCTTAATGCTGCAGCGTGTAACGCAGATTCTGTGGCCTTCATCACTGCTGAGATTGATTCAGAAGATATCTGGAATGGCTTTTTGGAGTCCACTATCCCCGCCGGCCCGGTCCTTGATATCTCCCCTTCCTACGATATTCCACCCTACTACATAGAGGTAATCCCGGTTTTCAGAAAATATCGGGTAACGTTCTACTCCGAGGATATGTACACCTACTACTGTGTAGATGTGGATGTGGCCAGGAATATGGTCTTAACTTTTGAAAAGACCGAAAGTCCGGTACCTCCGGGCGGAATTTCTCCCAGAAGAGCCGTAACTCAGGCGGTTGCCAAAACACGTTATACAGAAGATGATGTTGTATCCGTGACCTATGAGGTCAGTACCGCAGCGTCTAATCCCTATTATATAATCCATTTGCAGTTTTCCGACGGAACAAGGAATTATTTTGTAGATTTACTTACCGGTAATATTATCATGATGCCTAACTCCTACCTCAGTAAAGACGAAGCTGTGCAAGCGGTGGCCGACCATTTCGGTTTGACACCGGATGCCGTGTATTCCAGTCAGGATCTTTCCGTCACCCAAAACTGGCACCTTTACTATGTGACCTTCTCTGACGGCACCACGGCTTATTGGGCCAATGTTTCCTTCGAAACAGGAAAGGTTTGGCGCTCAGGCACTCGCCCTGTGATCACCTTGGAACGCGCCTACAGTCTTGCGGCAGAGGCCGTGGGAATCCGTCCGGAGGATGCAACCATCAAGGGCCATGAAATAACTGACAATGAGTACATTATTCAGCTGTTTTATGGAAAAATCTGCTATGTCAGCCGAGTATGCCGGAATACCGGTGTGATCCTATATTCCGCTGTCTGTTCCGAAGGAGACTCTCTGGACATTACCCAGCCACCCACCGGCACACGCACCAAGGAAGAAGCCCTGCAGATCGTTTTGGAGGATCTCTTTGCCACTGTGGATAACGTCAGCCTAGACACGACCGTGGACACAGGAGATTATTATTATATTTCTCTCCTTGATTCCTCCGGGAAGAAATATATTTATTTCATCGCCCGCTCCATGAGTGTCAGTGACCCCATTGTAAACAAAATATCCTAACGAAAAACCGCCCACGGAACATCCGTGAGCGGTTTTGTTACACTTTTCTGGCGGTCAGACTTTCCGCCAAAGCAATTAAGTAGTCCGTATCTGTAAACACAGACAGGCATTCAATGGCCTTTTTCGTATATTTCTGCACTAAATTTTCGCTTTCTTTCAGACCGTAAAGCCGGACAAAGGTGTTTTTCCCCGCATCCGTTCCTACACCCTTACCCATTTCCTCTTGAGTGCCGATCACATCCAGCATATCGTCCCGGATCTGGAACGCAAGACCCAATAAAGCCGCAAAGCCGCAGGCCGAACGAAGCTGCTTCTCATCTCCGCCGCCAGCAATGACACCCAGGGCGCAGGCGGCATTGATCAGCGCGCCGGTTTTCCGGGACTGGATATCCAGCACTTCCTGCTCCGTTAGCAACCGCTGCTCACTAAAAATATCCAGTACCTGCCCACCGACCATGCCGGCAGAGCCGGCATTCTGGGCAAGAACCGAAACAGCAAAGGCCACATCCTTTCCGGGAAGCTCTGCACCGGCAGCGCAGGCAAAGGCATCTGTCAGCAATGCATCCCCTGCCAGCACCGCCATGCCCTCGCCGTAAACCTTATGATTTGTGGGCTTTCCCCGGCGGAAATCATCGTTATCCATGCAAGGCAGGTCATCGTGGATAAGGCTGTAAGCATGGATCATCTCCACCGCCATAGCAAAAGGGATTGCCTTTTGATAATCGCCGCAGCACAGCCGGCAGAATTCCAGCGCCAAAATGCCCCGAATCCGCTTGCCGCCGCCAAGTAAGCTGTAGTCCATGGCTTCATAAAGAAGCTTCTGGGGTTCTTCCCGGAAATTTCCTGACCAACTCTGCAGAGCATCTTCCAGAATCTTGCGATATTCTGCGGATTTATATTCAAGCATTGGATTCATCTGCAAAGTCCTCCATGGTGGGAGCGCCATCCGTGCCCTTGACGACCTTTTGGATTTGCAGCTCAGCTTCTTCCAGCAGGCCGGAGCAGGTACGAACCAGCTCTGTTCCCTCTTGGAACAGCTTTAAGGATGTCTCCAGCGCCACTTCTCCCCGCTCCATTGTGCGGACAATTTCCTCCAGCCGCTGCATGGCGGCTTCAAAGGTAAGATTCTTTTCATTCATGGTGATTTCCCCTCCGTTCCGTTACTGCAGCTTCCAGCTGCCCATCTGCCAGAGATACCGTGATCCGGTCATCGATGCGAACCTGCTCCACAGATTTTAGCAGTTCCCCATCCCCGGTCTGCACCATGGCATAGCCCCGGGTCAACACCTTTAAGGGACTCATGGCATCCAGTTTCGCTGTCAGCGCCACGAAGTTTCGTTTCTTTCGCTCTAAGTTTTGATTCTGAGCTCCGCAGAGCCGCTGCTCCAGCATTTGCACACTCTTTCGTTTTTGCTCCAGATAGCCCAGAGGGCTTTGCAGCACCTGGCTCTGGGATAATACATTCAAATGCTGCCGGGCGGATTTCACCTGCCGCTGCACAGCAGTCACCATGGCAGCGGACATACTGTCCAAAGTCTGCCGCAAAGCATCCTGATCCGGGACTGCCAGTTCCGCCGCATTCGACGGCGTGGCCGCCCGCAGATCTGCAACGAAGTCCGAAATCGTCACATCCGGCTCATGTCCCACTGCGGAAATCACCGGAATCTGGGAATCGTAAATTGCCCGGGCAACCCGTTCATCATTGAATGCCCACAGATCCTCGATAGAGCCGCCGCCGCGGCCTACGATAAGCAAATCCGCCAAGTGATACCGATTGGCGTAGTGGATCGCGCCGGCGATCTCCGGCGGTGCTTCCATCCCCTGTACCCGGACAGGAAACAGCCGCGCCTGACTTAAGGGATACCGCTTGCGCAGAATCCGCAGCATATCATGAACCGCCGCGCCGGCAGAGCTGGTAACAATGCCGATGACCCCGGGATATTTTGGAAGCGGCTTCTTATGCTCGGGATCAAACAGTCCTTCCGCCGCCAGTTTCGCCTTCAACTGCTCAAAAGCGGCATACAAATCCCCAATGCCGTCCATGGCCATGGCGGTACAATAAAGCTGATAGGCGCCGTCCCGGGGATAGACTGTAATCCGTCCCATAGCGATGACTTTCATGCCGTTTTCGGGACGGAACCGCAAACGGAGAGCATTTCCCTTAAACATTACGGCTTTCAGTGCGCCGGCATCGTCTTTTAACGTAAAATAATGGTGCCCCGAAGGATAGAGCTTATAGTTGCTGATTTCTCCCTTAACTGCCACATTTCCAAGAAGCCCATCGGTATCCATTTTACCCCGGATATACTCGTTGATTTGGGAAACAGAATACACCTGCTGCATATTATCCCTCCCGTAACCGGTGAGCCAGAACAGCCACACCCATGGCATTGTCCGTAGAGTACTTAGGTTCTGAGAATATCGGATTCAAAGGCTCCATCGCCTTACGGAGCATGGAATTGGATGCCACGCCACCGGAAAAAACCACATTTAACCCGGGATAGGCCTGCAGCGCGTGCTCCGTGGCGGTAAATACAGCCGTAGCAACGCACCGCAGCGCATAGTCCGCCGTTTCTGCCGCTGAACCAGTGGCATTATGATACTGCTGCACTTTATTCTGGACACCGGACAGGGAAAATTCCATACCCGCGCATTTGACCTTAAACACATCCGTCTTCTGAGCCTGCTGGCTTAGAACATCCAGGTACTTTCCCGAGGGAAATGGTAACTGAAGCAGCTGACCGGTACGGTCAATGAGCTGACCGGCGGAAATATCGGTAGTACCGCCGATTTTTGTGCAGCGAACCTGTTTCCCCTCCGGCTCTACCAGCAGAAGCTCCGTAGTTCCACCGGAAAGATGCCAGGCAAGATGTGGCTCATCCATCAAGTCCATTCTTCCGGCGCTCCAAAGGGAGGCCGCCACATGCCCCTGCTGATGAGACACTTCAATCAGCGGCACATTCAGCCCATTCGCCAGGAGCTTTGCGTGGGAATAACCCACCATAAAGCAGGGCATATAGCTGCCTTCTACCGCCCTGGGGCGGGTAGAAACACCCACGGCGGACACATTTTTTAAATCCACATGGGAAAACAGCCTGCCGGAAAGCTCCGGCAGGCTTTTGATATGAGAAAATACTGCATCCGACTGACGCAGTCCCAGTTCTCCCTGCTTAACAGGCAGAAGCTGCGAGCAATTTTCACCGCTGAACCCATCAAACCATGCGATAGATGTGGTGTAATTGCTGGTATCAAATCCAATGACACACATTATACTTCCTCAGGTGTCAGGCTTCTGGCAAAAGAGCCCAAAATTCCGTTGACAAAGGCGCCGGTATCGTCACCGTCGTATTTCTTCGCAAGACGCACTGCCTCAGATACGGCAACACCGGTGGGGACATCCTCTACATAAAGGATCTCATAGATTGCCAGCTGCATGATTGCCTTGGTTAGCCGGGAGATTCGGGAAATATCCCATCCGATGGAGAAATTCTGAATCTGCGCATTCAGATCCTCCAGCCGGTTGGCAACGCCGGAAACCACGCCATCAATATAGGCAAGCTGGCCGCGGCTGGGCCGCTCCTGATAGACTTCGTTCTCCGCGGAGAGCTTTTCGTAGTATTCCTTCTCCATCCGGGCAGAAACCACCATCTCGGGCTCATCTCCGGTAAAGGATTGGGAATAAATCAAATGCACCGCCAGTTCTCTGGCGTTTGATCTTGTCATGATTACTCCTTACTGGCGAAGAATGCCGCAAACATTGACATTCACAGCACTTACCTTCACACCGGTCATGGATTCTACCTGATTCGTCACCGTAGTCTGCACGGCCTGTGCAACCGTCAGCACACTCTGGCCATAGCCGATTTGAATATCGCAGTCAATGGTCAGGGCATTGTCCTCGGCAATTTCGATCCGGACACCCTTGCCCCAATTCTTCTTGCCGATGATATCTGCAATATCTGCACCGGGCTTGGCGCTAAGACTGACCACACCTTCCACGTCCTTCATTGCCTGCATAACGATGGTGGCCACCACATCCTCGGAAATCATAACGCTGCCATTGTCCTGCATCTGGCTAATATACTGTTTATTCTCAGCCATGGTAACTCCTCCTAAATCATCTCATGCCTATTATGGCATGATACTTTTTCCTTAGTATATCAAAAAAACAAATACAAGTCAATCTGTAAAGTATCGCAAAAAATAATGGGCTGCAATGCAGCCCATTATACTACTGAACCTCTACAACGCGAATATTTTCCATTCCCAGCCCTGTCTGGGTGATCACAATGTCGGCTATTACCGCCACATCCTCCTGCTTCATACCGCCCTCCGGAGTGGCAACCGCTACGGAGATCCCCTCATCGGACATATAGGCCACGCAGTCCGTGTACCCCTTGGCGATGATCAGACTCTCGATCTGTGCCTCGCACAGGGCGGTCTGAACAATTTGCTCCAGTTGGGCGCTTGACTGAGCATTCTCTGTGTCATCCCCATAGGCCATAGCTTCCTGCAGCAGCGTCACTGCGCTGTCTCTGGCTTCCTGTCGGGAAAGTCTTACCGCAGCAAAATAATCCGAGGTAGTATTGTCTGCGCTCACCGCATTGTCCAGCTGATCCAGTACCAAGCCATCCTCGGACAGTACCTTTTGAGTATCCAGAGTATCCGTCAAATTTGCCACATTCTCGCTGTTTCCGTACATCCAGTTCATGTAAATACCCGCGCACACCACCAGCAGCACCGCCGCCGCCACCAAATTCTTTTTCCATTGATTCATAAAAAGATGCCTCCCCATCATTTCATTTTTACCACCGAGATTTTGTCTGCTCCCAGACCTGTAATATTGGACACCGCCTCCACAATTGCCAGCCGGACAGCTGCATTTTGCGCCCCCTGGCACACGATGATCGCCCCCCGGTATACCGGTGGGATCACCTGCTGGATCAGTCCCGCCTGAGCTCTGTCAGCGCCGGCAATGATTACCGTATCCCACCGGGAAGTCCCGCTATCCCCCGATGCCAGATCCTCATCCGTTTGATACATTATCCTCTCCCCTTGGGCAACTGTCAGCATCACCTGCACCTTTCCGGCCCCTTGAATCTGGCTGAGAATTTCCTCCAGTCGGTGAGAAATATCCTCCGATTTTACTTGCTGAACGGGCTGACTGTCAGAAGAGTCAGCACTCTTTTCCAGCCCCGGCAGCAGCATAAGTCCCAGGCCAATCAGCAGCACCAACAGCGCATACCGGTACTTTTGACCAAACTCCAGAATCTTCTTTCCAACGGCTACTCGGTCCATATCTGCGCCTCCAGTGCGATCCCCAGATCATTGGTGATGATTTGCTGCAACTGCTTTTTCCCATAGGGAGAAATTTGGCCGCGCACTCTTACGGCATTGGGTACGGGCATCTGCGAAGCATCCACAGAAACCTCCACCGCCAGCTCCGCGCCGTAAGAAGCAGCTTTGTCCAAGATATATGCTTCCGTTTTGGATTTTATGATAGCTTCCAGTTCCTTCTTTACAGCCGACTCCCCCTCCATTACAATTTCCTCTCCGCTTACCTGCAAATCATCCAAATAACCCGTCAAATTTCCTACATTTACCTTTAGAAACGGGCTGACCACGCTAAAGCATAAGAACAGCCCCGTCATCAGTTTTACAACAGAAGCCAGCGCCCCCTTGGTTCCAACAATCCCGGTAATCAACCCACAGATCACCGCCGCCGCTGTCAGGCGCAGGATATATGCTCCCACGGAATTCATTAACCGACCCCTTTCATAAAACATACTGCGCTGATAAGCAGCAGAAGGCAAACCGTGGCTGTCATAGCCAACACAAATCCCATGGCAGAAGAAAAATCCTCAATGAGCTCCGATGCTTTCTTGATGCCAAAAGTGGCACAGAGCGCCGCTGTCAGCTTTAGGAGCAAATACTGGATCCCGATCTCCAAAAACGGAGAAATCCAAATGGCGATCACCGCCAGAAGACCATATACACCCACCGCACTTTTCATTACACCTGCGCCCACAATCACCGCTTCCGAAGCATCGGACAGAATGCCCCCCACCACCGGCACCATGCCGGAAATGGTCAGCTTGGTGGCTTTCATCGCCATGGCATCCGCTGTGCCACTGACTACCCCTGTGATGGCCATGTAGCCTGTAAATATGTAGAGTACGATTTTGAGCACCCAGGTCATCAGCCACTTGGTTAGGTCCCGAAACTTCGCTAAAACGCCTTCGGAGGTCATGTTGTTGGCAATCGCCAAAGCTAAAAATCCATATACCATGGGGACCAGTATCTTCACCACCAGAGATGATAAAAACGTGTCAAAGATCACCGTTCCGGTATAGAGGGCTGCAGAGGTTGTCCCGCCCCCTTGGGCAGCCAAAGCAGCTGTCAGCACCGGCAGCAGCAGCTTTCCGTATTGGCTGAGGGATTCTACGGTCTCCGTGCCCAAATGAATTAAAATATCCGCCCGCCCCAGCAGCACACCGGCTATCCCTAATGCCGCAACCAGCTCCAGGGGTTTTCCCGGCTTTTCCGAAATTCCCCGTAGCAACGATACCAGCATCACGATCGCCACCAACGCCACGCAGGCCTTGCAGGCCTGGGCAAATTTCGGTTGAAGCTGCCGGGATGCCGCCAAAATCACCTGCCATAAGCCCTCAGCAAAGCTTTCCTTTTCCGCAGGCATCAGTTCCAGCGCCGAATCCGGTGCCTCCGGTGCTGTATATTCCACAGCCTTTACAGGGATTGCCAGCATTGACAGCAGACAAAATAACAACAGGACTCTTCTCATATCTCCCCCACGATCTTTTGTACCGTTTCCAGCAGGGATTCCATCAGCGGCAGCGACAGCCAGAGCACCGCCGCAGCAGCCAATAATTGCACCGTCTTTCCGAGGGCGCCGTTTCCTGCATCCTGACAGACAAGGGTCGCGATCTGCGCAATCAGCGTAATACCGACGGCCTTCCAAAGGATGCCGAGAATTTCCGAATCCAGCTGCCCCAGTTCCTGCAGTTTTTCCGCAAAATCCAGTACCGGCTGCAGGTAGCTTGCCGCCACCCACAGCACCATGGTGCAGGCAGCCAGAGTCAGCAGCATGGAAAGATCCTTATTATGCTTATTCAGCACGATCCCCAGCACCACAACCAGGAAAACCCCCGCTGCGATTTGCCAAAAACTCACCATCAGAAGTGAAACAGGGTTTTGACCAGATCAAACAGATCGGAAATTTTCTGCGCGACCATCATCAAAACCACCACCAGGCCTGCCAGGGTCGTCATTGTTGCCTGTTCTTCCCGCCCAGAGCGGGAAAGCACCTGATTTAAAATGGAAACAATAATGCCAATGGCAGCAATTTTAAAAATCAGATCAATATCCATAGCTTAAATAAACAGTACCGCCAATGCCGCGCCTGCACACAGTCCCAATGTTTGATAGCTTCTCGTTCGCTGGGCGCGATTTTCTTCCAATTCCATCAGCTCCCGGCTGCAATTCTGCCGAACTGCCTCTAAGCCTTTCAGCTGACCCTGCAAATCAAAAGTGCCCAAAGAGATCCCCAATTCCTCCAGCATAGCCCGGGTCCGCTTTGGCATTTCCGGGGACTTTATCAATGCAGCTTTCATGCAGCTGATGACATCGGGTGCCACCTGGCTTTCCAACTCCTCCGCCAAAAAAACCAGCGACCTGTCCACGCAGCCAACTTGGGACACTGTGGCCTTTCTAAGGGCTTCCGGCAGCGGTGTAAGCCGGTACTCCAGTTCACAACTCATATAGTCCAGTATGCCCATCAGCCGCCTAAGTGCAGAAACCTCCCGGGATATATTTCGCGCCATCAAAAAGCCAAATCCACCGCAGCCCGCAACAATCAAAATCGCGCCCATCCACTTTAGGTTCATACCCTCATCCTTTCCATACGCCAGGACTTGTCCGGCTGTAAAATCAGCAATGTTTCAAACAAACCGCTGTCTGCCAGGGGCTGGTAAATTTTCCGGCGGAGCAAATCCTTGGCATCTCTTGCATGGGCGGTTGCCAGCAGCTCCACGCCGCACCAGCCTGCGCTTAGAAGTGCCTGACAGTCCTCTTGCGAGGTAATTTCATCCACCGCGATACACCCAGGACTTAAGGTTCTCAGTGCCATATCCACCCCTGCCGCCTTACTGCAGCCTGTGAGGACGTCCGTCCTTGATCCGGGTGAAAACACGCCTCCCACCGGAAAAAGTTCGCCACGTTCGTCAACCACCGCAACCGCCTGTCCAGTTTCTGATCTGCAGCGAATCAATTCACGCAGGAGGGTTGTCTTTCCTGCACCCGGCGGACCAAGAATCAAAAGCGAACCGGATTTTGGAGCCTTGTCCCCAATATTTGGAAAAGCTCTGGCTACCCGAATACACAATGATGTCGCCCGGCGGATGCCGGTAACCTGTCCACTCTGTATCACACATTCCCCAGCCACACCGATGCGGTGACCACCGGCAGCGGTTATGTACCCTTTTGCCGATGTCGCTGCCGCCCAGGGCGAGTAATGGCTGGCAGCATTGACGACAAATTTGATATCCTCTTCCTGCGCCTGCATGCCAAGCATCCGGGACTGACCGGAAAGAATCAGCTCCACGCTCTGTCCCACCCGAAGCCGCAGCTCCTGCATAGTGTCCCGTCCCAGATTGTCCACCTGCTGCCGAAATCTTGCCGGCAGCACGGATAACAGCGCATCCCACGCACACTTCATTTGCATCACTCCTGGAAAAGACTATGCGCCCGGAGGAAAATAAATACCTCTGGGCGCAAAAAACCGGCAGCCAAAAGGCTGCCGGGAAATGATGTGTTATTTTGCTTTAATTTTAATCAGACGAACAATGACCGGCGCAAGCAAAATGTTCACCGCAAGTTCAATCAGGAAGTTTGTTCCCGCCAGTCCAAGGAACATATACTCGGCAGCGTTCGCAAATCCCAGTCCCGCTCCCCACTGAGCAACGGTTTCCAAAAAAAACAGCCAGCATCCTACCAAAAACACTCCGGTGTTTACTATCGGGCAAACAACAGCTGCAGCAAACACACCAACGGTCCTATTCACCTTGCTGAGGCATATGTACAGAAAACCTGCAGTCACACCGCACGCAATGCCTTTCAACAGCACAACTGCCACAGTTGCTATGGGGTCAACTGCCAAAAAGGCTGCCGCGTCACCGGAAAGCAAAACTGCCGCGCCAAATGCAAACCCCAACCATCCGCCGGCTTTCCAACCGTAAACCGCTGCGCCCACAACTATTGGAACCAGCACCAGCGAAATGGAGAATATGCCGAATTTAATGCCGCCACCAAGAAACTGCAGCACCATAACAATGGCCGTAAACAAACCAATGCCTACCATTTTCTTCGTATGATTATTCATTGATTAACCTCCTACTGTCCCTCCGCAGCTGCGGATGGGATGTAATATATCTACACAGGTGACCCTGTTAAGATTTAGTCAATTTCTTCCGGGACACCGCCGTCTTCTTCCATATCGTCAAAGCCCATTTGGACACTCTGACCGGAGCGCATGGACGCCCACTGCTCCTTGGTGATCAGGATAGAACGGGGCTTGCTGCCCTGGAAGGGGCCTACAATTCCCTTTTCTTCCATTTCATCCACAATTCTCGCCGCCCGGGCATAGCCCAGCTTCAACCGACGCTGGAGCATGGATACGGAAGCCTGTCCCGTTTCCAGAATCACATCCACCGCCGCAGGCAGCATTTCGTCGCCGTCCAGTTCCTCAGCATTGGGCTCCGGCTCAGTGGCCGTGGGCTTACTGGTGCCGGTTTGCATGGCCTTACGCTCGATTTCCTCCATGACCTCCTGGTCATAGGTGGTGGTGAAATTCTGCTTGACATAGGTAGCTACCGCTTCCACTTCCGCATCGCTTACGAAACAGCCCTGAACACGCAGGGGCTTGCCATTGCCAATGGGCGCATACAGCATGTCACCCTTGCCAACCAGCTTCTCTGCACCCTGGGTATCCAGAATGATCCGTGATTCCATGGCAGATGCCACGGCAAATGCGATCCGGGAAGGAATATTCGCCTTCATAAGGCCGGTGATGACATCGGCAGAGGGCCGCTGGGTCGCGATGATCAGGTGAATTCCCGCAGCACGGCCCATCTGGGCAATGCGGCAGATGGATTCCTCCACCTCTTTGGCAGCTACCAGCATCAAATCCGCCAGCTCGTCAATAATGACCACGATCTGGGGCAGCTTGCTGCCCTCGCCCTCAGCTTCCACGATGCCATTATAGGACTCCAGATCCCGAACGCCGGCATCAGACATAGCCTTGTAGCGGCGCATCATTTCGGTCACCGCCCACTGCAGAGAGCCGGCGGCTTTCTTCGGGTCAGTCACAACTGGAATCAGCAAATGAGGAATACCGTTATAGATACCAAGCTCCACCATCTTGGGGTCAACCATGATGAGCTTGACATCCTCGGGACTTGCCTTATACAAAAGGCTGATAATGATAGAGTTCATACACACGGACTTACCGGAACCGGTAGTGCCGGCAATCAGCATGTGAGGCAGTCTGGAGATATTACCGACGATGCAGGTTCCGCCGATATCCTTACCCACCGCAAAGGAGGACTTGGATTTGGCCATGTTAAACTCATTGGCATCAATGACCTCACGGAGTGAAACCATGGTCACCGCCCGATTGGGCACCTCAATACCAACGACAGAGATTTTTCCGGGCACCGCCGCAATACGGACACCGGATGCGCCCAGACTCAGAGCGATATCATCGGCGCAGGAGGTAAGCTTACTCAACTTCACACCTTTATCCAGCTCCACCTCGTAACGGGTGACACTGGGCCCCCGGGTCACATTGATAATATGGGCATCGATTCGGAAGCTTGCCAAAGTTTCATTCAGCCGACGGGTATTTTCCCGCATTTCCATAGTCCCGTCCTGGCTTCCCCGAAGCGGCAGCTTCAGCAAATCAATGGGTGGGAAGCAATAATCCACCTTTTGGGCCGCTTCCGCTTCTGCGATTTCCGCAGCTACCTGAGCTGCAGACTCTTCCGCATCTTTAGCGGTTACTTTTTCCTTTTTTACATCGGAGACCGCAGGAACTTCGGGAACCGTTTCCGGCATTTCTTTTTCAAAGGGCATCATTTCCGCCTGCACCGGTTCTACCACAATGGTGTTGGCTGGCACATCGGGCTTGGCATTCAAAATCAAATCCACATCTGCGTTTTCTTCCACAGCCTTTTCTGCTGCAGCCACCGGCTTTTCCACATCGCCGTCAATTTGGCTCATGAGATCCGATGCCTTGGAATTTACCTTTTGCTTTTTTCCCGGCGCAGGAACGGGCAGTTCTTCCTCGTCTTCCAACAGTTCCAGCTCTTCCCGTTCTGCTTGCAGGCGCCGCTTGTTTTCCACATATTCAATGCGTTTATTGGCCAGGTGATTAACCACCACCGCCGCAGGCTCCTGCACTTCTTCCGGTTCGTCCTCCCAGTCGGCCCGAGGACGATTTTGCACCGCGCGGATAATGCTGGGAATGGTCACCTGGAAGGATGCCAACAAGGTAAGCAAAGCGCCCACAGTAAAGGCTATGTAAGAAATAACTGAGCCACAGAGGCTGCGCAGCAGCAATGCGATACCGCCGCAGAGAAGTCCGGCAGAAGTACCGGCTGCGCCGCCTGCATATAAATATCCTACAACCGTAATGCCGGAAGGCATGTCCCCGGTATCCAAGCCCAACTGGGAAATACAGCCGCACAGCAGCACAAAGCAAATCAGGCAGACACTCCGAAGGATGATCGGCCGCTTGCCGCTGAAAGCCTGTATGGTGAATAAGTACAGCAGTGCAGGAATGGCAACATAAAAAGAAACATTGCCAATCAATCCCAATACAAAGTTCTGCAGTAATTTAACCAGAATTCCGTCCGGCTGCAGGAACATGACTAAAAACAGAACAAACAGCACAAGACAAACCAGCGATGTAATCAGCCGAACAGGAAATACTCTCTGCTTTTCTGCTTTCTTCACAGCCGTGGATTTATCAGTTGATCCTTTTTTCTGTTTTTTCCCCATTGCCGCCTTTTGCGCCTGGGATTTTGATTTCTTATCTGCCATCGGAGTTCCTCCTTTGTTAAATCATAAGGTATAGGAAAATACTAAATAACGCCATACCCCAGCAATAATAGGCAAATCCGGAAAAACCAGCTTTCACTGCCAAAAAACGCATGAAAATGATCCCGAAATAAGCGCCGGCAAAAGCGCTTAACGTCGTAAGTAAATAGTGCAAAATATATCCAAAGGAAATACCGGCACCCACAAGCACCATACCATAGACATCGCAACCCATAGCAATTAAGAAGGCCGGGACCGAAAGCAGCAGGCACATTTGCAAAGCACACTGCCAATCCGCGCCCCGAATCTTTAATGCAGACATAGCTGTGCCAATGCCGGAGATGCCTGGAAATCTGCCAAGGGCACCGGCTACGCCTGTCAAAAGGCTGTCTGCCGCAGAAAGGGACAGGGCCTCTTTATTGCCACCTGGGAGAAATTGAGGGACATACAAAATAACACCATTCAGCAAAAGCAGCACCGCTACCAACCAAAGAGGCTGTCCAAACCGTGAAATCATAACAAAGCCGGGAATAGACAGCAGAAGCATCCATCCGGCCGTACGCAAGAAACGAATTTCTGCCAAACTCTTTACATCCGGCTGGCGTTTTCTCCGTTTTACCGGCAATGTAGCGATTCGCCGCTCTCTAAGAAGCTTGTCGATCTGAGGCTTGCAGACAAGCAGCAGCGCCAGCAATCCACCAATATGGCTGAAAAGCCGGTGGGGTAGGTGTCCCTGCCCCACTCCGGTCAGCTCCGCAAACAAATGCCGATGGGCATCCGGGGATATGGGCAGGAATTCCGTAAAGCCGGAAATCAAGCCGTAAAATAGGCTGTGAATCCAATTCCAGTCCATACTCATTCCTCCCCCATACATTTTCAATTTATGATAACATATTTGAAAGCGGATTTCCACCCCGATTTTTATTTTTTCGGGTCACTGCGGTGTTTTTCTGTCCTGCTTGCCCTTTCCGTTCTTTTCGATCATCTTGTGCAGAGCAGCCAGGGCATCGTTTAGGCCTCCGAGCTTGTCGATCAGCCCCGATGCCACCGCCTCCTTGCCGTAAAGGATCGTGCCCACATCCGTGGCCATTTCTCCGGTGGCCATCATATAGCCTTCAAACTCCTCCTTTGAGATTCTGGAATTGGATGTGACAAATTCCGCAATCTGTTCCTGAATCCGCTGGAAATAACGGAAGGTTTGGGGTGCGCCAACGACAAGCCCAGTCATTCGCACAGGATGCACCGTCATACTGGCGGTGGGTGTGATAAAGGAACGCTTGGTGCACACCGCCAAAGGAATGCCAATAGAGTGGCCGCCGCCCAGCACCAGGGATACCGTGGGCTTTTTCATGCCTGCGATCATTTCTGCAATTGCAAGGCCCGCTTCGATATCGCCGCCCACCGTATTCAAAAGAAGAAGCAGCCCGTCCACGTCTTCACTTTCCTCAATCCCGGCGAGCAAAGGCAATACATGCTCGTATTTTGTAGTTTTGCAGTTTTCCGGCAAAATTTGATGGCCTTCTACCTGCCCGATGATGGTCAACGTGTAGATGTTACCCTTATTGCTTTTTGTGATGTCAGAACCCAGTTCAATGACCTGCTGGCGTTCCTGTTCTTTCATGTCTGCATTTTTGTTTTCCTGCATAAAAACCCCTCCAATCTTCCTTAGGATAACCGAAAGCGCCCCTAAGCTATTCATAATTCATAAAAAAAGACACCCTTGCAACCATTGACAGCATGTCGTATAATGGTAGCGGTGATTCAATGGCAACAAAAACAAACGCAGTCCGGATCGTTCAGCAGTCCGGCATCGCTATGCGAGAAGCTTTTTATGAATATGACGAGCAGGATCTGAGTGGAACCCATGCGGCCTCCGCCATCGGTATGCCCCAGGAGCAGGTATTTAAAACCCTGGTTGTCCGGGGAGAACGCACCGGAATCCACGTGTTTTGTATCCCCGTCTGCTGCGAACTTGACCTGAAAAAGGCCGCCCTGGCAGCCGGAGATAAAAGCATTTCCATGGTGGCGGTAAAGGAGCTTTTGTCCTTAACCGGTTATATCCGGGGCGGCTGCTCCCCAGTGGGCATGAAGAAAAAGTATCCTACCCATTTTGACGAGAGCTGTGTTTTATACGATGAAATTGCCGTTTCCGCTGGTGCCAGAGGGCATCAGATGATCTTATCGCCGGAAGCGCTCGCCCAATTGGTAGGCGCAAAATATGCAGACATTACAAAGTAAAGAAAGGATAACATAAGTATGCAGTACGAATATCAAACCAACGGCACCTGCTCCCGGAGCATCCTCTTCGATGTGGAGGACGGCAAGGTCAAAAACGTTCAGTTTATCGGCGGTTGCAACGGCAATCTCAAGGGAATCGGCGTCCTTGTGGAAGGCATGGATATTGATGAAGTCATTTCCAGAGTGGAAGGTATCCATTGCGGTATGAAATCCACCTCCTGCCCGGACCAGCTGGCCCAGGCGCTGAAGATGGCAAAGGCCAATCTATAATGCTAACACAAAATACAGCACCCCGTTTTCGCAAACGGGGTGCTGTTTATATTTTGTTCTTTAGTTCCGAACAGAATGATGGCAATTGGGGCTGGTGGGTTCCAAAGGCAGGAACTGATAGCCGTTTGCCAGTCCCCACTGGATGATCCGTTCCACCGCATCTACGCTATAGCCCAGCGTGTCATGCTGCAGAACCACCGAACAAGTCTTATCCCCGATGCCTGCGACCACCGATTGAAATACCTGCTGCGCAGTCTTTGCTCCACCTGCATCCTTGCTGTCCACGTTCCAATCAAAATACTGCAGACCGTAATCTGTAACCAATTGGGTAAGTCTGGTCATAATGCCGGGATTGAAGGCGCTAACCACATTGGAACTTCCGCCCGGGAATCGCATGATCGTGGTTTTTTGGCCGGTCAATTCGTAAATTTGATCATATACAATCTTAAAATCCGCAAAGAATGCTTTTTCATCAGCATAAATCTCTTTATAAACATGACTTCCTGTATGCACACCGATGGTATGACCATCCGCCACCATTTCCGGAAGCAAATGAATATATTCTGTATTTACGACAAAGAAGGTAGCCTTTACATCGTATTTCCGCAAAATTTCCAGCAGCTTTGGCGTGTATTTTCCGGGGCCGTCATCAAAGGTTAAATAGATCACCTTTCCGTTTGGAACCACCGGCTCTATCATAGGTGCAGGCTCGACCTTTACGGTTCGCACAACAGAGGTAGTATTTCCGAAAGAATCGGTAACGGTATAGGTGATGGGGTAGCTGCCGGCAGTATAGCTGTCTACAGTGCCTTCCACCACAACCTTCTGGGTGATATCGCCGTCGCGATCATCCGTTGCGGTAAATCCAGGTTCTTCATAGGGCCTTGCCAGATGCACAACGACCTCCTGCTCTCCATTTAAAGAGATTTGTGGAGGAACGATATCGCCCTCTGTGAGGACGCGCTGGGCTGTCGCCCGGTTACCGGATGAATCCTCCACCGCATAGGTGATAATGTTCCCGGTTTGTTCCACGGTTACCAGATGAGTAATATCACCGTCATATTCATCATAGGCAACAAAACCAGGCTCTGCATACTCCGTCCCCGGAATCCAAAACTCCGCTGTATCCTCGGTCAGAGTGATCACCGGCGCTGTGGTATCCACAATGGTTACATCCCGGGTTGCGGTCTCAAAAAACCACAGATATTCCGCCCGGTACTCCACAGTATAGTTGCCGATCACATCCGGATTCACGTCCACCTGGGAGTTTACCTCCACCGGAATACGCAAGCCCTTAATGATATTGCTTTCCAATGCCGCTTCTGCCCCGGCATCCACATAGCCCAGACCATATTCCTGCTCAAAACTTTGGCTGCCGCTTACCGTCAGCTTCAGTTCCAGAGATGCTGCCAGACACCATGCTGCTGCGGTAAGCACCAACAGAGTAAACATGGCAGCAGCAATTGCTATTCCTTTTTTCTTCTTTTTGGCAAACATTTTCTTTCCCTTATTTCAGCATATCAATCAATTTTGGCAAGACCGGTTCAAATCTCACGCCGTACCAATGGGCGGGATTCTGATAAGTATTCTCAATGCACAGCGCCGTAAAATCTGCGGCGATCCGGGCAGCGGCTTCCAAATCTTTTCCGCGCAGATAGCTTCCAACGAAGGCTGCAGCAAAAATATCCCCGGTTCCGTGATAACTCCCGGGTATTTTCCTATGGGGGTATCGGGTAAGTTTTCCGTTTTGGAAAACAACCACGCCGGTTTCCTCCGGCTCATAGCCCACGCCGGTCAAAATAACGTACTTGCATCCCAGCATGACCAATTCTTTCAACAAGGTCTTAATTTCAACCTCATCAAAGGTATCCTTATAAGGATGTCCGGTCAGCATACAGGCTTCTGTCAAGTTGGGGATGAGGATATCCGCGCAGGCGCATAGCTGTTTCATTGCCATTACATACGCTTCATCGAACCCACGATAGAGCTTGCCGTGGTCTGCCATTGCAGGATCCACAACGGCAACGCCACTGGCGTTCTTAAGATTGCCAAGGATTTCCTTTACCGTTTCAATTTGAGAAACGCTGCCCAAATAACCGGTGTAAATGGCATCGAAGGAAATTCCCTCTTTCTGCCAATGTTTCCAAATTTCCGGCATGCTGTGGGACAGATCTCGGAACACAACATCCGCAAACCCTCCGGTATGGGTAGACAGCACCGCCGATGGAAGTACACAGGTTTCCTGTCCACAAGCCGACAGAATGGGCATTGCCACTGTCATGGAGCACTGCCCGACACAGGAAATATCCTGAATCGTCAATATTCTATGATATGACATTTTTACACCTCATCCCATAAAATTTGTCAATCCGGCACATCCATATCCAACCCCAATTCTCTCGGCAGAAAACGGGGACACACATTTTCTGATGTCACAATTACCGAAGCGGCCAGCAACGTGCCGATCCTGCAGGCTTCCTCCAAGCCCTTGCCATAGGTAAGACCAATAGCTGCCCCTGCGCAGAAAGCATCTCCGGCGCCGGTGGTATCATGAACAGCCACCTTTCTGGCAGGACAGTAACCATTTTCACCATCCATGGAAGCATACACAGCACCATCTCCGCCCATCGTAACGATCATACTGGGAATCCTGGCATTGATCACTTTTTGCGACAAAACCGGCAGCAATTGCTCCGGTGTGTATCCGGCAAAATCTTCTGAAAACAGGATGCCCGCCTCCTGTGTATTGCATACAAAGCAATCAATAGACTGCAGAAAATCTCTGCGCTCCAGAGCAATGCTCATATTAGATACCACGGCATAGACCTTTTTCCCATATTTTTCCGCCAGACGGAAAACCCGCTTTACCACTTCTTTTTCAATGTCAATTTCGATGATTACACTGTCCGCCTTGGAGAATATCTCATCGCCAAACTCGTCCAGAACATGGCCAATAGGCCGCAAGTCCGGACGTTTGGAAATGGAGGCATATACATCGCCGTCATTGTCAAACACCGCCAGCCAGGTACCCAAGCCATCCGGCACAGCACGAATAAAATCTGTATTGACCTTATGGCTCTTTAGCTTGCGAAGTACATCATCGCTGATTCCCGAACGGTCCACAAGGCTCAAAAATGTGGGGCGCAGTTCACAGTTGGCAACATCCTCTGCCACGTTCCTACCAACACCGCCATGGATTTGTTCCACTCGACCTGCATTTCTGCCGGTAGGCATAAACGCAGCACTGGGATATCCCTTAATGTCCACAAAAACTGCGCCAATTACAACAATACCCATTTTCTGCACCTCTTGCAAAAACCGTTTCGATTATTATACCACACATCCGCCAATTTGCAACAAAAACGGCCTCTCTTTTTTCCCCAATCTTATCACTTCGACAAAAATGCATTCGTCAGAAAATGAACTATTGCATTCTGAAAAAACATTGTTTATAATAATCCTATCGTTTCTTTCACCCATTTTATCTTTGGAGGGTAATCATTATGGAAAACAATGTACGTCCCGAATCCATGCTCCGCATCACTACCCCTGAGCTGGCAAACGCATTCATCGATGAGCAGGTTGCTGCCGTCCGCAAGCAAGTGGGCGACCGAAAGGTTCTGCTAGCTTTGTCCGGTGGTGTGGACTCCAGTGTAGTCGCCGCATTGCTGATCAAAGCAATTGGCAAGCAGCTGGTCTGTGTCCATGTCAATCACGGTCTTATGCGTAAGGATGAGTCCGAAGGCGTCATCAAGACGTTCCGTGACGGTCTGGATGCCAACTTGATTTATGTAGATGCCACCGACCGATTCCTGGATCTTCTGGCCGGTGTTTCTGATCCTGAGCGCAAACGCAAGATCATCGGCAAGGAATTTATCGAAGTATTTGCCGATGAAGCCCGGAAGCTGGAAGGAATCTCCTATCTGGCTCAGGGCACCATCTACCCCGACATTCTGGAATCCATTAAGGCCGCTGAGGGCAAGAAGGCCGTTAAGTCCCACCACAACGTGGGCGGTCTGCCGGAAGACCTGCAATTTGAACTGGTGGAGCCCATTAAGCTGCTGTTCAAGGACGAAGTCCGCGTGGTCGGCGAGGCTCTGGGTCTGCCCCATGCCATGGTCTACCGTCAGCCCTTCCCCGGCCCCGGTCTGGGTGTCCGCTGCCTGGGCGCTATCACCCGCGATCGTCTCCACGCTCTCCGGGAAGCCGATGCTATCCTTCGCGAGGAATTTGAAAAGAACGGCTTGAACGAAAAGGTCTGGCAGTACTTCATCGCTGTGCCCGACATCAAGAGCGTCGGTGTGAAAGACGAAAGCCGCTACGAAGGCTGGCCTGCCATCATCCGCGCCGTCAACACCACCGATGCTATGACCGCCACTGTAGAGGAGATCCCCTACGCCCTGCTGCACCACATCACCTACCGGATTACCCACGAGGTTGAAGGCATCAACCGTGTGCTCATGGATCTGACTCCCAAGCCCATCGGCACCATCGAGTGGGAATGAGACCGAGTGGCTGCGTGGTTCTATAAATAGTTAGAAAAACACCGTATTTTCGTTAAAAGACGCAAAATACGGTGTTTTTTGTTCTTAATTCGCAGTAAACTAAAATCGCTATTTTGCGTTTGACCAACTTTTGACCAACACAAATACGCTCTGTTTTTCATAGTTTCTCATATCGAGTCGTACAGTAATATAAAATTACGTTTCTGGTAATATGTGCTTATTTCGGCGTTTAGAAATATCGCAAAAACAATTTAAGCACACAGCTCCTATTCAGACATCAAAACACCATTTGGTAGCACGCATTACAGCGCTACCAAATGGTGTTTTCTGTTATTTTCCACCTGTTAGTCGATTAGGGCGGGTTTTTTAAATTTTGAATTACAAAAAATCATAATAGTATCGGAAGGTTTTTTGGGAGTGGTCGTGTGCGCTCAGTCCCAGCACCGACAGGGGCATCTTTTTTTACTAGAAACCCTACCGAAAAATCACAATAAAGATACATACAAATCAAGAGGAGGACAGTTGTATGCCAACAAATCAAATCTATTCGCTTAATCCCACTCAAGTTACTGTCACAAAGAGCTTTGCCGAAAATGTTGAAAAACTCAAATCTATGTGCATTCCTTCGCAGCATATAATCGACATCTATATCGAGGCCCAAAAGTATGCCGAGACGATTCCCGACATGACAAACCCCATGCGTTACATTGAAGCTCGTGAAAGTCAAACTGAGTTTTCAGATATTCGATTCCGCAAGCTGGAAACAGTCTATAACGAAGTCATCCGGAACTGGAGCAAACTCAACCCGTTACAATTCATGCAACAATACGAAGCCTACATTGCCAATCGTGCTAATAATAGCGGAATAGAAAACGGAATTGTAAGCCAGATATTCTTTCGCTTCACGACGAAAGAAAACAAAACGCTTATTATTGATCCATCCCCTTCTTTCATTAAGCAACAACAGAAATTTAGCAATCCCCTCACCTACACATATTCTGACGATCGTTTCTTCGAAGTGAGCCGGTATTCTACAGAAAAGGATCACGTTAAAGAAATGAGGTATCTGGATAAACAATTCTTTGACCGTGTTTTGTATTTCGCGCGAGACAACACTCCGGATGAAATCCAGCGAATTCTGGAGAATATCAAATCCGCTTTAATTGAACAGCGCTCCACCGGAATTTACATTCTGATGCCAACTGTGTATTTGGAAAAGCGGCAGTCAGAAGGTGAGCTTTGGAATTTCTTGAATGACAATTATACAATTTTCAAAATTGTACTTATGCCTCAAGAGGCTGTTAACGCAGAAAAAAAGAAGCAGTGTCTGTTGATCCTGCAAAACAAACCTACACAGAACTGCCAAGAAATCCTTGTTCAGAAAATGAAACTCGTGAACAAGAACCAAATCGAAGCGCTGGAGTTTCGCCGTGTTCCCTTTGACAGCTTTACCATGCGCGATCGAACACTGAGCGAGATGTATAATTCGGATTACATTGACTATTCAGAGCCGAACAGACGTCAAAAACCTATCGAGTACAAGTTCACTGAAGAAATTTCGATTTGGGTGTCCTTTGCACAGAAAGGCGGAAAATATAGACCTTACTATAGCATTTATGACTACCCTACCACTGATCAGGCGCGGAAAAACACGCTCCTTAGAGGTAAATCGATCAAAACCCACATCCCCGGGAAATGGTATAACACAAAAGAAGAAGCTCTCGCCTCGGCAGAATATCTCTTGCAGGACAAGGAACTGGCTAAAATAGTCCGTAAAGCGGTAATCAAGGAATACTTGGAAAAAAACAAGCCTGTGTCGCTGAAAACGCTGTTATTTGTTCACTTCGACCAAATTTCCGGCGTAAAGGGATTTAACGAAGAACTCTACGACTCGGTTTTCTTCCGCCCTAATAGCGCGACGGAGCCTATTTGCGGTTTTATTCCCAATATCGAAAATACAAACGAGCTTATGACGGTTCTGTCTGCATATATCAAAGACAATGCTTTATCAGAAACCAAGGCCGATTTGTTCATGAAACAAATGGTGATTCTTTTTGACTACGCAGTAATCGAACGGTATTATGCGTGCAATCCGGTGCGGAAAATGCTCAACACTCAAGGATATGCTAGAAAGCAGACGTCAAAACTGCGTAGGGAGATGACAAATCGTTCTTTTGATGCTGAGCAAGAGGCCAAGTTTCTTACCCTGTTGTTAAACGATAGTCAGAATCCTGAAAAGGCGCTGGCAACACTGATGCGATACTATACCGGACTACCTCTGAACCAGTTGTGTGCATTGACACGAGGTGACTGCATCATTGATCTGGAACTAAATTTGCTGATGATTGCGGTTACAAAGGAGTTTCAGTATAGGACTCTAACCGCTGTATCACTGCGAAAACAAAAACAGCGGCTGATCCCTGTGGTTCGTCCAATTGCAGATAAGATAATTGCAAAAATTAAATCTCAGGGCAGACAGTCCAATAACGCGCCGTTGTTTGCAAAGCCCGGTAACAATAAAGAGCCGCTTACCCCCCGGCAGTTGCGGGACTATTATAACAGCATTGCAGACAGGCTCGGAATTCCCGAAATCAAATTGTCTGTTGATGTGGAGCACAGTTCGCAGGCTACGACTGACATTTCCGATTACAAAGGCGATTTTTTGCGTTGCAACTTTGATTTTCACGCCCGATATGACACAAAGCTGGAAGCGGAATCAATTAATTACCTCATGGGTCGTAAGCTGCAAACCACGGAAGGTCAATACTATTGCGACTATTCCGTTAAGCTGATGCAGTTGCTGATGCGGACACAGCTGGATCAATGGGCTGCAAGATTCTTTGCGTCGAACCCTGATTATAGTGTGACACGGATTAGACCCCAAAACGATATGATTTCTTATGCCGTGACACCTTCTAATCAATACACCAGGACTCGAATCGAATTGGATATCGATCCTTCCTGCGAAGGGGAGAATGCAAGCATTTTGCTTCAATTTTTTGCACGTTACGGAGCAGCTCTTTCCGTACACTTTTATCCGGAAGAACAGGGGGACAACAAAGATGAATAACTATTTTGAATATGACTGGGTGGTCCAACACAACAGTCAGATTACATTTGCCGGTGTCCTGCTAAAACACTTTGATGCAATCGCCAAGAAACACCATTGGGGATCAGGGACAAAAGAGAGTTATGCAAAGGATTATGAGAAAAATATTTTGCCTCGGCTGAAGGATTGGCCATTGTCTGAATATACGGCAGAAGACTACAAACAGTTGATTTATGATTTAAGTAAAGAAAAACACTATAAAAACACGACTCTTCAGCACTACTGGCATTTAATCGAGTGCGTGACTGACTTTGCTGTCCAAAATGAAGGGTTAAAGAACCCATTTTGGGGCGTTCATACTGGAGAAGTACTTACTCCGAAAAATGTAGAACAGCGAGAGGAAACAGTCCCCCCTCGTTCGCTGGATCCGGTGATGGTTTGGAAAATGGCAAAACTCATTTACCAATCAGTACCTGAATCCGGTGAACAAACCGGTTTGGCTTTTCTGATGGAGGACGCTTTGCGCTTGAAAGAAGCCGCAGGAGCCACATATGGCGACTTTTACTCTTACAAAGATGGCGAAACCATCCCTAAGGTGTACATCCACAACTCCACCAGCGGACAAACTCGTAATTTGCGAGATGGCCTTAAAACAGATAATGGTTATCGGACAGCAATCATCAGCAGTAAACTCGCCTTGCTGCTGGAAGAAAAACAAAGGCGTATCGTGGAAGTATTTTCCCAAGAGAATACAGATGCGACACATGGAATTACCGATATCCACAGAGTACCGATCGTTCACGATAAGGATGATTTCTTCCGACACTGTGCATCACTCCAACTTACGGCAGCATTTCGCAAGTTGTTCTCTCAAGTTGGGTATAGCGAAAAAGACTTTCTGCTGTTGCAGAATATTGTAAACTCACAAGAGTTTGCAGAGGCAGTCAAGCGTGTCACTCCCGGGGAGTTGGGATTTGCTGAGGAGCGTGACCCGTCAGCATACGGATGGCGCAGATATTGGAATACGGAGATGCACATTTTAGGTTCGCGACCGGAAGACCGGCAATTTGGAATGGGGCACAAAATTGAAAATCCGAGTGTCAGACGAAGCGACTATCGAAACGAAGATCTGCTGAGACGACTTGAAGAGAAAATGAATCTGCGTCCATATGTCAATCCGGCTGTGTTGGATCAAAAAACCATTGAAACCAGTTGTTACGAAAGCAGCAATGCATTTAATCAGGCATTTGCACTTCCTAACAAAAAAGGAAAGCTGGTTATAGAGTTCACCGGCTACGATTTGCTGGCACCGGGTACGCTCTCAATGACGATTCCTGATGGTACTATTGTCAGCGGAAGTATGTATACACAGCCGTTGGAAGGCCCTATTGAGAACTCTCCCAATGTGATATATGACTACTTGGAAACACACCGCCGTGCCCGAGATCAAGCGGAGGCGGAAGAAAACAACAAAATTGCGCCGGAACACGAACCGGATAACGAATAAGAGCCGGGTTCTCCGGCTCTTATATTTCACTTACATTTATATGTCCTCCGCAAATCTAATCTGCGCGCTCTCGACAAAGCCAGATTGTTCGTGTTCACGGCTGATTTGAAAACTGTATCTATAATCTTGTCCATGTACATTTACCACTCTATTTCCGGGATGGATGGCATAAACCACCCATCCCATTTTCGTTAACATCCGGAGAACAATTCTCTGCTGATCTGCTCATAATTCAGTTTGTTGCCCTGCTGAATATCCCATTTCGCAATGTCCAAATCATCGTAGGTTTCTTCCACCATAAAGAGGCGACAATATGCGTCCCCGGCACCCTGGGAGTCAATCATGGCGGGGACACCACAGGATTTGCCATCGTAAGGAATCCACCCCTTTTCAGAATGTACGCATTCAAGTCCCTCAAAACCATATCGAGCACAGCGGATAAAGTAATTTCCATCCCAAAGCAAAACTTGATGAACACATACAACATCTGCTCTGGCCCTCATAAGACATCCGAATTTATCCTGATAGGTCCATTCAGGATTGTCCAGCAAAAATGCAGATCTGCACACCTCAATCACCGGCCTCAAAAATTGCTCCGCGTCCCCGCCCACATAATGCAATGAATATGCGTCGCCGGACTGATAGCGTTCAAAAGCATCAAGAGATGACGCATAATATTCTCGCCACAGGGTATCCTTATCGATCTCAGTCATTAAATCGTTCACCTGCTCCAGCGTACCAAAGAACTGCTTGATTACAAAATCCTCCTCCGGCATGACCATGCTATCCATCCGAATGCCATAATAGCATTGGAGATTCATCTGTTCCGCTCGATCTTCATAGCACCCTGCGATAACATTGCCACAGTTTAAATCATTCTTGACTTCCAAATTTCTAATCATAATACTTCCTCCTGTTAATTCTTCAAGCTTTCGTAAATTCTCATGAGATATTCCAGCACATGCAATGCTTCTGCGCTCACTTCATTAGCATTGCACAGTCTTTCGAATTCCCGGCAGAGCTGTTCCATCTGATTCTTGAGTGCTTTGTGCACCCTAGGATTACCAACAACCACTACATCGCGCTGCAATATGCGGCTAATACAATAATCCTGCTTAGTCATGCCCGACAATGCCACCAATGTGTCAATCTCGGCGTTTTCCTCAGGAGATACCCGAACACCGATCGTCTTGCAACGCCACCGTCCTTGTCCGTCACGAGCTTTAGCCGACATTTTTATCACCTCCTTCCTGCAACGTATTCAAATCAGCAGCCATTTGCCGTTGCACATTAGGAAACAGATGAGCATACCGGAAGGTAATGTCGATAGACTCATGTCCCATCCGCTCCGCGATTGCCACGGCACTGTATCCCATATGAATTAACAGGGATACATGAGAATGCCGCAAATCGTGCACTCGAATACGCTGAATGTCCATTTCTTTGCTGCCTTGTTCCATCTTGCGGTTGAGGTAGCTCTTGGATAAGGGAAACAGGCGGTCATCCGGTCGCGGATCATACAGTTTCTCAATATAGTACTGAATTTCCTCCACCAGGAAAGCCGGCATTTCTACAATTCGGTTGCTCTTAGGCGTTTTTGGTTCGGTGATTACATCCTTTCCTTTCAAATGCTGAAAAGTTTTTGTGATTGAAACCGTCTTCTTCTCAAAATCAAAGTCGTCGATAGTCAATGCCAGCGCCTCACCCTCACGGAGACCGCACCAGTAGAGCATTTGAAAATAGTAGTAACCCACAGGGTCATCCATCATGTATTCAGCAAATTTCAGATATTCCTCCCGGGTCCAACATTTCATTTCGATTCCCTTTTCACTGCCCATATTGCCAACCGTGCGAGCAGGATTTTCGGTCAACTTGTAGTAGCGAACTGCATGGTTAAAAATTGCGCTCAACTGATTGTGTATCGTTTTCAGGTAGGACTTGGAGTATGGCTTCCCAGTATCCGGATTCCGATAGGCAAGCATAGCATTCTGCCAGAGCATAATATCCTTGGTGGTGATATCACGCATACTCCTTTCCCCAAAGTAAGGCAGCAACTTGGTATCAATGATATTGTCTTTTGTTTCCTGGGTACTCTCTTTAATACGAGCTCCTCTGTCCTCTCGGTACACCGTAACAAAGGCCGCGAATGACATATCCAGATTGCCGCTCTGGCGAGCCAGAAAATCACGTTCATATTGCAGTGCATCCCGTTTGGTTGCAAAACCTCTTTTGGTAACCCACTTGGCTTCGCCACTCCAGTTTTTATGCTTGAATTTTACCGTCCAGGTGTTCCTGTCTTTTTCCTTATAAGCAGGCATATACTCACCTCCTACGCGATGCCGCCGTAGATTTTCTTTTCGAAATAGCTACGGCTGATTCGACCGGAAACGATGATATAACCTGCAGCGACCAGTTCGTCGTTCAAGCGACGAATGATCTTGTAGGCCATCGGCACCGAAATGCCCATATACTCTGCCACATCATTGGCTGTCAAAAATCTTTTGTTTTCCATAGTGTTTCCTCCTTGATTTTTATAGAGAAAACAAAACACCGTGCAGGGCTGATAGCTCTACACGGTGCAAATCAAAATATGATAGCCGGGAGTAACCTCGCAAAGATATACTTTCCCTCTTGCAAAAAAGATACAAAAAGGATATAATATCTCTGCGGTGCGGGGTAATCCCGTTGTGTAGGTGCTGATACCACCTGCGCAGGTGCATGGGAGTTGGCGCTCCCTTGCACTGCCGTTGTTTTATTTTCTATTGATATCATATCATATGCGCATGCGCATATCAAGAGGAAATCTGCACAAAGAATCACTCTCATTTTTGTGCATTTTATACACATGTGCATATCTTTCTTTTGAGGTAACTCCATGATATACTAAGACATGAGGTGAGAAGAATGTCCCCTACAGAAGCACAAATTCGCGCACGCAGGAAGTACCGTGAAAAGCAAGAATATTTGCAGGCACGTGTTTCTCCTGAAGAAAAACTTGCCATCGCTGAACACGTAAATACAACCAATGAATCGTTGAGCGATTTTATTCGTCGCGCAATTACAGAAACAATGGATTGTGACAAAAAATCCGGAAAGTACAACCCAAAGTGATATATCTAGAACAAACGTCTCTAGTGATATTTGAGCATCTACACTTTGCTTTCATTAAGTTTTTTATAAAAGTCAATTTGAATTTTCTTGCGTGCATGTGCGTTATAAGTTATTGTTCATATGTATACACCTCAACGGAAATAACACCTCAAGCTAATCAAGCACGGTATCCCTCCGGTTATTTTGCTGCCTCCCCATTATTCATAACTTGCTCGCCAAGGAAAAGCATCACACTTTCAACTGCATTACATATTAGTAGGCACCGGATTCATTTGCAGAATCCGGTGCCTTCAATTTATTTTATTCCCACCGGACACTTCCTTCAGCACCTTTTTTCATTGTGCCCAACCTCCGACATTCGGTCCAGCAGCATCCTATCACAAATGCTATCATTATTTTCATAATAGGTAAAAAGAACGAACAAGGCTGTTAATAATAGATTATCACCTTCTACATACGAAACCAATAAAACGGGGATATTCGTAATGATAATCTAAATCAAGGTGTGATGTTAATGGATACAATTCTCTTATTTCCTCAATCTTAAATCCAGCTTCTTTGCACAATGATATATATGTTGTCAAAGGTCTATGAATATGTGTAGTCTCCCCTAAACATTTGTTGTTAATGTAAAGAGGTGCCCTTAAAAAAATCTCCGAATCATATTTAAACCAAGGCTCATTAAAATACGACCAGTAAATCGGCCAAAAGCATGGGTGTGTTATTGTAAAACAAAAAACCCCCTCTGGTTTGACCATTTTATAAATAGCCTCAAGATTCTTTTTTATGTTTGTAATATCCATGAGAACCATATTAGCAACACAAGCATCAAAATTCACATCATGTTTGGCAAAATGTATCACCGAGCTTTTTACAAAGTAAAGATTCGATTTGTGGCCGTAGTTTTTTTGAGCCAGCGTTATGCTCCTACCGCTAATATCGATCCCTACAACATCTTTTTCAAGTTTTTCTGCCATCAAACTAGACAAATGACCGGTCCCACAACCACAATCAATAACTGTGCGTATTGATTCGCGACTAATGTTTTCGAGCACAAACGGCTCTGTAACATCCAAGAGACTTATGTCTTGACCTGTACGAATCAAGCTATCCCGGTAATCCGCTATAGCATCCCATTCTTGCTCGATAATAACTTCACTAATTGAGTTAACGGGCTTAATATACATATTAGCTCCTATCTTCTAAAAGTTTTGCAAGATTGAATAAATCCTCGGCAGCATATCCAATCCAACGGTTTTTAAAATCCTTATCGTCCTTGGATACTTCATAAATCCACCGTATGGCCGCTTTGTCAGTATCCTCTATGGAGGTAATCGCTATCTTCTCATTTGTGGTTCCCTTTCTCATAACAGTAAAACGTGTTTTTGGTGAAAATCCACTACTACCATATGTATAAACATTAACACCCGCCGCCTTAAATTCATCTATATGAGGTGCCGATTCTTCTACACATAAATGCAGTTTTCTCTTTTTGTTCAACATCGCCTGTTTAATATCATCGTTATTTACCCAACTCAAACTTCCTGCAAAAACAACCACTTTACCTCCATTAGATATTATTCGTTTCATATACTCAATATTCTCTTCTTTGTTATACTTCTTCGGTTTTCCTTTAAAGTAATAATGAACTTCGAGAGCCAACGCCAAAACCAACCCACCAATTGAAACCACAGTTAATACCCACTTAAACGTAGGAAGGTTACTGATATCTGTAAAAATCATCACCAAAATGGATAACAAAGAACTTACCATGCCAATATATTTACCCATATTTTACCTCTTTATATTTTCTATTTTCTTGCCATGTATTATGCACTAAAAAGCCTAATGGAAACTTTAATTTACTTATTAGGACGAACAAGAAATGCCGCTTTTGTTGACCCACAACTGTTTCTTTCAAGTATCGCATTATTTGATCAGTATCATTCTGTTCGATACTACCGATCACAAAATTCCATATAATGAAACTTTTATCTAATAAAAAATATGCTGAGATCAGCATCCAGATAATAAGACGGCAGCAACCATTCATCATACTATTCCATCTAGTTGTATCTTTCATACCTTAGCTAGTTGCATCATCAATAAGCCCCCTTGGCAATCCATACAGCTCATCTGCATCAAACTCAGCAACAACGCACTCCCGAGGCAGGAAGTCAGGATATCCGTTATTAACCACAATCACCTGAATATCCGTTTTTCGACTCTCCACAGTATTATACAGGTATCTGATCGTAGCATTAAAAATTCGCTCATCTTTAAACTCTTCCTCATCGCCTGTGTTTTGTGCGCCAAGATTCTTCCTCGGAGAATCAATTATCAATAGATTGGGATGATAATATTCCTCTGAAGATCCAACCATAAGCAGTGCCATATAGTAGGCCATTGTAATTAGCGTTACTCCTGCTAGACTACCTATATCATCATATTTTCTCCCCCGAACATAGGGTAGATATCGTTTATCATCAATATAAGCTGTACTCAATTTAGGATATTCAAATGCTTCTAAAGTATTATGCAGAGCGCTTGAAAGCTGTTCAATTAATGTTTGCTTATCAACGGCATTCATAGATAGTGCTTTAATATTAGCTTTTAGAAGTTCAATGGAATTCTCTTTCTTTTTAAAAACTTCACTGAGTCTATCGACCTCTTGGAACATTTTTAAATTCTTTTCAAGTTCAAATAGTCGCCTGTTTTTGAGTCCAATTTCATAGTTGATATATTCAATTCGTTCCATAAGGGGATCAATGTAGCCTTGTGATAAATGAAGCAGTTCTATTTCAGCTTCAGACAAAGCTGATTTCAGTTCATGTGTTTCATGAATAATAGCATCATACTTTCTTTCCTCGGCATCAATAAACTTTAGTAGTTCATTTGCTTTTCGCTTTAATACAGATATCTCATTTTTAAGAATTAAAGTCTCAGCAGTATCATCACTCTTTTCGCTTCCACACAAACAGCAAACTTCAGCATTTTCAGGACGTTTAATGGGACGCAAGCAATTAGGGCAAAACAAGAACTCATACTGGTTAAAAGTAAGATATCCCTGTATTGCCAGTTCTTTCTTATCGACTTCACTCAGATATTGATTGTACAGAAGACGTAACTTTTTTAAGTACTGCTTCTGGTCTCTATGCTTTTCATCCAGATCTGCGAGCTTGAATTTGATCTCCTCTATGCGACGACGCAAGGCAATCGCTTCGCTTGACATATTGCCTTTTCCTTTTTTGATTTCAGCTAATTGCACACTCAATTCCGCAATTTCTTTTCTTATTGCCTTCTCAAGTTCCTTGCAAGCTTCTGCGTCTACAATATCAACTGTTTTCAAAAAATCCTGTATGCCTGTAATTTGAAGTGCCAGGTCATGTGCTTCCTGTCTACGCTCCTCTAGAGCACGCTTATAATCCTCCAGTGCGTTATCATAAATATTAAATATGATTTCAAACGTTGCTCTTCTCTTAAAATCTTTCGTCCAAATTTTTTCACCCAGGATATCTTCATTGTCAATTTCTGTTTGCTTGATATAACAATATTTAAAAATATCTCTAAAGCTGAAAGTTTGTCCCGATATAGTGATATTTGCAAGGCCCAGTTTTTCAATCAAAAATGCAGAAAGCGATTTAGGATTACTCGGCACATCTATCTCATACCGATTATAGAATAGATACTTGTTTTTATCTTCTCTCCAGTCCTCAATAACTACCGGAGCTTTAAAATTGAACAGTTCTCTTCGAATTTTAAACTTCTCGTCTCCAATAACGACTATTAACTCAACATGAGAACATGAATTTCCTATCTCAATATAGGACTTATGGCTTTGCGCACCTAATGCGTAGTCAATCATTTCCAGAATAGAGGTTTTACCCGTTGATGTATGCCCAGAAATCAGATTAAAGCCATCATGAAATTTTACTGTGTAATTCTTTCTTGTTCCAACTAAAACCAGAGACTCAATCTTCAATCTCTTTTTCATGATTTCCACCTCCGTTACGCAAAAGTATATTGGACTTATTCCGTATTTGCTCTTCGATTCTTGAGTCAGAAAGTTTTGCCACTATCGGTAAAAAAGTCAATGTAAGCTTCTCCATACGACTTTTGTATGTTGTGTTTATCTGCCCAACAACTTCCTCTCCAAGGCATGTAATTCTTAAGACTGTTTGATTTTTATCAAACCCTTTCTCCGCAAAACCTTTTGCGATTAAGTAATTAATGCTTCTACGATATCGAATAATGTCTGGCTGCCAGTGAAAAAAAGCATAGTATTCATCGAGTGTCTGCAAATCACATGGCATATCAGCAAGATCACTCAGCATGGTGTGGGGGAACTTCAAATAGTAATCAAACAGCATAATCTTTCGTTCTGTCATTACTAAGGATTTTCTGTTCTTGGCTGCATTAAGCAAAATTAAGATCCGCACAGCATCATTTATGTAGTCAGTAAAGTTAATCTCCATGCTTCTCTGTCCCCTTTGCCAAATACTCTTTTAATTTTTGTTTATAGTCTTTCAGCCATCCAATACTGCATTCTTCTGCCCATTGGTGCAGAATGCCTTTCTTAGAAAAAAGACTCGCCTCAGGAATAGCAGGGCAATTCAGCGTTGTTGTGTCTGTATCTTCAATACGCTCGTATGTACGTGAGAGCAATTCATTCCCGTCTAAGTCATCAGAATACCTCCGAAATTGCGTTTCCCACAGGGAATACACTTTTTGCTTCAAATTATTAAGCAAACGAATATTCTCAGGATCTCCTTTGCTTTCTATTGTTTGTTCAACTAATTCGGCATTAAAAAAATCTCGTTTGCAACCATCTAAAAGTGCTATATTTGCATTTTCCAGTTTCTTGACAAAAATCATATCATTGAATTGCTCAACATTCAGTTCATTAAGCATCACAATTATTTCTTCGTGTATCTTTCTTTTCTCATCACTAAAGTATGATAGAATTGTATCAAGCTTTTCACGAACATCATCATCAAAAGCAGTCTGATAAATATCGTACTTTTTAAGTTGCGAAATAAGATAGCCGCCTTCATGAAGAGCTATATCAATTCCATAAAGTTTCTCCTGCTTAGACCGCCATTCACTCCACCACTTAAATTCAGGCGCACTTAATGTGCACGGTACGCACAGAATCCATTTTTCCATTGTATAGGAAGAAGATGTAACGGCTGTCTTAAAAGAATCCCTAATCTGATTCTTTTGCGCATCGCCAATCCCATCCAAAAAGAATTTGCACTGGTAATTCTGAATTGGCGCCGAAAAATCGCCTACCAAAATATCTATACCCGCATCGCCTTGACTGACTCGAATGTTGTGCGCATTGTCTCCGTATTGTGCATAAAGCCATTCCGTACATATTTTTTCAAATATCTCTCTTGCGCCAGCATCGGTGTGCATATCTCTTAAATATCTAAAATCTCGTTCCACTTTTTCACACCCTATTCCTCTTTATTGGTTGCCTAGAATTAGAATTTAAACTTATATGCCAACAAACCACCCTCGCGGTATTTTGTAAGCTGCCATCGGCGAGGAGACCGACGAGTATGCGGTTGGCGATAGCAACAGAAATGTTTCAAAGAGTCTGGACATCGAATTCATAATAAACTCGTAGTTTTTAATAACTTTTCGATATGAAGCCACCGAAGGGTTGCTTTGTCCATCTTCCCATCGCTCATTGCATTGCTCGTTTTGATAACAACAACGAGAGATGATTCGATAGCAGAAACGTAAACTCGACAAAAGCTGTAGGTCTCCCGGTGGTATCGGGTGTATTAATGTTTTCGACCATGCCAGCAGTTCCTCGGTAAGGCTATGAACATATAGTCCGGCAGCGTACCCAGCCCAGCTGATCTACTACCGCCACCGGACGGCTACGAAAAGAGCCAGATTCGTCGATCCGCCTGCGGGCCATAATGCCATGGGCACACCCCAATCTATAAATTGCCCCAATAAAACCTAGGGCTGGCTTTAATACAATTAAAACCACCAGTCCTATTTAGAACAGAACTGGTGGCATAAGGATTATCGTATCTGCTAATTATTGACTACTTCTATATTACCACAATAGATTCCTTTTGTGATAACATTCACTTCATTAGCTTTTTCCACTTGCCGATACGGGATCCAATGCGACGTTATTGATTTTAACTTGAACCACCAGTGTATATGTAACATTTCTGACGACGCTTGCTTCTTCATACATATATACATAACCGTATCCACTGTCGCTCCAAGTCGCAACACAACTGGCTCCTCGCATCAGCTTCATTGTAACCTCGATGTAATCCGTGCCATTATCTCCAACCACAATCGCTTCACACTCAGCAGTTGTTCCAGAAAATTGAAGCGTCGGGTTAACAGTAATTGCTCTGGATGCAGCTGATACACTTAATGGCATGGCAACCACAATGATGATCGCCAAAAACAATGCTACCTTCCTCATAAAATTCACCCCCTTTCTATCGCACTAACTATAGTAACGATTTAAGGGGGTGTAATTGGACACTAATTGGCAATTATTTTTTCATTTGGGAGATTTTGTAACAGACTCTGCAAATGCAATTAACAGATCTATATCAGCTTTTGCACTAATGCAAAGTAATGTGTCTGTTTCGCTATCCTGCCAAACAATTGCACTAGATTCCTTGTTGCTGTTAGCTATGTAGATATCTGCTTTGTTTTCATTTACAAATCCTTCTATATGAGTATGTAAATCAGTTTTAACGAAGAAATTATCAATTCTGCTACCGTGCGCATATGTAAATTGTAATAAATTAGCTTCCTTATTGATGTATAAATATGTTTTTCCGTCCTTGCTGTCAATAATTTTTAATTCAGAATAGCCGCTCGGAACTGTTTGGAAAAAGTATTCGTACTCAATGTTGCTGTTGTTTCCATCGCTTGAATATTGAGAGTATCTCATAAATGTGCTTTTAACCCAATTGATAACACCTGCTCGAACCTCTGGACTAATTGCGAATACCATACCAAACAAAATAACAACAGCCAAAAGGATCGCTGCTGTGGAACGCATCACATTATATCGGACCGGGTGTTTTGCCCTGCGGATCAGTTTGTCAATTTTCTTTTCAAAGCGATCAGAGAACTGATGCGGTTCATATGTTTTGTTTTCGAGAGATTGCAGCAGTGCTTTCTCTGCTTCCCCTGCCGCTTCCCGCAGCATTGCATTCGTTACCATTCAATGTCTGCCTCCTTACATAGCGCTTCCAATCGTTTCTTTGCTCTATGTTCAATCTTCAGAGCATTCGCATATGTAATACCGAGCATTTTCGCAATTACCTTCAACTCATATCCGTGATGGTATTTCAAAACGATGATACTTCGTTGACGGGTTGGGAGCTTTAGAATGCAATCTGTCAAATTGTTGGCACCATCATACTCCACCTGAATGCCCACGGTTTCATCGCTATATGGCACCGTAGGATGCGCTTGTTTTGCTCGATAAATGTCTATAGCTCTGTTTTCAACTATAGTAACGATATAACCCTTAGTTTTAAGACACTTTGGATCCCCGATTTTCAAAATATTTTCTGCGAGCTTAAGAAAGCCGTGATGAACTGCATCTTCGGCATCATGGCTGTTGTGCAAAATATCATTTGCAATATTGTAAAGTTCCTCCCGATATGCCTCGTAGATGATTTCAAACTTATGCTTGTCCTCTAGAGTGTCTATCATTTGCAGATAAATTAGCATATCTCTCTATCTCCTCAATCTATCTAATTGAAATGTGCCCAGTTATTATAATTATATCAACACATTAATTTTCGTCAAGAAAAAAGATTAGGGCAATAATTTCAATTCCAGAGGCCTAAAATTCTCTTGATTAGACACATCTGCGTAATGAACTCTTCATTATCAGAACCTCATTATGTTTATTGATGTGTCATGCAATATTCCCGGAAATATAGTAGTAGAACTTCATGGTGCCCAGAAAATAGTTCTTAAATTTTCAACCGCCAATACTGCCTCGCAGCTCGTCATTAATGCTCCAAATCGCTTTGTGAAGCTCGTTATGTTCCTGTAGCATTTTGATGTTGGCCATAAATGGTACTTCTTTCGTATTCGTCCTGATATTATTATGTTTTTCCCAAGTTTTAGATTTGTCCGTGATTTGGATTCACGGATATAACACAAGACCGCACCCCGAAGGGTGCGGTTCTGTTTGAATCCAAATATACTTCTTGCGCTTCTTCCAACGTCAACCTATTGGTTGATGTGCTGACGATATTATTATCAACACTATTTCCAATTTGTACATCTCTCCATAAGTAACGCAAATTTTGCATCCTTGCTTAATCAATTTCTTCGTTAGAAATTGTAGCTTTGTCAAATATAGCTGCAACACTTATTGGAGTAACGCTATCCGAACAATATACTACTTCTACATGAATTCCATCAACGCTCATGTCCCAAACTGTTACATCTCTTTTCTCTGCTAGGGAATAATCTTGCGATTCGCTGTAAATACAACCTCTACCGTCCAATACAAGTATAGGTTCTGCAAGCGCTTCAGTTCCAAGTTTACCTTCATTGTACTCTTCAGATAACTTGCCCGTCTCTTTTGACAAATAATAATTTGTACGAACCCAATCCCCGTCATCGGATTCTACTGTAATATACATGATGTCATAAACTGATCCTGTATCATAAAGGTTGCCATCTTCATCCCGCGCTTTTACCGTTCCCATTTGTCGCATAATAAGACAAAGATTCCCCTCTATTAAATTTATTTTTGGCAAGGAATCATATTTTTCTAAAAAATCCACAATTTCATCTTTTGACGAGAGCCCCATTTGAAGTAAATACTCGTTGAGTGCATCTTGATCAGTGGTAACAGCCATCTTCCGCATTTCTTCAAGTTCATTATGGCTTCTTAAAATAATCATAAATGGTGTTTCACTGTAAATATGAGTTTCCTTTGTTTCTGGAGTACTGTATTTTTCATTGTTAACCTGACAGCCACAAATAGTAAGGATAAGCAGAATCAAAAGCAATGTATATATTTTTCTCACAATAATCCCTCCGTACTCTATAATGTATAATGACCTTTATTAAACAGCTAGAGCGTTAGCAAATATTATTAATGATGATTTATCAGATGTGTAAAGATTCCGTTTGCGTTGGTATTACTCAAACACTCACTGCAATACAACTCGCTGGCCATTCCATAACTTACTACAGATTCAATTCCAGCATTATAACCAGATGTCATAATGCATGCTGGAGGCGTCTTTCCCCGATAACATGACCAACATGTTGAGTTTGAACATTTTCCAGTTGAATCTATGTCTCCTTCGCAATAGTGATCCGGAGCGCCAATTTCATGAGATGTTTCATGAAGAAGAGTACAAATATTTCTAATACGATTGACACCCGAAGAAACCATAATCACGCAATTAGCTTCAGTATATGATGCAGAGCGTGTCGTATCTAAATCATGGCCAATCCACGCAAATTTGGATAGTATGTTCGATCCCTCTCCGTAGTTCAGCACCAAGTTCAACAACATTAAATCTATTTTTTTGTGATTTATGCCCCAACCGCAGCTACACGCTGTTGTGGTGTCTTCGATGGTTACTGGTGTTCCTGTACATGTATCAGCACTTGACGTGTAATTTTGAATGCCGTTTACAGTCATTGAGATTCCAAATACATCAAGCAAAATTTCCGAACAGATTCGTTGATAATCCGCAATTGCAGTTGCTGCGCCTGGATATCTAACATTATAACCTTGATCATAATAATGCTGAACGGAATAGTCGTAATTACAACAAATCGGATTCCATGCTGTGGAGCCCTGATAATCACTCGAAATCCATATGAGTTGCAATTCAGTTCCCAATACGTTATTGGGACAATATAATATTTTTCCGGGTGCGTTCTTAGGTTCTAAATAAAACGATTCGTTCGATGTTGTAAATATTCTCCATTTTGCCGCATCTGTTACGCTTGATTGAAGAACAATATTATTTGAATTAAGATTACTATTAGATATTGCAACGTATTTTTGATCTCCATATAATGCACGAATAGTATAGTATCCGTCGGTTAGCTTAAATAGGCTCCATTTTTGTTGACTACCATAACTAAATTGCCACTGATGCAATAATTCTTGTGCAACAGGGCCATGGATGTCAAGATACATTCCATTTCCACTCTTAAAATAATATGTTCCGTTAGCAATATTGGCGTTTTTATATATGCTTAACCCAAATAATCCGGTACTGCTTCCGGAATGTCCGAGAACAATGTAATACTTAGCATTCGCATTTAATGTGGCTTCAAAACGAAACTGCAGGTTGCCTGCACCGTCATCGTTGGATCCAATTAGAGTTTGGTTCTCATTATAAAGCCAAATCTTTGGGTCCCCTTCCCCTGGAATGCTTGTAAATAGATACGTACATGTCTCAGTCGGTCTTATCCAATAATACCTCTTTTCATTTTTCACGACTGGATACGCATAAATAAATGCGTCACCCCAAACTACCTCTTCGGCAGTTAAGAAGCTATCTCCACCCCCTGAACCATATACATATGTTAGTGCAAGATATGGCCAGTTTGCTTCTGCAGATTCAGACGAGAAAAAATTACCCGCTAAAGATTCGTTAGTGCTTTGCAAAATAAAACCGCAATTAGGGTTTAAATTACCACTTTTCCATTCTTTTATCAAATTAGTAATATCAAAACTCGACCAAGCTCCACCACCAACATTAGCAGATGCTTGCAGGGTTGAAGATACAGTACCAACCGTACTCCATGTCAACGACGTTTCTGTCCACGTACTATTGCTAGTAAGTGCATAAATGTTAATTTGTTTTGTTGCAGTACCAGAAGAATCTTTGACGTAGAAATATGCACTTTGTATCGCATCTCTATGTAGACCTTGGTATGTAGTATCGTTAATAAGACCAACTAATTTTACTGCCGTTCTTCCGGTCTGATAAGCGCTGTCTATATAACCTATGTGGTTATATAGAGCGGTTCCCATATTAACCGTTTGCTTTCCAGAATATACAGGGCAGTCGATCACTGCGTTAGCGCCGTGAGTTGTATCGGATACCATAATGCTAGGATCAACCTGCACCGGATAAACCGTATGAGGGTCAGTGAGAAATGCTTGATCAACAGATACCGTTACCTGATATAATTGGTTTTCTTTTAGAGTGGTTACTGTCAAAGAGCCTTCAGATATTTTACGATTTGCATCATATACAATAACCTTTCCAAGGTCCATTCGCATATCAGCATTTGCCGCTTCAGCTAGATAATAATTATCCTTTTCTGAATATACCCCCAAGCCGCTGGTGCTGAGCAAAAAATCAAATGTATTCGTGCCATTATAGGCCTGAAGAATGATGTCCTCTTTAACACCATTATGTAACGGCGAATATCGTATGTCAATATCTGTGCCAAAAACATCGTTGTATGTAACTGCATTATTGTTTTTTGTTGCCATGACGATTGGTGCTGTGCTAATGCCTCCAGAGACTACGGTTTTGTTGCCGGGCATTGCAACTAAAGAAACCGCATAATCATTGTATGTCAACGTAATGCCTTTGGTATAATCCTTAGAAACAGACAATACAATGTCATTTGCTGTGGTTTCAAAGGCCGTAGTAGTTTCGCTCAATGACAAATCGACGAATTTCGTATCCCCGTTTTCGTCAACATACTTGACCGGGTAATCCATAATGTACTTAGTTTTTGTCCCATCTCTGTTCAGATACACCAATGTATTTAAGGTCTCTTCGTCAGAAAGGCGAGAAATATGCCCATGCTCTTCAATCTGTGCTTGCGAGATGAAGTTTGGGACTTCGGCTGCAGATACCAGTGGTATTACTTCATTGTCAACCGTTTCCTCCAACACGGGGGTTTCTGACACCGATGTTATTTCAGTTTCATTGTCACCAATTGCAATGGTATTAAGTGGAAACTGGCATAATAGAACGATTACAAGTAAGAATGAAACTAGCTTGTAAAGTTGTTTACTATTTTTATTCTTCATTTTTAGTCCTCCTTAGTAGCATAGCTGAAACTATGTTCGAACAGGCGGCTTATCTTCTCATGAATCCTCGCATTCGCAAACGTGATTATGTCTAAATACATAACCATTGCGATAGGTTCCGTCGCTGCGAGGGGCGAACTAAATTACTTCATGGCACACACCTCCCTAATCTCCATGTCATCTATAGTAACGAATATATCCCCCTCATTTGGACACAAAAACACAAAACTCTAAAGCCTAAGAGTATTTAGACTAAAATAGTAGTATTCATAACCAGCAATCTGCTAAGCACGTCGATTTAGGACTAAGACTTTTAGTCAAAACCTCCGGCTGCGTGCCGGAGGTTTTGGCTTTAATCTGTATGTACATCGTTTAAAATATGGCCATCTGATACAGTGATAACTCTATCTGCCATTGCTGCAACACTTTGATCATGCGTCACTACAATTACCGATACTCCCTTTTTATTCAGAGCCTTCAGAAGGTCCATTATCTGCTTTCCTGTTTGTGAATCAAGCTGACCGGTCGGTTCATCTGCCAAAATCATCAGTGGAGAATTGACAATCGCACGAGCGATAGCCACACGCTGTCTCTGTCCACCAGAGAGTTGGTTTGCTTTTTTGTATGCTTGATCTTTAATGCCTACTAGCTCTAATGCTGTTAATGCCTTGTTTTTCAGTTGGCTGTATGCGCATTTCCCAAAAAGCAATGGCAGCATTACATTATAAAGAACCGTTTGCGAATTGATCAGCGCAAAATCTTGCAATACAAAACCTACGGTTTTATTTCTTATTTCTGCCCGTTTTCCATCCTTAAACCCGGAAACATCAATGCCATTCAAGCAGTATTGTCCCTCATCATAGTCATCCAGACAACCGATAATGTTCAGCAAAGTGGTTTTTCCAGAACCGGAAGCTCCGCAAATAGAAACAAATTCTCCGCGGGAAATTTCAAGATTAACCCGATCGAGTGCCCTTAATTCGTCATTTCCCATGCTGTATATTTTGCTTACGTTTTTCAATTTAATCATCACGTGATACCTCGCAAAAATGTAGATGGTGTTTTCTTATGCATGGTTGCGATAACGGTAATGGCCGAAATCGCTAATGTCGCTGCAAAGCAGCCTAAAACAAGACCGTATGCATCGGGGGTAATAAAGAAACCGCCTAGGTCTATATAACCCAACCAATCATATGTCGGCGCCAGTAGAATGAATAAGCAATTGATAACTACCGGACCGAAAGCTATCAAGCAGTTTGCGACAATCGAAACCAATATGCATATATTTTTACTGCCACCACATAGATAAAATATTGCAAGCTCTTTTTCTTTTTTGATCACTGTTAAGATAACGTTGCTAAAGTATGCAATTATCGCTGACAACAACAGAAAAATTGGGCGCGGTGCTATCATTTTAATTTGCTTGGTTACCGTTTCTTCACTTTTGTCCACTATTTCGTCCAGCGGAAATACTTTTGCGTTTTTCTTAATTTCATTCAGAACTGCTTGCTTTTCATCTTCTCCAAGATCATTCTTCAGAGATAGAATAAAATTGCTATTGCATTCAATCTCCGCAATCCCTTCGAGTTTGCTCATTACCTCGTCGGTTGATTGCATGAGAATTACATCGCCGGAAAAGAACAAGTCCTTTGCTGTAACAGTAGTATTAGATGTAGACAGCGACAAGTATTTATATGGATACTTTAAATGTGACGCGATTTCAAACGATTCGGTATGAGTTTCAGGGCGATAGAATTCCAAAGTAACTTCTTCTGATTGATTAAGTCCTGAAAATATTTTACTTCCGAGAACACATCCGTTTTGATTTGATGAAAAATCTATACCAAGGGCTTGAAGTGCAGGGAAAGCTTCAACCATACCCGGCTCGTAAAGAACTATGCTAATACTATACCCCTCATAAGTAAGCGGATTAACAACCTTGATCGGATATATATTATCGACGCTCGGATGTTCTTCAAGTTCCTTGATTGTGGTTTCGGTAGTATTCGAGATTTCACCATCTTTGTAATCTTTGATTGAATAAAAATATTCAACATAATATGCATCCGGAATTGTTGCGCTATTAACTACATTGAATTCACTTGTTATATATTGTATTCTTGAGTATGTGAGCACACCGATCAGCATCGAAATAGTCATCATAAAAGCTAGAATCATGGCAGAGCCCTTGATTCCACGAAAATACATTCGTAAAAGATGCAAAAATTTCACATTCATACCTCCTACATGTGACGCCGTTTTACTTCAATAGGAGTCATTTTTGAATACTTCTTCAAGAACGGTGTTAACACGATTACAGTGACTACAAACATCAGAAGAAACATTGTCAAATAATCACTCAAATGATATTCGATATTGTCAGAGACATTAATTTTGCTAAATAACAGATCCCAAGTTGCGCGATGAATTATTAAGCCTATTACATACGATGCAGCTGAAAGAGTGAGTCCCTCCCAATAAACCAACGTAAGAATTGCACTTTTGGGAGCGCCAACAATTATGCTTGTTATGTTTTCATCTGCATTTTGATCAATTAGATATCTTAACAAAAACATAAACGAAATCATAACAACAGCAAATACGCAGCAAATCATAAACAATTCGGTTGAAGATCCCCTTTGATCAGCACTTTCGTAAATGTACGGAGTTTTGATGTATTCATTTTCAAATTGCCCATTAAGTATAGAAAGGATCTGATCGTTTGCTTTGCTTTGTCTATTTTTCGCTGTGACGATAATCTGGTTTGTTATCAGTTTAGTATCTTGGTAATCTTCCAATGAAATATAATATTCCATTCCTGTATGCCGCCCAACAATTGTATACTCCCTCCCACACAGGTTGATCTTGTCTTTATTAACAGCATTATCAAACGGAACAACAGCCTGTCCGGCGCATATTTCATCCACATTGCCTTCTACATAAACTATGTTTATGGGGCCATTTACAGAGGCTACAACTGTAGTGGTTCTATCAATTTCAGATGCCACGGATACTGATTCTACGAAATCAGATTGGGTAATCGAATTGATTGCATTGTTAGGCCATAAGTCTATTGGATTATTATCTAAATAAACAAAATACTGTCGATAATAAAATTCCTCCGAATTTCGGTTCGCGATTGCCGGCAATAAGTTACCATATGTATAGGCAAATACTATTGCGTTAAGAATTCCACCTAAAATAAATAAGCAAAATATTATTCGATTTTTATTCGTGTATTGCCGTAAGCGATTTGCTATCAAAAATAACGTTTTCATTTTCTTCACCTCACAATGCCAAAATGGCCCCGCTGCCATGAGACAGCGGGCGCTGTCAGAATTTATTCACAGTAATAATCCCAACCGGTGCTTTGGCCATTTAACGCTCTGCGACCAAAATGGTTGACCTCTTTTGCATATGTTTGGCCGTCTACCTCTGCTTTTCCGGAATTAATAATTCCGTTAGAGCGAGTGGTGTTGGTAGAGACGCTGGTCTCATTATTCAGTGCCCAGATCTTGACATATGCAAATCCGGTCATATCAGCAGATACGCTTATATCAGTAGACGCACGAACCCAAAACCAAATATTTTCCGGGTTATAACGCAGGGTCAAAACGCCGTTTTCCACCGTGTTAGTGTATGGCTGCGTGAAATCAACCCGAATGGTTTCTGTAATCCATGCTGCCGATGCGCCAACAGCGAGAGCGGAAACCAGAAGAACTAAAATCAACATGGTTGCAAACAGTCTTTTCATAAGTATATTCTTCCTTTCATTCTGTTTGATTCTTATAGAATAGATAATCTAAGAATCATTTACGTGTACTAAAATATTAACCTCCTTCCCCATTCAACTATAGTAACGATATATGCGATACCAATTGGACATCGTAAAGTAAAATATATTACAAAATATGCACTCACTTATTTCACAGTGTTGATTGATTTGAGAATATTCTTGACATTTAACATCCATTTGCATTAAAATATTTGTGTTAGGACATGTGAGCAAACTCTATTTGTTGATAACTTCTGAATATTTATCCTACTACAAATTATAAACAATGTAGGAAACATCTGGAAAAATGTGCGATTATGTTATATATCAAATATTCAACAAATCCACCACGAAATCCTGGGCACAAAGGTGACAATATTGTGACCAACTTTTGACCAACAAAAGTCCGGTAAAAGAAAATAACTGGTATAATAGCACGATATATCGAAGGCTGTTATAATGGCTACCACTACATATCTACAAAATACTGACGTTGTATTGTTTTCACTGGGGTTGCTAATCACTAATGAGGTTTTTGACCTGGCTTACAGCGGTCTGCTACAGCACCCCGAGTTGTGGAGTTGCCCTATGCAAAGCTACAGCGAATTCTTCAATAACCAAATTAATGCAACCATCGGCACACTTGTACTTCTGCCCCTAGTCAGAAAAGCTTTAAATGTTTTTATCCTGTGCCAGAATGTAGAAATTATTGCCCGGTGGAAGGGGAATTTAAAAGATGCAATTATAGGTGCTTTTTTGCTTTTGTTGCACTGATGTTCCTGGGGAAAGCCCTGGATGGAGGTCCATTTTATTCCGCCTTGCAAATCGGCAGCATAGACTGGAAGATGGTTCCACAAAAAATCCAAATGATAATGCCTCTGAGAGTATCCTCTCTGTATGTAGGTTTGAGAGTTGCTACACTAACAGAAACAGTGATGCTTTATATTGGCAGACGAATAAACGAAAAAGCTTAACAAAATCCTTTTCCCACATAGAGCCGAATTGGTAAAAACCGAGTATAGACAGCAAGCCTGGAACGACTAGCATCGTTCCAGGCTTGCATTTTGTATATTTGCACCAAGTATACTGTTTTCTCCATCATTTCTGAAAGCCATAGCTCCCCGACACAGGATCCTTGAAGAAGGGGATTTCTGGGGAGAAGAATGTTAAAATGATGAAAACAACGCCGATCATACAGATCAGGGAAAAAGATGTTCGAGAAGACAGACAGCCGCCGTTTTCTTTTTGAAACAGTTTGTTTTCCACCCAAAATGCAACACCAGCCGAGAGGAAAAAGATGGTGATATTTAGCCAATCTACCGATACACCAAAGATACCGGTATAGGTATAATAAAGCACAGGAATGAGGGTTAATCCAAGCAAAATCCCTATCAGCTTTATGCACCAGAACGATTTGTGCTCTTTCCCCCAAAATCGATATTCGATCAACGCAAACAGAAACATAGGATAATAGATCAGTTTCATATGCTCCCAAATGGATTCGTTTACTGCGGAAAAGATTGCAGCAATCACACTCTGACCGCTTAAATCAAATAAAAAATGAAGAAAGGTCCCCAGCATGGATGTGAACAGGAAGCCTGCCACCTGCCAATAGGAAATAGATTGTTTCATCCGCGTTCCCTCCGCCACTACTTGATGTGTACAAGTATATTCCTGAGGACACAACAGAAATGACACTCAAAGGGACTGCTGCTTTGGTTTGGCAATTGTGTTAATGGGAATACTCTCCATGGTGATTATTATGAAAAAGTATTTCCACGGAGCAAATAAATCCGGTCCATATTTCGAGGGCTGGTATTTCAAATGCCAAAAACAGGATGGACAATCTCTTGCATTGATCCCAGCTTTTCACATCGGTGAGAACGGACAACAGAGCGCGTCTATACAGGTTGTTACGGATAAGCAGGCATGGTATCTGGATTATCCTGCCTCGGCATTTGCAGCATCCCAGGATTCCCTGCACATTGCAATTGGGGAAAACCGTTTTTCGGATGCTGGGCTGCATTTGAATGTGGAACAGGAGGATCTCTCACTGCATGGCGGGGTAGAATTTGGTCCGTTCCAAATGCTAAAGTCAGATATTATGGGACCATTTCAATGGTTTGCCAATATGGAATGTGCGCACAGTGTACTCAGTATGCGGCATACGTTGCGAGGTCAGTTGGAGATAAATAATGATGTTTTGGATTTTAACAGAGGAATCGGTTACATTGAAGCGGACCGCGGCAGATCCTTTCCGACAACCTATCTCTGGACGCAGTGCCTATGGGATAATTGCAGCCTGATGCTGTCAATTGCAGCCATTCCTCTGGGCAGGCTTCACTTTACCGGGTGCATTTGTGCAATTGTGTTGGATGGCAAGGAGTACCGCATAGCAACCTACCGGGGTGTAAAAATATCTAATTGGTCGTCTAAGGGAGCTTCTTTGCGTCAGGGGAAATACCGACTGGAAATAGATCTTCTGGAGCAAAAGCCTCAGCCCCTTCGGGCTCCTTCCGATGGCAATATGAGCCGCACCATCCATGAAAGCTTGTGTGCCGGGGTTCGGTATCGTTTTTGGCAGGGCAATGCGCTTTTGTTAGACCATACAGACGATTGTGCTAGTTTTGAATACGCACAAAAGCCGTGAGCGATTAAAAATCGCCCACGGCCATTTTTTAGCTATAAAATCAAGTTTTGCCCCCAAGGCGTTGCTTATGATCAGGAGGCATACTATAACTCTGTAAGTGCTTTTGTACAATGGTCTATTTCTGTTTTATAATCCAAATCTGTAGAGATAGAATACAATTTCAAGGTATATAAGTACTGCTCCTTAGCTTTTATGTTGTCAAAATACGCATAGCTTTTTGCTAATGCGTGGTTCAAATTGATGTAATTCATAATATGCACATTGGTAGGCTCGTCGTTGGCAATATCATCAAAGTCCTTTATTCCTAAAATCTTTTCTATTGCTTTTAGGACGGCCACAGTGAGTTTATGATAATTGGCACAATTTCCTTTTAGCGAGTGTTCTACGAGCTTGTTCGTAAGCATGCAAAGCTCATGGATAATGCTGTTGGGAAAAATCACGCCCAACTCATAATACCTATCCTCTGTTTTAGAATGATTTGCAACAAACAAGTAATGGTTGATTGCATCCTCGATATTTTTCAGATCTTCTTCACCAAAATTCTGAGGTTGGTTTTCACCTTCATATTGCAGGAAATAATTTCTGCCAATGAGCAAATGCAAATAGGCGTTCTCTTTATCTTCTCTCAAAATATCATTAAGAATTTCATTGGAGGACCAGTACTCTTTCGACGCAGAGAGCATCAATGCATTGTTTATTGAGATATTCTTCTCCATTACCTTTTCATACTCTTTTCGCATCTTTCTTGTTGCGTTGTTTATCTTTTTGTCGATCCTGAAATTCGAATACAATGGAACAGAGACACCAAAGATTGTAACAAGAATCAAAATGATACTGATAATGGATGTCCAGGTTTCGTACACGCTAAGCAGTTCTTTATTCAAGGCCAACGATTCTTCGAGTTGGGTTTGATAGTCAGCATCGACCAAGCTTTCCTTTGGCTGTGTTTCTTCCATTTCTGTTGTAGCAGTCTCATTGTCAGCGGTAGAGGGTATTTCTTCTGCATGCACAGAAAAGGGGAACGTGATGAACAACAAGATAACAACAAGCAGACTAATAATATAGCGTACCCTTTTCATTAAAAAACGCCTCGTTTCTATATTTCTTCTCGTGAAATCAAGCAGGCATCACAGCACCGCGGGATTTCAGATAGATATCAATATCGTTGTTGATATAATTATGTCCGGTGGTGTGGAGCACATCGTAGAACTCATAGATATAATCAAACACACCATAGTCGCTGAAAAGCTTGGCAACCGCTTTGCCGGTTAGATTGCGATGCTGCTTATAGCTTTCCATACAAAACACGGTAAAGGTCATTTCTTTGCTCATAGTCTCATCTCCTTACACATCAGGAAAGCGAATCGTTCCTGTCTGTTCCTCTTGCTCAAACAGTGAATAGAGCATTTGCGTGCTGTATTGCCATACTTTTGTCTCTTCTTTTTCCAGTGTCGCATAGAGCTTGGATGCGTACAGTTTCTTAATGGCTTCTTCGTGGGATATGTTCTGCTTTTCTGCGATCATTGCAACTAGGTCTGCACTGATATAAGGCATCATTGCTACAAATTGTTCCTGACTCATAACGCGTCTCCTTATCTGATTTCCTTTGCCTCAATGAACTTCATGTAGGACAGGGCTTTGTTTGTGTGCAAGGTCCATTGATCCTGCAGCACTTCGGTTTTTAGTTTCTTCACAGTGTATTCTGCATCGTAAGCGCCTGTTTCAAACAAGCGGATGGACTGATATACATTGTCGTCAGCAACCGGGCCGATATGCATATCTTTAATATCACCGTCAGGGACACCCTTGCGATTGTTCACCACGAATTCTAACCATTTTGCATCAGCAGTTTCAAATTTATCAATGGACAGCTCTTTCGATGCGGTGTCTAAATCAAACTCATAGATGGATACATACCCAACTGTAGCATTGTGCCGCCGCATTTTGATCCTTGCCCAACGCTCTGCTTGCTCATAGGAGGTGGTTGTATAGAATCCCACACCAAAATCCAGATAGACATCGCCTTTTCTGATTTCCGGCTTATCTACGAGATCAATGCTTCCGTGATATAAGATCATGCTAACCCCTCCATAATTTTCGTAATAGCCTTCTGTTCTTGCCTCAGTGCCAAGAGCATTTTTTCATAATGTTTTCGCAGTTCCAATTGCTCTTTGACTTGAGAAACCACATCAGGATCTTTTCCGATATATTCGTCGCAGACTTTACCATCTTTGCGGTACTTCAAATAATAGTATTCTTTCTTGCGACAAATCAAAGAGCCCTTTGGGAGTTTTGCGATTCGTTTCTCATACTCTGCAATCATCTGTTCGTTGCGAATCGCCTCGTTTTTTACAACAGAATTAATAAGCATCTCTATCACCAACTACATTTTACCACACACATCCAAAAATATCAACTATTTTGTGTGACAACACTTATCCCATCTTGTTTCTATAATTATACTTGTCCAATACCTGCTTTTTTCGCTTTGTGGTTACCTCAGTATAACGCTCCGTAGTTGAAACACTGCTGTGTCCAAGAATCTCCTGAACAGATCGCAGATCTGCGCCATTGGCCAACAGATTTGTTGCGAAGGTATGTCGCAAATAGTGAGGGGTAGATCTTACATTAATGCCGGCTTCCTTTTTGAGGTTGTTATAAATGTACTCAATGCCGTGAATACCAAGTTGGTTACCATACCGATTAACAAAGACTTTGTCTGTATTTGCAAAGAGCTGCTGCCTGATTTTCAGCCATTGTATTAGATTTGCCCAGGTCTGAGGGCAGGAGATGTATATCAATCTTTGCTTGCGACCTTTGCCGTGGATCAATATCGTTCGCTCCGACAGTATTATATCGGCTGTTGATATATTGGAAGCTTCAGCAATTCGTATACCGGTGCTGATTAAAATATCGACTAGCGCCAAGTCTCGCAAAGCCTTCCATTTTTCAAAAGTAGTTATCGCGGTTGAAGCTTTGGTTGCTGCACAGCTAAGGAGTTTTGTTGTTTCTTTAACCGCTAAGGTTCTGGGCAACTGCTTTTCTCTCTTAAACTTAAAACTGTGTGAAAAAAAGTAATTTTGCTGTATGTAATTATGGGAATGGGCATATTCAAAAAACATCTTCAAAACGACCAGTTTTCTTGTTATGGAACTGTCCTTTAAGTGTCTGACCTGCGATAGCTCATGTACATAGTTCAGGACTGTGTTCTCCTCCAACGGAGTCAGCCTTGTCGTACTTGCGAAATCCATCAGGTCAGACCGGTATGCTGCTATAGTTTTATCGGTTAAATTCTTTGTGGACTTAATAACGCTCAAAAATTCTTCGACTACTAAATTTATCTCTTTCATATTGCACCTCATATTCTGATAGGATATTGAATATTTTACCAAAATACGATATAATGGTCACGAATAGAACTTACAATAACTATTTATTATCGTAAGAAGGAACGTGTCTTATGGCAGAGAAAAATATGGAATATATCGATGAGATAGTTAAAGAAATGCTGAATGGAACATTCTCTGTTTTTTGTGGAGCAGGCGCCGATTGCGATGCAACAAAACAAGAATGGCAAGATATTTTCACGGAGAAAACAAAAGGATTTTATAAGAAATATTCTTCAGATGTGTATTTCCTTGCAGACCTAGAAAAAAGATACTATAACTCAGAGTCTTTTTTCAGGGATATCTATAGCAATCTTTCTGCTGTATCAGATTTGGAGTCTCAACACATTAACAATATCGTAAATCTTAATATCAATCAAATATGGACTACGAATTTTGATTCAATTATTGAGAATACAATTCAAAGAAAGTTTGGTTTCGCTCCTACAATTATCAAGGAATCCGCAGATCTGTTCACAGAAAATCTTGGTTCGCGCTATGTCGTATATAAACTAAATGGCTGTGTTAGCAAACCAGATACAATGGTTCTAACCAAAAGTGATTTCTTTGACTATTTTAAAAAACAAAGACTTATTTTTGAAATGCTTAAGCGGCAATTAGTCTTGGATTCTTTCTTGTTTATTGGCTATAGCTTTACTGACGATTTAGTTTTAAACGCACTTCGAGAAATCAAGGAAGTATTTCCTAATCAAGGGAAAATACATTATCGGTTTGTAAAAAGGAAAGATAACGAGAAGTGCACCGAAGAATTCAGTGCACTGGAAGCACAATACTATTACGACAAGTATAATATTAAGACAATATATATTGAAGATTTCAATGAGATAGATGTCTACTTACAAAAGCTTTATGAAAGATTTTGTAACCACAATGTGCTCATATCTGGCTCCTTCAGGCATCTGCAAAATAATGACGAGCGTGTATATGTAGAGGATTTGATTGATTGTCTTATCCAAAAACTTACAGAGAATAGTTTCAATATATATTCCGGCAACGGTAGGGGTCTGGGAGAAATTGTTGTTGCACAAATAAACAAGCATAATGCTGAGAAGCACTTTGTTAATCGCCCTTTGATTTTCACAAACGATACTAATGAAGATAAAGATGTAAAGAATCGATTAATAATGAAGGATTGTGACACAATGATAGTTGTGTGTGGGCAGGATGCATCTTTAACTACAAGCCAAAATGTTATTAGCCAGTTTTTAATGTTCGCAAATTCTTCGGAAGAAAAAAAGTACCCCTTAGTTATACCTATCCCATCAACCGGATATGCTGCACAGGAAATATTTAATTCTAATGAATTTAGATGTAGTAATGTTTTTCTGACTAATCAAAAGATTTTTGAAGAGTTGGGTAATACTAACGATATCGAGCATATTGTACACCTTGTAGTAAATTTGATTAAGTCTTATAAAACAGAAAGGGTGTAGCATATTATGTTCTCCATGATTTGCAGTTCTCTTTTTTCATCTATTAGTATGTCTAAACAATTCTGGTGATAAATAAAATTCATAGTTTTGTTGTGGAAAAAGTTTAAGTTATGTGTGTGCGAAACAATTAGATATAAAGAATACAATGAAGCAATCCTCATGTTGTAGTTTGTTTTCTTTATATTTTGATACTCCGTTACTAATTTATAGTATATGCTTGTTTTATCACCATAGCTTAACTCTATATCGCAAATACTTTTAAATTTTGTATTACAGATTTCATCAGAAGTTATTTTTGCGATTATATGTAACGCCAAAGCATTAAAATCTGATTGATCATGAATGTGTTTATATACAAGTGTTTTGCAGAGTTGGAATTTCTGATCAATTTTTTGAGGTACTTCAGAGATGAAAACAGGAAAAAGAAAAACTTCACCTTTATAATAACGTTCTACTAATATATCAAATTCATCCAAACAGATATTACCACTTTTAAAATTGTTAGAATAAAAAACCACTGCGTAATCTACATTAGGATTTTCTGCTCCGTAACTTATGTTCTTTTCTCGACGGTTATCACCCAAATAAATATTTCTTCGATCATACCATATATCTAAGCCAAAATTGGAGAGGAAATGATAAAAATCATTAACTAGTGGGATTCTGTCTTTGACAGAGAAACATAGAAAGATCAATGATGTGTGCCTCCATTTAATCTCGCAATAATAAATAGTTATTGTAAGATAACGTTAATGCACAAGGGCATTTCTTAAATACAATTTTGCAAAGATCATCCTCTCCTAAAGCTAAAAATAGCGGGAAAAACCACAAAAGTTCGTGGTTTCCCCCGCTAAATATTTTTAAAATCTCAATCAAGGCCTGAAATCTTTACTCCAGCAAACGTTTTTTGATTTCAATGGTATTCACGCTGTCGAATGCATACGTAAAAATAGATGCAATGATAATTTGGTTATCTGCAAAGTCGCGCTTGAGAATATCCACCATTAATTGAATATTTGCTTGATCTACCTCTTTGCCACTGGGAGAATCCAAAATAATTGGGAGCTTAATGCCCAGAGCATTTTGAATTTCGATAATATAAGCCAAACGGAAAGCAAAAACAGTTTTATGCAGGACTGCACCGGAGAGTTCTTTCAGGTTGGATGTAAAGATGTAGGATGCAGCAATGGTATCGCTGTCTCCAACGCCCAGTTCCGTGGCATATTTAACAATATTGTGATAGAGAGAGGTTACCACACTGTTACCTGCCTTTGTTCTGTCAGTTATCTCCCTGCGAATGCCCTGCAAGGTTCGCTCAAGACGCGTTATTTCCTTTTCGATGGAAACGGAATTAATTGGGACTGCTGCAATCCTTTTATCAAATGTTTCCACCATGCTTTCTGACTTGAAGAACGCAAGTTGCTGCTCCTCTATTTCTTTTTCCTTCTCAAGGTGGGAAAGCTTGTTGGAAATTGTGGAATACTCTGCCGCTACCATTTTTCTCTTTGCAACAAGAAGATCAATTGTATCTGCTAAACCAACGATATTATCAATGGTTACAGGAATTGTTCCGCCTTCAGGTGTCCGGACCATTAGCTTCATCTCTGCCACAAATTTACGGAAAAACGTGTTGTCTTTAAGGGAATTGTCAATCCTTGCCAATTCTGCTTTGAGGCGCTTTTGCCGGATCAGCAGCTGGTTGGTTGCTACATCCGATTCTTCATAGTAAGTGTCCACTGGGATAGTTCCGGATTCCGAAAGCACAGTTTCCCGGTATTGTGCAACACTAAACATTTGGCGATACTTCCCCAGCTCTTTGGACAGTCGGGCCTCCTCTCGCAGTAGCTTAGAGCAGTCTCGGCCGGAAATGCCCCTTATCAACTCCTCGATATTGAAGTGGATGCTACCGATTACTGTACCACGGTTCAAAAGGGTCCAACCCTTTTCCTGATCGACATAATAGGCACCCAAAAGGTTATCAAGAATTTCTGCATTATCAGTGCCGTAAATCACCCTATGCAAATCATCCATTTGGTCAGGCAACACATAGGTGCTTTGTTCGCTCCCCCTGGTCATAACTATGTAGTTGTTATTACAACGGAACAGCGTAACATCCCCACATGATTCACAAGAGAGATGAGCCGTAACCTCGCAGCGGTCAAATTTGATCCTACGAGTATTCGGGATGTTGTAGCCAAGGGAATAGAGTAAGAATCGCACAAGCGTTGTTTTGCCACGGCTATTTCTGTCACTATGGATAAGATTGACACCGTTTATAAAGTCTACTTTCCGTTCAGAAAGTCCCTCTTTAATGTGAATGGATCGAAAAATCATAAATTCACACCCCGCTTGATTTTCTCAATTGTGTAGCGTCTACGAACGATGCTGTACAGAACAATCTTTGCTAGACCTTCCTGTGTCTGCGCATCAATGCCAGGAATCGCAAACTCATCCCGGTAATTGGGCCACGTTTGTTCTACAAAAGCCAGCATTCTTTCGACTCCCTTTTTCGAGGGGTCAAAAGCGCTGAAGTCGTACAAAACTCTTGTGAAAAACTCTATGCGTTCGCAGCAATTATCAATGGTTTCCTTATAGTGATGGACAATTTCCTCGTATTCGGCAGGATCAAATTGATTTAGGAAATCATCGTCGCAGTTTTCCACATCTGTAGCGATTACCATAATCGGCCAAATGATGTTTTTCTTGTTCAGTCGAATAGCAGAATCACTTTTCGTGCCATTGGTAAATATATCCCAGTGCCATGTTTCTAATAAGCGTTTGCCCAGCCCGGGGATGTTTAGCTTCAAGTTGCCAATAAAGTTATCGATTGCCTGCATAACTGCCTTATAGCGCTCGTCATCGTCGTCAGTTTCGAACGGAAGTACCTGGACAGTAAACTTGTTCGGATCAAGGGGATTGATTATCTTCGATAGGTACTCCGTAATGATTTCTTGTGCCGAGGGCGGCAACGTAGAAAACTTTCTACGAGTAGGTCCCCATATCAATTGCCTGGATGCCTCATCATTAAGGGGATTGAGAGAATTTGTGATCAGTATCAACTGCTTTGCTTCAGCCGATTGACAAGCTTCCGATAAAGAGGTTAATGCCTGTTGCAGATTTCTACGAACATTTTGAAAATCTGTACTTCCATTAACGATGGCCTTTGCTTGTGCCAGAATATGCTGTCCGTTACCCAAGGTTAAATCAATATCTTCCAGATCACTCTCCAGACGGAGAGACTCCAGATCATTAATATTTTCAAGCATCAATACAATAGCTGCATTGACTTGAAAATCAAATCCAAATAACACCTTGCTTGCCCTGCGATCTGCCATAATTCACACGCTCTTTTCTTGCTAATTTAAATTATTATAGCATATACGGCAACTCAGTGCAATCAAAGTAATTTATTAAAAAATAGTCAAATTGCGTTTTGTCCCATTTTAGTTAGTCTGCTATCTATAAGCGTTATAGATAAACAGAAGTTATAGGCAAGTGAGTATGGTTTGAGTAGAGGCGGCATTGAGAAAATGCGACCCGCCTTTTCTACCTGTTACGAATAACGCAGATCCTTCGGTTTGTAAGAATTGAAGAGTACAATGCCTGCCCGGGAGGGGCGTGGTTGAAACCCCTAGCAAGTCCAACCGCGCCCCTAACTTGACATATCTATGCTTTGTGGTATAATAAAGAAGAAGCGCATCAAAAACATAATGGAACGGTAAATGACCAATGTAGAGCAACGTAAAATTCGCTTCCTAAAACTGTGACCAACTTTTGACCAACAAAAGTCTGGTAAAAGAAAATAACCGGTATAATAGCACTACATCTCGAACGCTAATATACCAGCAACCACTACATATCTACAAAGCCAAAAATCCCCCATTGAGTGGGAATGACCCCGTTGTTTTTGGGAATCTCTCGCATCCTCTGATCTCTTAAAAAGGGCAAATTTGAGCATCCTGAGAAACCCCAAGAAAAGATAAGATATAACGACCTTGCGTCGTCCAGATTCTACGGACGATGTAAGGTCGTTTTTCTATTCTTATAATGATCTTGGCTAACCTCAGCATCCCTGCTTTTCTCCACTTCGTGAAAGGAGCAGAACCCAGAAAGAATTTCATAAGAATCTGGGCATTCCTCATTATCTCCCCATCATTTCATTTCAAATTCCATATTATTTCACATTATTTTCCGTTCATTTCACTTCATTTTTCAATTAATCTCAGTTCAGAACCAACAAACTTAGCTTTGCGGTATGACAAGAGAAAAAGAAGAAAAGAGAAGAAAAGAAGAGAAGATCTCGCCCTATCTTTATAGATCTGGCTTAGTCATGGAGTGTGCTGCCCTATGCCATGGAAGTGCCAGAGAGAAAAAGAGAAATGCGAGGAAAGAAAAGGGTCGGGCAGCTGAAATTTGGAAGAAAAAGAGAAGATGGGAAAGGATGAGAGAGGATGTGGAATTTTGCCTTTTGGAGAATGTAAGAAGTTACCTGAGAATACCCGTGTGGCTGTTAGGTTCTTGAAATAGTTAAGAAAACACCGTATTTTGCAGCATTTTGCAAGTTCCTCCTTTAAATTATAAGGTTAATGCAAAACACCTTGTAATTAGTTCCCCTCCTTGAGACAAAAATTCCCAGCCGCATTTTACGGCTGGGAATTTTGGGTTAATTGGGTGGTCTTTGAGATTCTCTTATTGCCTTTGCTTTTTTTCTTTATCTACGAGAAGTAAAATAATCATTGCCAAAAGGCTCAAAAGTATCATTCCGGCATACACATAGATATTTGAGGTATCACCAGTTTGCGGTGGTCTGGGATCGTCGGGTTCAATGGGCAACTCCTCGACCTTAAACTGCCAGTCGATATAGCCGATCTGTTCCTGGAAGTCATTGCCCATAGTAATAGGCACATCCAAAGTGACATCCAGTGTGATCTCACCGCCGGAGTAGATCATTCCCAAATAGACCCAATCGGTCAGCTGGGCAGTTTCGTTTGCCGGAGCCGCAAACATGATGGAGTCGCCCGCTTGCTTAACAGTAAGCTTCAGCTGGGACAAGAAATCTTCCGTGCCCTTCTGAGCGCCCAGAGAACGCATATACAGCTTGATTTTGACGCCGTTGGAAGCTTTATTGATGATCTGCACCTGCTGGGTGATGCTATCGCCGGGCATAACATTTTTCAGATCTGAGAACAGGTCCGTGGGAGAATGTTCGCTGCCGGGGGCAAAGATGAATTTCTCTGCGCCACCCACACAGGTAACAGAACCGGCGGCGGAGACCGCAATTGCCATGCTCAGCATGATCCCCAGTACACAGAGGAAGGTAATGATTCGTTTCATATACGTACCTCCTTAGTCATTATTGGCGGATTGCTGCGCCTTTGCCCAGGCATACTGCGCAGAGTTTGCGCCCATACCGCTGGACTGGATAGCGGAAGCCACAATCTCGATGGAGAGATAGTACTGGGTATCATCGGCACCCTTTGGTGCAGGAGCCTTCTGAGTGGCGCTGGTGATGAGAACGCCGGTTATCTTGCTGGGAGCAACGGGCCGGGTGTAGTAATAGTAACCATCGCCGCCGTCGATCCAGCCATTATCTTCCAGGTTATAGGTGATCGTATAGTCACCGTCGGTGCCATCGGTGCTTTTGACCGGCTTTGTAGCCCAAACCTTGGTACCGTCTGCGCTCATCCAGTTTACCACCACGGCAACACGGATATAGGCATCCGTGTTGCCAGTGTTTTTAATCTGAACGTTTTCCTTGGACGTGCCGATGTCTACTGTATCTCCGGTTACGGGCTCCCCGCCGTTTTCCACCACAGCACAGGCAACCTTTGAGGGCTTGAATGTGTTCTCAACCGGATCAGTCTCTGTGAAGATATAAGCAATCGTTATACCAACAGCAACTGCAAGAAGGAGCGCTACCGACATGGTCAGTACTACTTTTTTCTTCAAATTCTTTTTCATGTCATGCTCCTTTCTTACTCGTTCGGATTTTTAAAGATGTTATTGCACCAGCTGTCGCCGTCAAGCCAATAGGGATTGCTGCGTTCGTTGGTAAACGTGATTACGTTTCCGGTTGGATTTAGCGTAAATTCAGCACCGTTAGCAACAGCAGTGTCGGTAATTGTTACTGTTGTTGCGTTTTCTACAACACCATCGTTCGTATATCTCCATGACCATTCGCTGATTTCAACGATCTTGTATTTCTTACCGACAGTAAGCCCGTCAACCGTTACAGAGCCGTTTCCGTGAACCGTTACAGTGAGTTCGAGTCCGTCTTCATCGGTAAGTTTGAACAAAAACGTTTGATTTTCATCGACAGAATTGTGGCCCAGCTTGTTAATCGTCAAAGAAGTGAGGTTATACTCAAACTTGGCGTAGTAGGTAGCTGCAAAGTGAAGCCCGTCATCGCCCTTCTCTGGCTCGATAACACGCCCTGTGGTAATAAGATCTGTACAAGCCTGATCCCTGTACCAGCCAACGAACTTGTAGACGGAACTGCTTGCATCGGCAGCAGACAGGGGGTTACCGGTATGTACATTGACCGTCTGACTGGTAGGAATTACCGTACCGCAACCGGCGGGACCCTTTACAACGTAGTTGATGGTAACCTGATCCTCTGCATAGTAGAAAATGATCACGTTCGCCACAGGATTTTGCATATTAGCATCCTGCTCGATCTGAATGATGTGGTTAACGGGAGAATTACTTACCAGATGGTATCCGCTAAACGTATGGTTGGGGGATACGGAGATGGATTCGCTGTAATACTTCATCGAATCTTCCGTGATAAAAGCATCGGTCTCCAGAAGTACACCTGAGCCTTCGATTCTATACTCGACCTTGTAGGGATACTTGTTTCTCGTATAGAAGAGCTTCAGGTGCAGGCCTTCTGCGGTGAGCTCGCCGGTGGTAAGCGTATCTGCGATACCGGGATTGTAAGTGAATCCGTTAATCGTTCTGGGAGTTTCAGTATAAATCGAACCAATCGTACCGACGGATTCATAGGTAGAATACTCATACCAGGATCCGTCCAGGTTCTGTGTATAGTGAGAAACCTTGTAATACGCATGGACGGTATCCACGGTGTAGAAGAAGTATATTTCGTTGACTGCATCATCTGCACCACTGAGTACCAAAGACTGCTGATAAGCGTTCGGCATGTAGCCCTGCACCTGTACAAAGTTTTCGGTTACGATGGCATCTCGGCTGTTCACCGTCTTATCCGCTACGATCTTGTAATAAGTCTTACCGCCATACTCAATCTTCCCGTAACTCGTCGCACCGTCATTCAGGGTTTCTGCAAGATAATAAACGGTGTAAGGCACAGCATCCTTGTAGACATATTCAAAGACGTATTCGTAAGAAGGAAGATTGTCTTTAAGGTTAAACTCAATAGAATGGCTGGGAACCGTGGGGAAATAGCCGGACTGATAACCCGGATTCAGAGCGTCTCCGGTCTTTGCATGGAAGGTCATGGTCTCGCCGGCGAATTGCTTGCCAGTCTCTTGTTCAGCAATTTCCGTATTCGTTCCCTTCAGCACGTACTTGATGGTGTAAGGAAGCTGAACATTGGAGCTCCATTTGGCATAGATCTGCAGATCCTTTGTGACCGGCATATTCGCAAAGTCAAAGGCCTTTTCGGTATTGCCGTCCATATAGAACCAGCCAACGAAGGTATAAGATCCGTTGGTGGGTTCCTCAGGGATATACTGCTGCTGCAGGAAGGAGCCGTGCGGTACCCGGACCGTTTCCTGAATGATATCGTCGCCGGTGGGGAAAGATCCGTCCGCATTCTTGTAACGGTAGATCGTTACGTTGTGCTCAACGGGAACCCACTTGGCGTAAAGAAGCTTATTAGAGGAAGGCATGGTAGTATTGGAAAGAACCACTTCTTCGCCGGTACATTCGGGGTTCTGATACCATCCTGCAAACTGAACGGAGCCTGCTTCGTAGTAGGAAGGAGGAGTAGGAGTGAATGAATAGGAACCGAGATTGGCTTCGTAAAGCACGCTTTCTGTTTTTACAACGCCGTCCCCGTTGTTAAATTCCAATATATACTGCAATCTGTCATAATAGAACTTAGCGCCATTATAACGGGAACCGACATTAGTAGAAAGAGGATCGTTGAACTTAAAACCTTTAATCTCGACAAATTCTTCCTCAGTAACAGAAATACTTGAACTACCCTGGAAGCTTACCGTGTAGACTACTTCGTAGCCTGAGCCGTCAACTTTTTCGGTTAAATACTGAGCAGTAAGCGTTGTACTACCACTCTGAGGGTCAGCATAATATGTGCGTTTTTCTGCAGGCATAATATCCATAAACGATGTCCAAGGAGAGCCACCATATTGTTTCATAGACCAGAAGAATGTGTTGGCTTCACTAATGGATTTAAACTCTGTTAGGATTTTAGCGCCCCATTTTTTTGTAATCGTGCCTAACGTAGTTCCATTTGAACCTTCTTCCTTGAATGTCATCGTAAACGTCGTACGATCATAGTACACGTTCATAACAGTAGTACCGTCTGCCGCAACGGTAACGGACTTATTCTTTTCTGGATCGGTATTCAGCGTCCACAATGCGGAATCGTATTCATCTCCGGTAGGCGTGTTCAGACGACAGCTATTCGTGTGAGTATGTGCAATGCAAGAAGGATAACAAGAAGCATTATGAACATGCAGAGAGCAATCTATACATGCATCCGTATGCGTATGCGAACAGTTGGGAGTAGTCACGGTGATTTGAGTTGACTCATTGATATTCGTGCTGCTAAGCTCATACCATGTCCCGGCAAGCTCTATATAGTAGTGATATGGATTAAGGAACCAACCACCTCCGGTACGCACCACGCCATTGCCCCATTTGTCACTTCCATTCAGCGTAGTAATAGTGTCGGTATTTGTTACCGCAGTAAGGGTAGCAGAGTTATTGCCAACAGTTACATTGTAACACTCTGATGAATGCTTGTGTGTACAATTGCCATAGCATGTATCAGTATGTGTATGCCCTTCTTGATTACACGTCGTTTCGCAATTGTTATTATGGGTATGATTCGTTAAGGTACAAACCATTTGATTTGTGCCAAAAGTCAACGTAGAGCCAACCTTGGCATAAATCTCAACGGATTCCTTGTAGGAATATCCATCGTCATTGGGATTCTCGCCCCAGTATACGATGGTCACCTTGGCGTTTTCGGCAGCCTTCCAAATCGCCTTATAGGTCTTGCCGTTTACAGGCATTGTGTCAGGAAGAGTGTCAGCAATGCCGTCGCCGGAACCGGAGGTGATATCATCCCAACCAACGAAGGTGTAGCCTGCCTTAGTGGGACTCGGAATATCCAGCTTCACACCGTGACGGGCAAAGATAGGCTGTACACCGTAACCGCCGTCCAGGTCAAACTTCATCAGATAGTAGATTCGGTCATAATACAGATTGAATACCGTACTGCCGTCTGCCGCTACGGATGCCGTAGTAGTGGTCATCTTCGTCTGATAATAACCGGGAAGAGGCATAGAAATCGCATCGATCACGGTTCCGGTCAGAGCATACATGGTTCTCGTCATCAGAAGCTGATAGTTATCATCCTCCGCATTCTGTGTATAAATATTGACGGTATACGAAACATTCGTGGGCTGATAGAATACGTTCAGTTCAAAGTCTTCGGTCAGGTAGCCCTCAAACTTCCATTCATCCATACGGACGAAAGTGCCGTTCTCATTCATCACGTAAGGCAGATAGCCCATAACGGTGGGGAATACTACGGGGTCTGTCAACTGGGTCGTAGATCCAACAGATGAAGTATAGGCAGGAGCTGCGATCTGCGTATTGTGATAGTAGAGATAATTGATCTCAATTTTATAGATCGTAGTATCGCCACTACCGGTCGTACCATCTGAAGCGTCAGCCAAAGCAACGACATTTCTAGGCCTTGATCTGTAGGATGCAACAGCGGACACTTCGTTATTCACAGTGATAACAAAGGTGTTTCTGACCATATTGGTGCCATCCGAGACAGTCAGACGAATGTAAATTTCAGATGTCGTAGCATCTACCGCATGGATAAAATTCGAATCGAGATACGTTCCATCCTTATACGGATCAAATACTGGCTTGAAGGTGGCAGACTGTCCCTGCAACCACCACATATCGTATGTTTTGTCAAAGAGCACTTCCCAAGAGTAAGTCAGATCTCCGGCGAGAGTAGTATTGGCGGAAAGCGTAGAGTTGAAAGACTCCAAATCAGAAGCCGAAATATTCATATTTTCTGCAACTTCGCCGTCAACCAGAACGTCCACCGTATCGTTTCCGGGCTTGGGTTCCAAAAGGGTAATGATAATAGGCTCGGTAATCACCGTCTTGCTGCCTGCAGAAGTCACGCAACGAACCTTAACCTGATCGTTTTCATCCTTCATGCTGATGACCATGCCTGCTACGATGGTAATATCCGCATCGTTTTCGCCGGAGATGTTTACCCACAGATCGTTTTCGGTGTCGTAGCAGATCTGCCATTTGTATGTGATATCTGCGCTCTGCAGAGAAGTAATTGCAGAAACAACCACTCCTGCAGAAGGAGTAACCGATGCATTGATAACGGGATCGCCGTTGGCATCGAAGACACCGGCGGTGCCATCGACATTGATACCGATAAGGTCAGTAGACTTGCACCAATGTGCGTGTGCAAGCTCTTCGGGCCAAGTATAACCGGGAGCGGCATCGATCTTATAGAGCAATCTTGCATTGCCGGCATCGAAATAGTAATCGGTGATAATGAGCTTTTCGGGCAGATTGGTTTTGAACGCCATGTTAGCATTGAGACTCATGGGTTCGGGATAAAGCATTAACAGATCCTGGCTAATCTCAGCCGTTGCACCAAGGGCTGCGCCGTAGTTGGTGGAGATCACGACAACGGAGAATCCGTCAATTTCAAAAGTCGCAAATCCGTCAGCAACCACGAAGGGGCCAAGAAGCTCGGTTTTACCATTGTGAAGGTGATATACGGTGAAGTAGTCACCGTTTTCCAAGCCTATTTGGGCTGCGGGAATCGATACGGTAACGGTTTCACCCTCAGCGGGCTGCCATTCTACGTCATTATTTTTGATCTTAACATCAAGAGCAATCGCAATCTCGAATGATTCAACACCGTTAACCTCGGTGCCGCTTGCATCTTCGAGGTCTAACTCAGCATCTTTGGGAAGATTACCGGAAACGGTTACGACTACATTCTCGCCCGCAGAAGTGGTGATGTCCTGCGCGATTTCAATCTCGGGTTCCTTGAGATCGGATTCCACAAAGGTTACGGGAAGAACATTACTGTACAAAATCCTACTTCCCGCTTGAGACTTGCAACGGATGTTTACAACACCCTCGTCGTTGAGAAGGGTTGCGACCATACCATAGGAGATATTAACGGTCTTAGAGTCTTCACCGTAGATATCGACCCACAAATCCTTTGACCGATCATAGCAGATCTGCCACTGATAAGAAACGGAACCTTGTAGTGTAGATTGAGCACTCAAGGAGATTTTGCCAAATTTTGGCATATCTACGCCTTCCGACAAATCAATAACGTTATCGTTAGAATCAAGGATAATGTTTGTGCCGCTCTTATGAATGTTCAGCGACTCACCCATTGAGGACACCATATTAACCTGAAACACCCAGGGATTGCTGTGCAGCTTTTCGGGTAGTTCGTGGCCCGGTGCCGCTTGGACTTTATACCACAAATCACCACTTTGGGAATTACAGTAATAATCAACGATCACCATCAGTAGATTATTCGGTATTTCGCTGCGAATAAGTTGTTCGCAATCTGTCCCCCAAGGATTATTTACAGCCACTGGATTGTCGGATATTGGATAGTTGTCATAACCAACAACAAACTCCGCCGTGTTGCCAATATAAGAACCATAATCAGAAGAAGAGGTGTCATCGGTTTCAACCGCAAAGATACTAAAGGTATTCGGCGGCAGAATACTCAAGATGATTGCCAGGGCCAGGAGCATTGAAAATACTCTTTTCTTCAATTTCAGTTTCATTTCTCATGCCTCCTTACTGTGTATTAGGCCAGCCTGCGGCATCCAGGGCGCAGGTGCCATTATTGGCTACCTGTGTGGCCTGTGCAGTTACATCAATAACCGCTTTGCTGTTTTGGTACATGTTGCTCATCGTTGCGGAAAAAATAACTTTCGTAAACAAAGGCTCTGTTACTTCATTTGGTTGAAGAATGGTGTTATAATAGTAAAAACCATCCTTTTCAGTCCAAAAATCGGCATTTAGGTCGTAAGAAATTAGGGAAAGATCTACATCACCATCTACGCCTTCCGCGAGCTGAATGGTCTTTTCAGCAGATACCCGGATCCATGCCGCCTGCCCTCCAATGTTCTTGACTTGGACAATCTTTGAAACTTCCGTGCCCGGCAGCACGCCGTCAATATCTTCGAATGGCACCAGCCCGTTGCTGGTATCTGACCATTCCTGCAGCTCTACTTTAATGCTGCCGGATGTAATCACATTGGTTGCGGTCTCTTCATAAGTAAAATACGCAGAAGTGCCATAGGCTGCAATTGCCAGGCAGCTAACCAATACGGCTATCACACACAGTTTTTTCTTCATTAGAACCACCTCGGAGAGAATAGTATAAAACAGGAATCAACAGACCTTCACAAGCCATATGAGAATATCCGAAGACGATCCTTCGGGTACTCTCATATAGCCTGCCCCCCACAAAACCGAAAAAGGGGGACAGGCCGAAAAGAGGAAGATTACACCTTACTTATTCCAGGGAGATACATAGCCTGCGGCCATGGGATCGCCGAACTGGGTGTTCAGTGCAGTGTAAGCATCAGTGAAGCCAGCTTTCTGACCGCCTTCTGCGAAGACCAGAACCTTAATATCGTTTTTAAGTTGGGCAAGAATACCGGTCATCTGCTCATTGGTGACAGCAGCATCCAGATACACCTTGCTGATAGCAGGAGTCTCGGTGGTTTCGCCGGAAGCCAGCGCAGTTTCGTAGGTGATTACGTAGACGTTATAAGTAATGCCGTCCACTTCGGTGGTGTAAGTGTTGTAAGTACCACCGTTACCAGGCCAGTTGGGGTAGTTAGCGTTAGAACCGACCTGATCCTTGTTCTGCAGCTGGCTCCACTGACCCTCCTGCACGGACTCCTTGGTGAAGTTCCAGTGCAGAGTGTTCTTGTAAGCAGCCAGTTCAGGCGTGCCGCTGTCCAGAATAGCGGGGAAAGCAACATGCACACGCACGTAGGCAGTTTCGGAACCGGTGTTCTTTACGGTTACTTCCTTTGTGATAGCATTCTGAGCGCCGGGCATCAGCTTTGCATTCTCTTCATCAAATTTCTCAATCAAATCAATGGCAACATTGCCAGTGGTGAATACATTGGTTTCAGCATCAGTGTCGGTGAAGTATGCCAGAGTACCACCAACGATGGCGATGGCCAGCATAGCAATCACCAAGGTAAATGCTACGATCTTCTTTTTCATTTGATTTCATTTCCTTTCGTTAACATAGTAGAGGTACGGTTATTTAACAGGGATTCATTATTGAGCGTTCTTTTGTGCATCGAAAGCTTCCCATGCAGCCTCATAGCCAGCAAAGCCTTCAGTCTGGATAGCCTCAGCTGTGACAATGACGTTCTCTTCCGCTACCCAGTTGACCAAATCAGCATTGTCCAAAGTGGTAGGGATCTGGAACTGCCAAATGGGAGCGTAGTAAGTCATCTCGCCGGGCTGCAGAGGCTGGGTATAGGTATAAACGATGACCCAGTTGCCAGCAGCGTTCTTAATAGGCTCGGATTTAACGATCGCACCCACGAGCTGTGCGGTGGTGTACTCCATCATAGAGGTGGTTTGCCACATGGCATCAGACTGCTCGACGATGACACGGACATAGCAAGCGTTTTTGCCGGTATTCTTAACATAAGGAGCCTTCTTGACCCAACGGCCGGGAACCATGTCCTTGCCTGCGGTTACCAGATAGGAATCGTAGTTGTCAGCATCAGCAATGATCTGCTCGTCGGTTGCGCCGTCGTTATCACGGTGCAGGATAGATTCGTACAGAGTAATGTCAACTTTACCAACAGTAAAGACATTTGTCTTTGCCTCAGTATCAGTCAGATAAGCCAAGGTAGCGCCGCCAATGCAGGTTGCCAGCAGAGCAATAACCAGAGCGACGGTCAAAATTCTTTTCTTCATACAATTTACTTCCTTTCGGGTTTTATGCTGGGATTACTTTGTGACCAGATCCCATGCAGTAATAACATCGTTGACTGCAGCACCATCAGACTCCAACTCAGTCCTCTGGATTGCGTAAGCGGTAAAGGTCAGTGTGGGGGCAGACAGTTCGGTAACACCATCAACGATAACACCGTCAATCAGCTGCATATCTGCCTTGGTGACGGTGGGGTTAACGCTAACCTTGTTGTCTTTCAGGATATCATAGCTCTTATTTGCAGTTGCTTCGCGACCATAGACAACATAGTTGCCACCAGTTTCAACCTGGGTCCAAACAGTAGTATCAACTTCATAGGTCATGTAAGTATCGAAGTTTGCAGACTTCTCGATCTTCACATACACGTAGCAATCTTCGCTGCCATCCCGTACATTCACCTTGGGGTCCTTTTCGATATCAGCACCGGGAACCATCTTGGCGGTCTTGTTGGCAGGCTTGGTCTCCGTCAGGGTGATGGACACATCGCTGGAAGTAAAGGTGTTGATAACAGTCTCGGTCTTATCCTGCAGATAAGCCAGCGTGCCGGCAACGGTCAGGCACATAACCAAGATCACGCTCAGAACAGCCACAAGCACTTTCAGCGTCTTGTTTTTCTTTTCGTACATTTGTGTTTCCTCCTTTCTTACGTAATAGGGAAACAAGTTATTTCTCGGAGAACACTCCGGGGAATATGGGGTTAATTAGCGGGGGTGACCATGCCCTGCGCAGCAGTAAGGGCTTCATCCTGGTCAACCAGCTCATACTGAACCGCATAAGCGGTGACTTTGATAGTTTCATCGTTCAACGCAGTTACCTGCTCATTAGTCAGATTCTCGAAAGTAAAGCTGTTAAACACCTGATAGCCCTCAGCATTGGCAACAGCCCTACCTTCGTTTGCCGTATAACGATACCAGTTAGTCTGACCATCAACTGCCTCCCAGTTCTCGTTAACTGCGAAGAAACCACCTTCCAGGAGCTCGCCCTCAACCTTGACGAACAGCCAGCAATCTTCGCTGCCATCATTGACAATCACAACAGGCTGCTTGGAGATGGTACGATTGGGAACAATCTTAATCTCCTCAATTGCATCCACCAGACCGCCATCCTTAACCAGTTCACCAGTCTCGGGATTCATTTCTTTTTCCTTCAGCTCGATGGTCACATTACCAACGGTGAAGGTGTTGGTAACAACATCCTGAGAGGTCAGGTAGGCCACAGTGCCGGCGATGGTTGCGCCTACCAACAGCACTGCGCACAGTGCCAGCAGCAGGGCATTTTTTGCCTTTTTCATAAAAATTCGTCCTTTCGTTTTCAGTTTTGAAGAATTATATTTCATCACGCATAAGCGTGTATCTTCCCATTTTTGCTTTCTCAGTAATCATACTGATGGTTGCTTTTTAGACTTCCATTACATCTTCATCCTTGGTTGCTTTTTTCTTCTTATCGTCCTCAAACAGATCCGGTAGGAACACCAGAAGGATCAAAATCGCACCGGCTGCAATAGCTACATACATTCCGGGAGGATTCTGAATATAGTTGGACACATATCCCAAATAGGGAATGGTGAACACCGGCTTGCCGATGATGTTCTTATAATGTACGGAGGTCGCGTCAGGCACCTCATTAGCTATGCCCTGCGTGAAATAGCGAAGGGTTTCGGGATCTTCCTCATCCACCAGAACCTCTATGATCCGATGGGTTACCACAGTGTCCTTATCCAGCATGTAGGTAATATCATCGCCGACCTGGAGGGTCTTGTAATCTACACTCTTGACATAGATCAGTGAGCCTACATGGTACTCAGGCTCCATGCTCCCGGACAGCACCACGAAAGGTTGTAAGCCTACCAACCGAACACCCACCAAAGCGATTGCCAGAAGAGCCACAACGACCACAAGCACACCGCTTACCCAATTCCACGCTTTTTTTATCGTTTTGTTCACTGATTTTTCTTTCCTTTCGCACAAAGAAATCTTATGCATCACCACTGCCAGGGAGAGACGGTATTCGCGAGAGAAACGAGTCAAATATCTCTTCCTCCCCTCTTCTGCGTGCTTTTATGGCATCTTCCAAGTGCGTATAGCTACCAAGATCATATTGTTTACCTTGGAACTTCAATCTTGCCCTATACTTGCCAGTCTTTCGATCCATATACACGCCACGTATACCGCTAAGATTCTCGGAGGTTTCAACTCGGTTCTTGATTTTGGTTATTTGCGTTCCTTCCTCAAAGCCAAGGTTT
>JAZOUU010000102.1:0-12273 GCA_045658365.1 Faecousia sp. | reverse complement strand
ACTTCTCCCTTGGCCGAGACCCAGGAGGAAGTGATCCCCCAGGAGTGCGAATCTTCCTGCGAGAAGCCCATGGAAACGATTGAAAAGCCCCCAAAAAAGCGCGGTAAAAAGGTTTGGAAAATCCTTCTTCCTTGCCTTTTGGCCATTGTTCTGATAGCCGGAAGCTGCGGTATCACCGCTTTTTGTGTCAACGAAATCTGGCAATACCGGAATACGCAAACGATCCAGGCGCTGAACTATCTGTATGATCAAATCGTGGGCCTGCAGGAGCAGATTAAAGATAATTCATACACCGGAAACGGCAATTCCATTTCCGGCAGCCCAAATACCGGCGTGGACGGAGGAATGACTCCGGGCCAGGTTTATGCCAACTGTGTCGATAGTGTCGTAGCCATTGTGGCAACCTCCACAACCGGATCTTCTTCCGGCTCCGGCTTTATCCTCTCTGCGGATGGCTATATTCTCACCAACTATCACGTGGTGGAAAATGCCACAAGCCTAACCGTCACTACCGGTGACGGTACTGAGTATCCGGCTGTTCCCGTGGGCTTTGACGACCGAAACGATATTGCTCTGATTCGTATCGAGGCGCAGGATCTTCCTTGCGTAACCCTTGGCAGCAGCGATGATCTGATTGTAGGCGATCAGGTGGTCGCCATCGGCAATCCCTTGGGCGAGCTGACCTCCACCCTAACCGTGGGATATATCAGTGCCAAGGAGCGGGACGTCACCACCGACGGCACTATTATCAACATGCTGCAGACCGACGCTGCCATCAATGCCGGAAACTCCGGTGGCCCTCTCTTTAACATGAAGGGCGAAGTGGTGGGTATCATTACCGCAAAATACTCCGGCTCCACCTCCAGCGGTGCCAGCATCGAGGGCATTGGCTTTGCCATTCCCATTGACGATGTAACGGAAAAGATCCAGCAGATCAAGGAAAACGGCTATGTTTCCACTCCCTATATGGGTGTTTCCGTAGACAACCGGAATTCCGGGGTCGGCGCATATGTCGTCAGTGTAGAATCCGACGGCAGCGCTTATGCCGCAGGCATCCGGGCCGGCGATATTATCATGGCTCTTGGCGATCATCAGGTTACCTCCGTGGAATACCTCACCAAGGCTCTGAAGAATTTCAAGGTAGGCGACACCACCACCGTCACTGTCCTTCGGGGACGCAAGCTGGTGGAGCTGACCATCACCCTGGCAGAAAAGCCCCGGACCACACAGCCCACATCTTCCGAAACCCCTTCTTCCAACCAGTCCCCATCCAATGACAACAACACCCCCAATTGGTGGGATAATTTCTTTGGAAACGGCGGTTAATAAGAGAACAAAAAATAAGGGCGCCCAAATGGGCGCCCTATTTCATTGACTTAGCAGCAGCCGCAGCCGTTGTTGTCGTTGCCATTGTTGCCGCAGCAGCAGAACAACAGAACCAGGATGATGATCCACCAGCAGTTATTTCCACCAAAACAGTTATTGCCACACATAAAGAATACCTCCAAATTGTTTTTAAGCGGCTTTACCGCTCATTCCATGGTATTCTCTTGGCAAAAAAAGGTGCAAAAGGGACGAGTTATATATTCTTTTTACAGCTCCCGCAGCGCGTCCACCAAGGCAGTTTTGGATGCGGTCTTTTCATCCTTCACCTTAATGACTCTGGCAGGGCAGCCTGCCACAACCGTATTGGGCTCTACATCGCCCACCACCACAGCGCCGGCAGCCACTACGGCATCATGTCCGATACGGCAACCCTCGATCACCACCGCATTGGCCCCGATGAGCACATTGTCTTCTACGATCACCGGGGTGGCAGATGCCGGTTCGATCACGCCAGCCAGCACAGCGCCCGCGCCCACGTGACAGTTCTTGCCCACCGTTGCCCGGCCGCCCAGAACAGCGCCCATGTCGATCATAGTACCCTCTCCAATGATGGCGCCGATGTTGATAATAGCGCCCATCATGATTACCGCATTTTTACCGATCTCCACCTGCTCCCGAATCACAGCGCCGGGCTCAATCCGGGCAGGAATATCCTTGAGATCCAGCATAGGAATGGCAGAATTCCGGCAGCCGTTCTCGATTTCCACATGGTCGAATTCATTGGTCTGCAAAACAGGAGCGACATCTTTCCAATCGCCGAAAACGATTTTGCAGCCTTGATCCGCAGGAAATACCCGGCAGTTGGGAAACTCCACTTTTTCACCGCCCCACAGATACACCTTCACCGGTGTCTTTTTCTCAGAAGTGCGGATATATTCGATAATCTCCTGTGCGTTCATGATTTCTCTCCTTTAAGGTCGTTTTTATCATCCTACCACCTTTTTCTGAAAAACACAAGCCGTAAATTGACACTTGTAAAAAAATAGTCTATAATACATTCAATCAAAACACAGGAGGGACTTGCCGTGGGAATTATTGAAGATCGCCGGAACCTGCACCGGATTCCGGAGCTTGGGATGGATCTGCCGAAAACAATGGCATATCTGTCAGAATCCCTGTTGCCTTTGGGTTGCCGGGTGTTTACTCCCATGGAAAACGCCCTGTGCGCCTTTTTTGACTTTGGGCAGCCCACCGCCATCGCTTTCCGGGCGGATTGCGACGGTCTTCCTGTTGCCGAAAAAAACTGTACGGATTATATTTCCACCCATCCGGGGCAGATGCATGCCTGCGGTCATGACGGCCACATGGCCATCTTGCTGGAACTGGCCCGGCGTCTTTCCCGAAAGAAATTCCTCCCCCATAATGTGCTTCTGGTATTCCAGCCTGGGGAAGAAACTCCCGGCGGCGCCCGTTTCCTCTGTGAAACAGACATATTTGAAACCTACGCTGTGGAAGCCATTTTCGGTCTGCATCTGTGGCCCGGCAAGCCGGCAGGACAAATGTTCAGCCGGGAGCAGGAACTCATGAGTCGCTCCAGCGAAATCAATGTGGATATTTACGGAAAATCCGCCCATATCAGCAAAGCCTCCGAAGGTCTGGATGCCCTGGCCGCCGCCGTGGAATTCTACCGCCGGGCTACGGACATGGAAGCCGCCCTCCCCAAGCACATTTATCGTCTGTTAAAATTCGGGTACATGCAAAGCGGCACGGTTCGGAATGCTCTGTCCGCCCATACCCGTCTGGAGGGCAGCTTACGGGCATTCCAGGATGATGCGTTTGACACTCTCCGACAAGGTCTGGACACCATCGCTTCTCAAATCGAAGCGGAAACCGGCTGCGCTGTGAAAGTCAGCGGCACCGACGGATATCCCGCTGTCATCAATCCTCCGGAGCTGTACCGAAAGGTGGTAGCCATTGCAGAAGTACACCCCCTTAATGATCCCAGCATGACCAGTGAGGATTTTGCCTTTTACCAAAAGAAACTGCCGGGCATTTTCTTCTTCCTCGGCCTCGGCGATACCCAGCCCCTTCACGCCGACTGCTTTGATTTTGATGAAACCATTCTGTTGAAAGGCGCCGATTTCTTTGAACATCTGGCGGAACACTTCCAATGATTCCACTAAACGAACATTTGATGCCCCTGCAGCGCAGTGGCATCCGCAAATATACCAATCTGGCAAAAACTGTCCCGGGTTGTGTTATGTTAACCATCGGGGAGCCGGACTTTGCCACTCCCGAGTCCATTAAGGCCGCAGCCCTTGCCGCCTTGAATGCCGACCGCACCCATTATGCCCCCAACCAGGGTGTGGATGCCCTGCGGACAGAAATCGCCGCCTATGAAAACAGCCGGGGAATGGACTGTGCCCCTGAGCAGGTGCTCATCACCGCCGGCGCCACCGGCGCTCTGTTCACAGCGCTTTTGGGCATTTTGAACCCCGGCGACGAGGTGATTATCCCCACCCCCGCCTTCTCTCTGTATGAAACCATTACTGCTATAGCCGGCGGCACACCGGTTGCCCTGAATCTGAAAGAGACAGATTTTCAGATTACACCCGAAGCCTTATCCCGGGTCATGACGCCCAAAACCAAAGCCATTATTCTCAATTCTCCCCATAACCCCACCGGCACTGTCCTGACGGAAAACTCTCTGGCCGCCGTAAAGCAGGCCGTGTTGGGAAAACCCATTTTTGTAATTTGTGACAATGTGTATGATCGGCTCAGCGCACCCCGCCCGGACCTGACGCTGGATGCGGATCTGAAAGACCAGTGTCTGCTGTGCCAGAGCTTCTCCAAGCCCTACGCCATGACCGGCTGGCGGGTCGGCTATCTGATCGGCCCGGAAGACATCATGCAGCGACTTTTACTGCTCCATGCAGCAGAAGTTGCTTCCATTCCCACCTTCCTGCAGGACGCCTGCATCACCGCTCTTTCTGTGAGCCCCCAGGAAATGGCAGATACCTATGCCCACCGCCGGGAATATGTCTGCAGCAGGCTCTCCCGGATGGGTCTTGCCTATCCTCAGCCAGAAGGCGCCTTCTATGTCTTCCCCGATATTTCTTCCTACGGTCTGCCCGATGAAGAATTCTGCACCCGCATGATTCAGGAGGCAAAGGTAGCCGCCGTACCGGGAAGCTGCTTCGGCTGCCCGGGACACATCCGGATTTCCTATTGCTGCGGAGACCCCCTGCTGCAAACCGGTCTTGACCGTCTGGAACAGTTCCTGCGCTCCTTATAAACGTTAAAAGCGGTAAGTCATTTCGACTTACCGCTTTCTATTTATTTGTTTTTAATCCGGTCTTTGAATCCGGTACAATTTCTTTTGGGGCAGCACGCAAACATAAAAACTCCATTCACAGTTCAGATGCCAGGTTGTCCCAAATTCCTCTTCAAAAGTCGGCGCCCGGAGGCCATGTCCATACAAATACATGTCCGCTTCTTTGGTAATCTGTTCTCGGGAATGGGTAAGGCAGATATTCTGTCCGCCGATCTGCACAACGGTATCCGGCTCCACGATGTGGGCAAAAGTCGCTATTTTTGAAACTTCCTCCGGCAAATCATTGTTTCCCGTATTCCAGTAAACCGTACTGCCGGATTCCTTCAGAATGTCCATCAAAGTCCGGACTTTCTCCAGATAGGATTCCTGCGTTCCGTCGATCCGCCCCACCTTTATCTCATCCGCCGAATCTCCGGTATGAATAATGACATCGGGTTGAATCAAGCGGATAATTTGTCTGCAAAACGGATAATAGGCCGAATGGGTATCTCCGATGTGGAGAATTTTTAGTCCCTCTTCATGGCGCAGCTGGGCAGGAATTTCTATCCCGTAAGGATTGGTGCAGTCTGCATCAAATTCCTTGTCCATTGCCATTATCGCATCATCGCTGACCAAATGCCCCGGCAAAAAACCGATATCCCGATAGTGATTAAACTTGGGCTGCAGCGAATCATATCTCCCCAAGCAGCAGTTCCACGGATGGGAGCATTTCAAATTCAGGCGGCTCGCCACAGCTAACACAGAAGCGCTGTTTCCGATTAGCAGGCACTCATCCTCTGTTTCCGTCCGGGTCAGCAACTCATCCAGAGCGGCATTCACCTGGACTTCCACAGCATCCCCATCGCTCCCCCGCATCCAGGGCGCGGGACAGATCTCCGCACCGGTTTCTCTGGCTACCGCTTCTGCGGTTTCCATGGCGCACTTGGCGGGGGAAGCATAGATTTTCCCTTGAAACTTTGAACGTTTCAGTTTGTCGCCCAGGAGGGCAACCTGTTCCCTGCCCAGTACTGACAACGGCGCATTTTCCCCGACGTCCTGGGCTTGGCCATGTTTGGTAATATAGATTTTCATCTCGAGAATCTCCTTAATCCGGATGTTCCATACTGTAAAGCTTCTTTTCAGGCAGCAAAAGCACGTATTCTCCCAAGGCACTGTTAAGATACCAACGCTGACCTTCTCCAAAATCCTCTCCTAAGGACTTTGCACACCCTTCGTGACCGTACAGATAAATATCCGCATCCGCCTCGATCTGATCTCTGGCATGGGCCACACAGATGCGCTGTCCTTCCAGCTCCAGTATCGCATTGGGCTGCAAAATCTGCAGGAACGGCGCCATTTTCGCCACTTCCTCCGGCAAATCGTTGTTCCCGGGAACCCAGTATACCTTGCTTCCGGAATCCTTCAAAATCTCAAGAAGTCCAGAGATCCTTTCCAAATACTTTTCTCTTGCCTCAGGATTGCATCCAGCCTTAATCTCATCTGCCATGTCTCCGGTATGGATGATCACATCCGGCTGCACCATCTTAATCAAATGCTGATAGAACGGATAGAATCCGGAATGGGTATTCCCGATGTGCAGTACCTTGCCGCCCTTTCGGTCTTTCATCTGCAGCAGCGGCTCCGGGATTTCCACATTGTACGGACGCAAATGCCCCTCCTCAAAGGTCATTTCCATAGCCATGGTCTTATTGGCGCTGACCATATCCCCGGGTAGAAAACCCACATATTTTCCTATTTTTGTTTCCGGGTGCTTGGTATCATATCTGCCTAGGCAGCAGTTCCACAGTGTACCGCTTCTTCTCAGATTCAGGTAGTAATTTGCAACACCCGTAGATGCACCGTGGCCCACCAGAAGGTATTCTTCATCCGTATCCCGGCGTTTCAGCAGCTCTTCAATGCCAGCTACGACCCGTTTCTGAACATCATCATGAACCTCCACCTGTTTGGGCCACCAGGGATGCACCAAGGCAGCATCCGAAGCAATATGGGAAAAATATCCCCTTAACTGCTCCAAATTACAACCTTCATAAACTTCCAAGCTGGCTGGATCCGGAAAGATTTCGTGCATCCAGGGCGTTGGATAGATCACAGATCCCGTTTCCTTGGCGATCAATTCTGCCGTTTCCATGGTCCGCAGGAGGGGAGACGAATAAATTACACCGTGAAAGTTCTCCTTTGCCAGGGCCTTTCCCAACCGGGTCGCCTGTTCTCTTCCCATAGCGGACAGAAAAACCTCTCCCTTCGGCAGGCCCACGTCTCCGTTAATATATTCTGCCGTCGTAGCAACCTGCCCATGTCTTGTAACATAAATCTTCATATCAGCCTACGACCAGCCTTTCCTTGGGAACTGCAACCTCTCCCAAATCCTTTCGATTGACAAAAATGGGGTTCGTCAGCAGGACGCATCTGCCTTCTTCATTATACATTTCCGCTCTGATAAAATGAATTTGGCAGTTGGGCTTCATGGTATAAGTAAAAGCAAACGCCTCTGCCTCCACCTGTTTCTCTGCCACAACCTCTCCGTTTTCAATCAACCGGAACTTCCAACCCTTTTGGGCCTGATCATAAGTAAATGTTACTTCATGGGTCTGCTCGGCATTGTCTGTCACAAGGACATCGCCCATGTACAGTCCGGTATCGGTTTTCAGTTCTGCCTGACCGTGAATAAATACCGGATCACCGCAGTACGCCCGGCCCTGCTTCATGCCCAGAACAAAGGCATCCTCACTAACCGGTTCTGCTTCCTCCTGAGGGACGCCGATCCAGGTAGCAAAATTATTCAGGGAGTACCAGCCCCATGTATTGGAGTGGCTGTCACTGCAGCCATAGCCGGTAAGGAAAATCCCCGCCTTAGTCATTTTGTCCCACAACCGGGTAAAATAGGACATTTCAAATCCGTACCGACCAATGGGGAAGCCCACCTCTATCAGCGTTGCGCCCCAGCCCTTGTTTTCAATAAAATAGTTTGCCAGGTGGTCCAGCCGCCCCTCCAAATCACCGTCCGACAAATCCGCTCTCTTAAAGTACTCAAAGGGGTGGTTCAGGGCAAAAATGCCGCTGTGGTCCTTCACCCAGGCAATTCCTTCCTCGTGGGTGAGGTGGAAATCCGGATATTCATAGTAAGGAATGATGGGCACCTTGGTAGAGAAGCAGTTTTTATGCATATCGCCGGCAGAGGAGATCTCTGTCCCGACAAATGGTGTCACACCATACTTGGCACCCAACTCGTTGGCAACCTGCTGCTGCTTTTCGCGCACCGCCTGCCCTCTGATTTGTCTGTCGATGATCAATTCATCAAACCAGGCCTGTGCCGTACCGCTCTTAGACTGTAAGTATATTGAGAAGGTGGAAAGGGCATTATCCAGTCCTCCCACCGACTGCTGTACGGCTTCAGCAGACAGCACATCTTCCGAAAGATTCAGGGTATAGCTGTGCCAGCCCTCAACCGGCTGCAGGGGGATCACCAACGTATGAGGCTGGTTGCCCAACCCCTCTAAGCTGCCAATGACATACTGCACATGGGCACATTCCCATTCCGGAGGACGTTCCGACAACTGTATATCAAAAATTACTCTGGTATTTTCATTCCAGTCTGCCTTGGCCGCGATTTTCATGGTAACGCCCATCAGCAGCGAACCGCTGTGACGTTTACCGCTGGCTGAAAACGCGACTCTGCCGCCGTACCATCCACCGTCCTTTGCTGTTGACGTAAGCTTCAGACACTGGCTGCCGCAGAAGCAATCTTCCTTGGTCAATTGGGCTTCAATTTCTCCGTCCTCACGGGGCTTAAAACCCTGCAGCAGTCCTTTTTCATCCTCGCCGTAGAGCTCTTTTTGTTCAAAGTCAAATCTTTCAATCTGATCCTGTATGCCTGCAATTCGGTTATCGTGATCGGTAAACCAGGTATACTGCATGCCCAATTTTGCCACATGGTAGATCTGTCCTTCCATGCTGCCACCAGGCTGATAGCAGGAGTGGATATGCATGGGCTGTCCAAAATATTTGTATTTGCTCATCATATTGCAATCCCCTTTCTAGACGTGATTTTCTGCGCTTATAATGATATGTAATTATAGACGATTCCCTAAGGAAAGTCAAGGAAAACTCCCCCTCTGCCACCCTTCTCACAGCAATCCTCATCAATCCTCAGTCATAGTGAACTGCCGGCAGACATAGGATTTTCCGAGGAGGGATTGCCATGGGTGAGGATCGAATCGCGCTGCCCCACAAGCTGACCTTGAACGAACGCCGGCAACTTTCTATGACCGGTGTTTCAGAGGTGGTCAGTTTTGACGATACAACCGTTATTCTGCATACCGAGCTGGGAACTTTGACCGTTCAAGGCAAAGACTTGCAATTAAAAACCTTATCTTCGGAAGGTGGACAGGTGGCTGTAGAAGGCACCGTCTCCGCACTGATCTACGAAGAACCCCGTTCCCGCGGCAATTGGGTCGGCCGCCTGTTTGGATGACGCCGCCAAAGCTGGCCGGGATCTATCTGGCCTGCGCCTGCCTGCTGGGGGCCGGATTGGGATTGGTATACGGATTTCTGCGCCCCCTTCGGCGCAGGATGACGCAAATTGCCGACGGTCTGTTCGTCGCTGCGGTGCTGTTTACCTGGCTGTTCTTCAGCTTTCGGATCTGTGACGGGGCTCTGCGATTGGGCTATTGGGCAGGATTTGCCGCAGGAGGTTTTGTCTGGAATCGAACGTTTGGAAAGCTTTTGCAGCCGCTATTTTCCATCTTTTGGGATGCGATATTCTCCTTTTTTGGCTTCCCGATCCGGATAATTCGTAAAATTTTTAAAAAAATCTCTATTTTTACAAAAAAACTATTTGCATCTGGAAAAAAATCGGGTACAATAAAGTGTAACAAACTTCCGTTTTCCGGAAAGAACACAGGAGGACATCGCCATGGCAAACCGGAATCATCCCCTTCGCCACATTCAACTGGTTTACAGACGCACCCCCATGATGATCAAAGTGGTGGTTCTATCCGCTATTGTGTTGTCTACGGCCACGCTCCTGACACTGCGGGGAGGACTGCTGAACGCCCAGGCACAGGCCGATGCTCTGCAGAATCAGGCCCAGCAGCTGGAACAGGAAAACAAAAAGCTGGAAGGTTATATTGATGACCTAGGTTCTGTGGACAGTGTGGACCGCATTGCCGAAGAGGAGCTGGGCCTGGTGGATCCTGATTCTGTGATCTTTCAGCCCAACGGCTGATATTATTTCAACATTTTGGAGGAAACTAAGCAAACTATGGAGTTAACCGTCGGATCGATTTTTGAAGGTAAAGTAAAAACCATTACCAATTTCGGCGCATTTGTTGCCCTGCCGGAAAACAAAACCGGTATGGTACATATTTCTGAGGTAGCCAATACCTATGTCAGCGACATTCGCCAACACCTGACCGAAGGTCAGGATGTAAAGGTTGTTGTCATTGGTTTGGAAAACGGGAAAATCAATTTATCCATGAAGCGTTTGGAGCCCAAGCCCGTCAGAGAGCCGGCAAGCAGAACCAATTTCCGCAGTGCTGCTCCTGCTGCAGCTTCCCAAGGCCGGCCTGCCCGGATGGCCCCTACGCCACCGCCGGCGCCCAAGACCGCTGATCAGCTTTTTGAAGAGAAATTGAAGGCCTTCATGTCCGAATCCGACAGCAAGATTTCCTCCATCAAGCAGTATTCCGATCACCGCACCAAAAGCCGCAGAAGATGACTTTTAGGCTGCTGCACCCCGCAGCAGCCTTTTTCACACTATGTATGGAAAGGTTGAATCATCATGCCCACCGCTGTGATTACCGGCGGCTCCCGGGGAATCGGCGCTGCCGCCGTGGAACTGTTTTCCGCCCGGGGGTACAAGGTCTTTTTCCTTTATGAAAAGAATCATGCCGCCGCCGAGGCCGTGTCCAAAAAAACCGGCGCAACCGCCATTTGCTGCGATGTCGCGGACGGTGCTGCCGTTCAGGCCGCCTTTCAGCGCATCGGCGATATGGATCTTTTGATCTGTAATGCAGGCATCTGCCATTACGGCCTTATGAGTCAGATGCTGGAAGCGGATTGGGATCGCTGTTTTGATGTCAATGTTAAGGGCATCTACCATTGCGTCAATGCCGCCACCCCCAGCTTTCTGCAAAAACAGTCCGGCTGCATTATAACCGTTTCCTCCATGTGGGGACAAACCGGTGCATCCTGCGAAGCTGCCTACTCTGCCACCAAGGGTGCGGTGATCGCGCTGACCAAAGCCTTGGCCCAGGAACTGGGGCCCAGCGGCATCCGGGTCAACTGTATTTGCCCCGGAGTGATTTTGACGGATATGTGCGCATCCGTCTCCCCGGAAACCCTGTCGCAGATGGCCGAAGAAACCCCCGTTGGCCGGAACGGCACTCCCCAGGATGTGGCCCAGGCTATGGAATATCTGGCAAATGCCGATTTTGTCACCGGACAGGTACTGCCTGTCAACGGCGGCTACGTAATATAGGAGGTAACACAAATGAAAATTTCTATCGGTTGCGATCACGGCGCGCTGGCGCTGAAAAATACGGTGGTTTCCCACCTGCAGGCTAAGGGACACCAGGTGGTTGACTTTGGCACTCACACTTTGGATTCCTGCGACTATCCGGATTTTGCCGCTGCCGCCGCCAAAGCTGTCGCTAGTGGCGAGTGCGAACGGGGCATCGTGCTGTGTACTACCGGCATCGGCGTATCCATCGCCGCCAATAAAGTCAATGGTATCCGCTGCGCGCTGCTGTCTGATCTGATGACCGCCCGGATGACCCGGGAGCATAACGATACCAACATGATGGCAATCGGTGCCGGTGTGGTAGGCGAAATGCTGGCCCTGCAGATTGTGGATACCTGGCTGGACACACCCTTTTCTCACAACGAACGCCACCAAAGACGCATTGACAAGGTCATGGCGCTGGAAAAATAAATTTAATTGCGTCCGGGGTAATCCCCCGGACGTTATCATTTCTTCAGCTTTGATTCTATCCATCGGTACAGCAGGATGGCCGCCATACTGACCGGAATCCACAGCAGAGAATAATTCAGGCAAACCTGCCCAAGATAATGGTACGGCATCCCCCGGTAATCCCAAACGGTGTAATCCCTGTTCACCGCCAATCCGGTAATGAGTTCCAAGCCGGTAATCAAGACGGCCGAGAGAATCAGCTGGAAAGCCAGTGGAATTTTAAGGCACCGATTCAGCGCCCCCACCAACAGGAAACACAGGCCGCCCAGCACAAACATGCTGCCGTGACTGCGCCCCCGCCACAGAAATTCCAATATCATATATGCGGTTCCACCCAGATAAAACAACACGCATTTTCGCCAAATTCTCATCATCACCCCTCCAAAAACAGCATACCCAAAAAAACTTGATTTTTTACTTGACAAAAACAAATCTCTCATATATAATGACAAAGCTGATTTCGGCAATCGCTGAAATCTTGTGACCACCCATGGCGGCATAACTCAGTTGGTAGAGTAGCCGGTTCATACCCGGTATGTCATCTGTTCGAATCAGATTGCCGCTACCAGGCCCGTTGGTCAAGCGGTTAAGACACCGCCCTTTCACGGCGGTAACATGGGTTCGATTCCCGTACGGGTCACCA
>JAZOUU010000101.1:0-23431 GCA_045658365.1 Faecousia sp. | reverse complement strand
TGTACTTAGTTTATCACGGCAGCCGGTCAAATGCAAGCAAGACACGATTTGTTTACATTTGGGTTCCTCTTGCCTCTCCCGCTGGGAGAGGTGCCCCAGTACGCGTACTGGGGCGGAGAGGGTCTTGAAACGCCCTCTCAGTCAGCTTCGCTGACAGCTCTCCCAACGGGAGAGCCAAGCCGCCCCAACATGACGAAAATAACAGCCGCCGACCTGATGGCCCGCGGCTGTTTTCATCTGTTCGACATATTGGAATTTGTTCCTATTGAGATTATCCTCCGTACCAGCCTCTTTGCAGCCTAACACTTACAGCGATTCCGTTCTCAAAATATATTTCATACCAAAGGGAATTGTCATAGCTCATAATCAGCTCGGGGGTATTGTCACGAATTTTATATACGCCACAGGACATTTTACCTGCTTTGTTACGGCGCACTACAAAAAATTCACCATATTCTTCAATTATTTGTTCGGCTGTATTACCAATAATGAAGCGGTCATTATACTTATAGTAAGTTGGGTGATAGTACCAAAATATGCCGATTGCTAACGATAAAGTAATGATAGCACAAATAGATATGATAAGTATTTTCTTTTTCATTTCTTCGCCTCCGTTCTACAAATTGGAATTTGAATAACAAGATTTTTTGAGATGTTATTGCTTATTCATAACACACAGTAAAATGCTCTAAAACCATTGAAAATAAAGGATTTTCCGCAAACAACTCATTTCATCCCACTATGCGGTGTTACACCGTTTTACCCTCGCCCGGACAGATTATAAGGGCAAAATCAAGGGCAAGAATCATCAAAATTTTAGTTTTTAGATTTGGGAAACGAACTGTTGCAATGTGAATTTACAAATGAATTGAGGACTTATCGTGAAGATATCCAAATTATTTGCAATCACATTGCAGTCGAAATCCGGCCTTATTTTCTTTTTTGTCCTGGCAGCATACAATCTGCTGTTGGGCGTGTATTTGAAAGACTTTCTTGTACTTTCACCTATGCTGTTGACGTTCTATTTACTCTCGGCGTTGCCGACCTTATTTTTCGTCCTGAAAACACGGTCAACATCTATGCGTGCAATCGTGCTTATTGTACTATTTTTAGTCATGGCAATGAGTATAGTCGGTTCTCTTTCTTGCCGCAGGCTTCTGCCGATGTTGACGTTTATTGTTACGGCTATAGAAATGATGTACTTTGGTATTGTCGATAGCAGTTCCGGCAAAGATAAACTGCTGACGAAAATTTGTATTTTGACGGTATCGGCACTTACCGTTATAATGCTGTTGTTCTCATATAATTTCGTCTACAAACCGGAAGCTCCGTATCTTTCCAATGGCAGAGATACCCTGTGGGATACCCAAACAAAAGAACTTGCTGACGAAATTTGTGCCGGTTGTAAAAGCGACGAGGAAAAGGTTCGAGCGTTCTATGATTGGATCGTATCCAACTTTGAGTACGACCACGACTGCTATCCACTTTTCCAATACTTCGATGTTCGCAAGACGCTGCAAACCAAGCAAGGTATTTGCTTTGACTTTTCCCATTTGTTCGCCGCATTTTGCCGCAGTCAAAACATTCCGTGCTATGCGGTTGATGGTACGCCTTATGATCGTTCCAAAGAGCCGCACACCTGGAATCGAGTCTATTTTAACGGTTCCTGGTGGGATATGGATTTGACGAACGATATTCTTGCAATCAATGATGGCAGAAAGCTCTACAGTTTTCGCGAACTGGATGGTGCTTCCACTCCTGACAAGGACTATTACATAACGAAAATCTATTGAATATATCAAGTGCCGGTGGCCAAAATTTTGGTCACCGGCATTTGCATTGTTAGTTTGTTTTATACTTGTCCATTTCAAGCAAGATCTTATAAAGCTGTTCCTGCTCGTCTTTGGATTTAGCAGAAAGGAACTCATAGCAGGCAAGCGGAATATCCTTTGTGTCACTCTCATGACCGTCCAACTTTTCAAAAAGCTTTGAAAGAGTAATGCCAAGGGCAGCGGTGATCCGTTCGATGCTTTCAAGTGTTGCATTCTTTTCGCCACGCTCAAGTTGACCAATGTAGGTCGGATGACAACCGGAAAGCTCAGCCAACTTCTCTTGACTCAGCCCCTTTTGTGTTCTGTAGTTTCTAATACGCTGTCCAACAGCTTTTGCAATATCGCTCATAGTTTTAGCCCATCCTTTTTTACACTATAAATAGTCTATAAATATTGAAACAATTATTCCACAGACTATTGATATTGTTTCTCGAATGTGCTATACTATAGATATCTATTATAACAAAAACTGTGCTTATAGTCTTTGTATAAGCGAAATACAGTTCTAAATGACCGCTATACACACGCATGATGAGATAGCTGCGTCATTGGAATAGCCCACCGGACACAAACGGTTCGGTGGGCGTTTTAATAAGGAGCAAGATATGAGGATTTATTCTGTGGCGTTTTTTGGTCACCGATACGTGGACAACATAATAAAGGTAGAGAACCTTCTGGAAGAACAGATACGGAAAATTATTGACGAAAATGAGTACGTGGATTTTTTGGTTGGGCGCAATGGGGACTTTGATCAATGCGTGTCTTCCTCGGTGCTTCGCGTACGAAAAAATCATAGGGACGATAACAGCGCCCTTGTATTGGTGCTGCCGTATCCCACGGCTGAGTATCTTAATAACGAAAATTACTTTCACGACTATTATACCGATGTAGAGATTTCCCACGCCGCATCCGTGGCACATCCCAAATCCGCTATCCAAATTCGCAACCGTGAAATGGTTGACCGTGCCGATTTGATTATCTGCTATATTGAGCACGAAAAAGGCGGTGCTTGGCAGACTGTAAAATATGCAAAGGAACAAGGAAAGGTTGTAATTTCCCTTGTTGATGAGCACGAAAACAATTCCAAACTTTTTGAAAAAAATGAAGAAAACCATTGAAAAATATACACTTTTGTGTTATAATGCAATATCTATAATTATATGCAAATATGCAAAGGAAGGGGTTGCAATTTAAATGGCAGTGCGGTACAATGTCTTGACGGACAGACAGACAGACAGACTAACTGTACCCTTTTTACCGCACCCTTATTAAGACCCCAAAGCCATCTTAGAGATATGGTTTACCATACCTCTTGGGTGGCTTTACTTTTTTGTTATTAGATAATGAGAAGAGGTGTCTTCTTTGACGGAGAAAGAGTTAAAAAAACTGAATCGCTATCAACTTTTAGAACTGCTTATTATTCAAACAGAACGTGCTGACAAATTACAAACGGCCTTAGAGGAAGCAGAGCAGCGATTGAATAATCAAGAAATTAACATTTCCACATTGGGTTCAATTGCAGAAGCATCCTTGCGCTTGAAAGGTGTTTTTGGAGCTGCCCAGGATGCTGCTGATATGTATATCAATGCAGCAAAGAAGCGTGCCGAAGCGATAGAGGAAGAAGCTCACAAAAAAGGTGCAGCAATTATTTCTCAGGCCTTAGAAGAAGCACGTCGTATAAAAGGTGAGAATGACGTATGAAAAAACACTTTGGAAGACATAGCAAGAGAGAGCTTCCGGCAGTAGATGATCTGCAAAAAGAACTGAAGCGTGAACGCTACAAGCGCCGTTTTCGCAAATTGCTTCGCAGTACAGTAAATGCATTGATCGTTGTTGCTGCGGTAGCTGCATTGATTGCCACGTTGGTTTTGCCGGTTCTGCAAATTGCAGGTACCAGCATGGAACCAAATCTGAACGATGGGGATATTGTTCTTTTGGTGAAAAAGAAAGATCTGCAAACAGGCGATCTTTGCGCCTTTTATTACTCGAATAAAATTCTGATCAAGCGTGTAATCGCCACTCCGGGAGATTATATCTGGATCGAATCCGACGGTACCGTTTTTCTGAACGGCAACCCGTTAGAAGAGCCATACATTAGTGAGAAGGCTTTGGGCGAATGTGATGTTGAATTCCCTTACCAGGTACCGGAAAACTGTTATTTTGTGATGGGAGACAAAAGAGAAACATCGATCGACAGTCGCAGTAGTGTAATCGGTTGTATCCCTGAGGACCAAATCGTTGGCAAGATTTTTTGCAAATTTTGGCCATTATCAGAATTTGAGTTTATAGACTAACACCAAACACAACAATCAGAAAGGAGGTGTGATCTTGCCAGAGAGTGAAGCAAAATTTTGGGAACAACTGAATATAAGCAGCCGAGATCGCCATAATCTCCGGCAGATCATTCCGACTCTTTCTTTGATCGTTGTATTGATCGTCTTTTGGAGCTTGAAACTCACCGGTATTGGTGTCGCAGGCGAGGCGTTCTGCGGCAAAGAAGAACACGTACACAGCGAAGAGTGTAGCAACTGCACAAAAGAAGAACATATCCATGATGCCAGCTGCTACAGTAATATTAACGCTGATTTGGAAACCAGTGATGACTGGGAAGCGACCTTAGCTGATATGGCTCGGGGTCCTACCACAAAAGCAAACGTGGTCTTAGTCGCTCAATCTCAGCTTGGTTATACAGAAAGCACGTTGAATTTCCAAGTAGATGAAAGCGGCGTTCGCCGGGGCATTACCCGTTACGGCCAATGGTACGGAAATCCCTACGGTGATTGGTCGGCAATGTTTGTTTCCTTCTGCCTTGAATATGCAGGCGCAACGGATTTGCCGATGAATGCAGGTTCTGAATCCATGCGGTTAGAATGGAGTGCAGAAGGTCTTTACAAAACAGCACGCGAGCATCCGCCTGAAATTGGAAATATCGTATTTCTTAACAAAGGCGATGCGGCAAGTCAAGACGCGAATGCTGTAGCAATTATCACCGGCTTTGACGATACGTCAATTACAGTCATTGAGGGTAATTTGGATAACACTGTTGCAGAAATACAATATGCTCTTGAAGACCCTATCATTATGGGCTACGGACTTGTTACGGAAGCAGACAGTATTACGATTCTGGACACGCCTACTGCCGCAGCTGTCGACTATACGGTTTGGTTGGACGGTACCGACGGCGGGCTTGGTCATCTTACGGGCTCCCCAAATACAGCCTACACCGTGCAGGGCGGAAGCTCGATCAAGCTTCCCACCGAATGGACGTCTCCCAGCAAGTACAGTTATAAGCTCCGCGGCTGGTATGATGTAACAAATAGCCGATATTATTTAGCAGGTGCAGAGATGGAGGTAACCGGGAACACAGTGCTCTATGCGGACTGGGTTGCCAACACTTATGATATCGGCGTCTTTAACGCACACGTTGCAGATACCGTAAGTACCAATTCCTTTATAACGACGCACATGTTTGATTACAATTACCTGTTCAATGTGCAATCGTCAAACGCGCAAGTGACTGTTAACAACCGAAGTCACTCGGAAACCTGGTCTATGTTATCCTCGGGAACGGTCAAATACGGTAACGCATCAACGCTTAACTTTATTTTTGCAGAAGCGGATAACGGCGGTCAAATAAGCAATCCCAATAATCGTAGTGATCGCAACCGATACCATAACGCTGACACAATCTCTGCCGGTATTTACACCCCGGCTATGGGCGAATTGCTTTATTCTCCCTACAATGCTTTTGATCCTGCCACCGGAACCGGCATCATCGGAAAAACTTATTTGGGTACCGGTGATCATCTGTTCCAGATTGTGAACGATCCCAATGACGAGCATTACGGTTATTATTACTACGACTCTCTGCGCAATGCAATCTCTTATAATCAGAGTAACGGCCGTTTCTACGTCTATGAATATTTGGCTGCTACCTCTGACGCAATAGGCAGTTCCTACGCAGACTTCTTACCGCTGAACTCTCCCTATGCTAACACCAACGGCAAAACAGTGGGCAGCTACAATTATAACGGTGTGGACGGAGAATATAAGGGCGTTCCCCATTACCGCTATGATACCGAATACTCCGGAGGCAACTACAATTCCGCAAACAATGTTTACACGGAATTTGCCTACGGTATGCGCTCAGACATTAATTTCTACTTGCCTAACAATCCGGGAAGCGGTAAAAACAGGGACTTGTACGGCAATGATATTGAGTTCCAATTCAGTGGTGATGACGACCTTTGGGTGCTCATTGACGGAATTGTAGTGCTCGATATCGGTGGCATCCACCAGCGAATCGGCGGACAGATCAACTTCTCCACCGGTGTGGTAACCGTCAACGGCAGAACTGCCACCAGTCTGATGGACCTGGGCATCACCGCAGGAGACCACACACTGACGGTTCTGTATCTGGAGCGAGGCGCATCTATGTCTAACTGCTCCATCTACTTCAATCTGGTCCCCCGATTCGGTCTGGAAATTCAGAAAGAAGACGTTTTGACACAGGATCTGCTGGACGGGACCCAATTCACTGTCTACGAAGATTTTGAATGCACCAAGCCTGCAGAACTTTGGGAAAGCGAGAATGCTTACAATCAAGATCTGGCAGACGGTGTTCTCAATCAGTTCCAAAGCACCTTCACCGTCAAAAGCGGTGTGGCCAAGCTCTGGGGCCTCGGTTCAGGCAGTACGTATTACATAAAAGAAACAGGACCTCCGAGGGTAGACGGTTACGGAACAGCATCCGGTGTCATTCGTCTGACAATCGAAAAATCCGGTCTTGCTACCTATCAGGTAGATGTAATTGCCGATGCAGACGGAAATGAACCCTCCAAAGGCTTTACCGTGCATGGTGTAAATATCGACGAGGAAACGAAAAAAGTTTACATTGTGGTGACAAACGCACCTGAATCGGTAATTGAAACCACAACAGTGCAAGTTGTCAAGAAGTGGGAAGACACTGTTGACCACAGCAAGGACTATATTCAGGCGTATCTTACGGTAATGGAACCGGATGGCACAGTCAGACGCATCCGTGAGATCACCCTCAGCGATGAAAACGGATGGATGTACACCTGGACAAATCTGCCCAAGTACAACTATGACACCTTGACGGAAGTTATTTACGGTGTTGAGGAATCCTACGAATCCGGTTACTACTCTACCGTTCGAAAAATTACACAGATTGAGATATCCAAAACAGAATGGGCAGAGGCAGCCAGTTTCATAAACGGAGAAAGCTACATATTGAAACACAGCAATGGCTATCTCTCTACGGTCTCCACCTCTGATGCAAAACTGGTATGGGTAAATGAAGCAACTGCCAAAGAATCTCCATTGGCAACCTGGAAAGTAACTGTCAGCAATGGAAGAGTGAAGTTTACCAACGGTGCCGGACAGATTCTTACATTTGTGTATAACAGCAATTCCAGTCGCCGTTATTTCTATGCAACAACCGCAACCTCCGGCTCAAATATTGTACAGACCTTCACACCTGTAGATGCCGGTTCCGGCTTCCGTTTCTATGCAACGCGTAACAACAGCAGCAACGGAACCAAGTATTATATGGCATCTTCCGGCATCAACAGTAGCGGTCAGATCAGCACCACGACAGGCAGCTCCGGTGGCTTGATTCTGACACCTATGAAAAAGATCACCCAAACGGATATCCAGCAGGTGAAAGACTGGGCATACCAGATCACGAATACACCACTGGCAGCTAATAACGAAACCTCGTTGTCTGTGAGCAAAAACTGGGTGATCCCGGAGGGGTACGATACGAAAATGTATCAGGAATTTGCTGTTACTGTACGTTTGTTTGCAAACGGCATCAATACCGGACGCAGCATAACGTTAAACCTGAAAAACAACTGGCAAGGTGTTTTCCAAGGCTTACCCTATAAGGATAACGATGGGAAGGTCATTGTGTACACCGTGGACGAGGTTTGGGAAAAAGAAAAGTGGTCTACGACTTACGGTGACATTCAAGTGATTAACGGTTCTCCGCCAACTTACTCCGTTGTTATCACAAACACCTACCACCCGGGCGGTCCTGAGCTTCCTTCAACCGGCTCACCGGCCCGACTGATGTATGTACTGTGTGGCGCAGGCATTATGCTCGCCTCACTTGTATATGGAATCGGATCAAGGCGCAAGCGGGAAAGGAGGATGAAATAAGCCTTCTGATCGCGGCAAATATTGCGCCGTGAATTCGATTCCCCAATATGAAAGAATTTATTTTAGAAAGGAATTAAAACCATGAAAAAGATTATTTCTCTGATTCTTGCTCTGATGCTGATCGCATCTCTGTCCGTTACTGTATTCGCAGCGGAAGAAACCGGCTCCATCACCATTAACGGCGTAAGCAACGCCAGTACCTACGAGATCTACAAGTTGCTGGATCTGGAAAGCTACAATGTAGCCAGTGGCGCATACTCCTACAAGGCCAATGCCGCATGGGCAGCTTTCTTTGCAACTGACGAAGCAAAGGCATATATGTCTACTGACGCAGATGGCTATGTAACCTGGGCCACCGCAGAAGACGATGATACCAAGGCAACTTTTGCAAAGCTGGCACTGGCTTATGCAAAGGAAAATGGCATTGATCCTGTAAAATCCTCCGAGAACGACGGCGAATTTGTGATCACCGATAATAAGGGTGTGTTTAGCGGCCTGGATCTTGGCTACTATCTGGTAGATTCCACCATGGGTGCTCTGTGCGGTCTGACCACCACCAACCCCCACGCTTCTATCAACGCAAAGAACGGTATCCCCACCATTGACAAGCAGGTTAAGGAGGATTCCACCAACCAGTGGGGCGCAACTAACACCGCTGACATTGGTCAGACCGTGGAATACCATGTAACCATCAATGTGCATGCCGGTGCCGAGAATTATGTCCTGCATGATGTCATGGAAGCAGGCTTGACTTTCAAGAATATTACTAAGATCGAGCATGTGATTCCTGGTTTGGAAACCCACGAGGTTACCGCTGACAAGTACGAAGTTAAGACCGGTGCCGCTGTTGTTACTGATGGCTGCACTTTTGAGGTCCACTTCACCAAGGAAATGTGTGATCAGCTGGAGACAAACGATAAGATCATTGTGACTTACGAAGCAATGCTGAATCGTAACGCTACCATTGCCGGTGATGGCAATGACAACACCGCATGGCTGACCTTCGGCGAGGGCGGAGTGTCCAATGAGGATGCTGTTACTACATATACCTACGGCATTGATATTGTCAAGACCGACTCTCAGAACACTCTGCTCGATGGTGCAGAATTTAAGATTTACGACGCTGCTTCCGATGGCAACGAGGTTGCTGTAGTTCTGATGGACGATGGTGTTACCTACCGCCGTGCAAGAGCTGACGAGACCGGCATCGCTATCGTGGTCAAGGATGGTAAGGTCCGCGTTGTTGGATTCGACAACGGTACCTACTATCTGGAAGAGACGGAAGCTCCTGACGGCTACAACAAGCTGAGCGCTCGCCAGAAGTTCATCATCTCCGACAGCAATTTGGATGCCACCTTCAATGGTGACATCTACTCCACCGGTTCCGGTGTCCATGTGGTCAACAAGACCGGCTCCATGTTGCCTGAAACCGGCGGTATGGGTACTGTCCTGTTCATCACCTTCGGTACAATCGTAGTTCTGGGTGCCGGCGTTCTGTTGGTTACCAAGAAGAGAATGTCTATGATTAAGGACTAATCATTGCATAATTTCATCCCGGCAGGAGCATATGCTCCTGCCGGGGTAATCCATAACATTAGGGAGGGGCTTATGAGAAGTAAAAAATCAACGATTATATTACTTGTTTCTTTTTTCATAGGCCTGTCCGTGCTGTTATACCCGTCCATCAGTAGTTATTGGAACTCCAAAACACAAAGTGAGGCCATAGTTGATTACGAATCTATGTTGTCACAATATAAGCCCGAAGACTACACAGCCATTTTTGCTGAAGCTGAGGACTATAATAAAAAGTTATCCGAACTTGACGAACCGCTTGTAGAACACAATCGTTTGCCTGATTACAACAGTATTCTAAATATTGGTGGCACCGGTATGATGGGGTATATTACCATTCCAAAGATAAGCCAAGAGTTGCCTGTTTATCATGGCACTTCTGACGGTGTGCTCAGTGTTGCCGTAGGACATTTGCAAGGTACAAGTTTTCCGGTAGGTGGAGAAAGTACGCACTGCGTTGTCTCGGCGCATCGCGGTCTGCCTACGGCGGTTTTGTTTACGCATCTGGACAGAATGGAAGTTGGCGATACCTTTTATTTTACGATCTTGGATCGCACCATTACCTACGAAGTGGATCAAATACGCATCGTCGAACCTGACGACACCAGTTTGATTCAAATTAAGGACGGAAAGGATTACTGCACCTTATTAACCTGCACACCTTACGGCATCAATACTCAACGTCTCTTGGTGCGTGGTCATCAGGTCGATGCATCGCAAACCCGAAATTTGTATGTTGCCAACGAGGCATATCGTATTGAACCGTTGATTGTTATGCCTATTGTTGCACTTCCAATCATTTTTGTGCTGCTGATTTATGTTATGTTTGCACCTGTAAAGAAAGAAACCTTGGGAGAAGAAAACTTATGAGAAAACAGATTACACTTTTAATATGCTTGGTTGCTTTATGTATGGCAATGTTTTGTCCGCTATCTGTACAAGCAGCAACTCCCTTGGATCCCACGGCTGATACAAGCTTGACGCTACATTACCAAAAAGAGGAACAGGCATTGGGGGAGTTATCAATCAGCATCTATCGCGTCGCTGAGGCTTTCCCGGATGGTACATTTGAACTGATAGAGCCGTTTTCCTCCTACCCAATCAACATTCATGATATCACCGTGCAAGAGCAGTGGAAAAACACCGCTGTTACATTAAACGCATATATTGTTGCCAATCAGCTTATGCCTTATCGAGAGGCAACAACAAACGATACCGGAACTGCAGTATTTGAACATTTGGAAACTGGCTTGTACCTCGTCAACGAGGTGGTCGCAGAAAACAACAGTGGAACCTATGTATTTGACCAATTTATGGTTTACCTTCCCACCCCTCAGCCAGATGGCTCCTTTGACTACGATGTTGAAGCCAAGCCCAAGTGCGTGGATTATGTTCCCAAAACCGAATACAGAGTTACAAAGCTTTGGCAGGATGCAGGAAAACAGACAGATCGGCCCGAGGAAATTACAGTAGATATTTACAAAGACGGCAAATTGTGGGAAACACAGATTCTGGATGCAAGTAACAATTGGTCTTATGTTTGGTATGTATCTGATGAAGAACAAAGTAATTGGGCTGTGGTAGAACGGTCTGTTCCGGAAGAATATATCGTAACTGTTCAGAAAAATGGTGGAACCTTCTCGATTATTAACACACATAAATCTATTCAGGAAATTCCGGACAGTCCGCAGACCGGAGACACCTCCAATATAACACTGTATATTATGCTCATGTGTATATCCGGCATTATGCTGATTGTTCTTGGCATATACGGCAGGAGGCATAATGAACTATGAAAAAAAGAAGATTTCCAATCGTTCTTGTTTTGGGTATCTCTTTGGTAGCCGTTAGTTTTGCTCTGATTGTCGGCCTTCAGATTCGCACACATATTGGCGCTAATGAAAGTCGAAAAGTGGTAACGAGAATGAGCGAATTATTATCTGAAAGGACAGTAGGTGTGCCCGGGATATATTCCAATCCTAACATGCCGGTTTTGGAGATCAATGATGCAGACTATGTGGCGCTGATAGAGATTCCCTCGTTAAACCTTGCATTGCCGGTGGCAGATGCGTGGAACAGTCGAAAGCTTTATAGTTCACCGGCTCGATTTTTCGGTAGCTGCTATGATCACTCGTTAGTGATTGGTGGTGCGGACAACTCTCATCAATTTTCATTCTGCGATAAAATCGACAATGGAACCGTTATCACCATAACGGATATGACAGGAACACAGTTTTCCTATACCGTTAGCCGAGTTGACCGGTCTAAAAGTGCCGAGAGCAACTGGCTTATCAGCAGTGATTATGATTTAACACTCTTTTGCCGTGACACTTATTCTATGGAATACGTTGCGGTAAGGTGTAGTTTTATGTATAGCTAATTCCTCCTTTTTTGAAAAAATTCATAACACAATATAACACGGCACGTCCGGCAGTAATGCCGGACGTGCATTTTCGTAATAAAATGTTTCCAATTTGAAACGAAAAAGTTGTTGCGTACCCCTTGACTTTTTGACCAAAATCGATCATTACTTATATGAAGAGTAAAACACTTCGCATTGAAAGACTAATGCTCGATAGATTTATGTACAGAAGGAGATGAGGGAGAAAATAACCGAAAAATTTTTGAATTTTTTCAAAAAAGTGCTGAAACGAGCACAAAGTGCTATGAATCGTACAAAAAACGTACTCATTACGGCATATAATCAGCCCTAATCTCCTCTAAATCGACATAACCTCGTATAAATTGCTCCAGCCGATTTGACAAGAGGGAAATTTTAGGGTAAAATATAGTCAAACTGAATATTGTTCCCCGAGGTTGCTGTGTTTATACACACAAATCATATACTTATTTGAGCGCAATTGATCGCTCACCTCTTGGTATCGCATAGTCGATGCTGTACATATACATAACGGGTTATGTCTTAATCTGACCAATTAGGGCTTTCTTGTTATGCGTATGTAAGGTATCGACTTTTTTGTTTTGTTTTTGTTACCTCAAATGAGGTTCAAAATATATTTTGCGTTGATACGCTAAAAATGGGCGTATGACGGGCAGTTATGAAGGAGGAGTTCAAATGAATGAAACACGTTTGCAAAAGGAATGTGAAGGGTAATCCGAAAACGAAGCATTGATCAAATGATTGCCCGGAGTTTTGACCAAGGCGAGAAGGCTGACGGTCAAAACAAAACAATGTGACCTAAAGGAACCGGTCACAGTAACGCAATTCGCGCTGCAGTCCAACGGTGTTGGAGATGGTGCGATATACAGCAGAAGAATCCTATTCTGTTGCGAACGAAAATAGGCGGCTGACAGAGCCGTTACAGATCACGGTGATCTGACTGTTAAAATCCGAAATCGGTGGACGGAAAAGTTGCTGACGAAAATGCATTACCACCGGCGGCAAGGGTATCTGCCGAAGCTCGTGACGAAAATGAACGAGGTACCCACGACGTTTGAGAGTTCCGTCGTTAAATAAAATTGCTCAGACGGCAGTGCGACCGTCTCCTTTATGGGAATTTCGCGCAGCGAATTGTTTCCGGGATTCTATCGTTGCTTAGCAAAATGAAAATCCCCGCCGTACGGCTTTCGTTTAGGGCCGGATTGGTTGAAATACCAACACACGGCGTAGCGTCGCAGAGATACGGCTTGACCACCGTATTTATGCACTCTTGAATGCAAGAGGATACGCACGGCAAGTCGGAGAGGATGATCTTTTCAAAGTCTCTGATGAGGCCAAGTACTAACCTCTGTTCACAATTGAATATCGCACCCCAATTCTCTTTTGGATATGACAAATGACTATCTCTTCGAAATGAATATGACATTCCTTTCGAAATGAGGATTTGCACCTGCGTGATAAAGCCATTCGGCTCTCTGCAAGTTGTCATTCGCTATAGTGAATGACAACTTGCAGAGAGCCGAATAAGACAAGCGTTAGCCTACGAAAGCAGGTGCCAGAACTGTCATAGCTATATATGATAAATGACTGTCACTTCGAAATGATTTATGACTCTCATTTCGAGAGCCGAGCCGTTTCTATAGGACGAAGTCAGATAGAAACGGCTCGGAGACGAGGTCGGAGAGCCGTGATTAGCAGGGCATAATTCCCCGCGTCAAAATAGAGTCAGCAAGAAACATGAGTAAATGTACCCCTTTTGACAGTGGGTGAATTATGCCCTGCGGACAATCCTTTAAAAATGATAAATGATTATCCTTTCGAAATGGGTAATTTTGAAATGATGCTCTCTTTGAAATGATATATGACTGTCTCTTCGAAATAAGCGACAGCGCACTCAATCGTTTTGAAATGCTCTATGACTATCTCTCTGAAATGAAATTTCGAAAGGCAACTTTCTTTTCACGCCTGCGGCGTGTTCCGAGTACTTGCCGATTGAATCCTGACCAAATTCAATCGGCAAGAACCCGGCTGAAAAATAGTTTGTCAATCCTTTTGAGATGATCTATGACTATCGTTTCGAAATGAGCGGCGCAGTTCTGTATTCGTTTCGATATGATATATGACTGTCATTTCGAAATGACGGCGCAAAAATTTTCGTACAGAGAATCCTTTTCGTCAGCGAGGGTGGCTTAAAACCTCGTGACGAAAATAACCCCTAAAACCTGTATTTTCGTACACAGATTTTTTCGCAGCGACTGTCCCTGCTGCGTGAAAATATAAATCTTAAAGAAAGGAGAACAATTCCTATGTCAGACGTTAATAAAACAAACACCTTGGAACAGGCAAACGCACCGCCCGACACAGAGCTTGTGATACCCGAAAATCTTCCGCCGATTAAGGTAATGAACCCGGGGCTCTATAAGAACCTGTGCGAACAAGTCACGTCCATATACAAGCACTGCAACGAGTTGAGCTACGGAACAAGAAAGCGGCACTATGAAGCAACCAAACGGTTCTGCGGCTTTTTAGCAGACAATTTTCGTCTGCAAAAGTTTAAGAATGTGGAAGACAGACATTTCCGAGCCTACGTTGAGTATCTGATAGAATCGGGGGCTTCACCGGCTACCATCCAATCCGATCTGTCAGGTATCCGCTTCTTTCACAGACTGTCCGGCAACAAGAACAAGCTAACCGAAAACAACCGTTTGAATTTGCCCAAGAGAGCCGTCGGTACCGAGAATCGCGCATGGCTTCCCGAAGAAAAAGAAAAGGCAAGAGCACTTGCAGAGGAAATGGGCAGAACGGATGTGGTGATCGCTTTTGATTTCATCGAAGCTTTCGGTTTGAGAATAGAAGAAATGTGCAGAACGAAGCTTGAATATTTGATGTCGGCACTGAAAAACGGTCAGCTTGTGATCCCCAAAGGCAAGGGCGGTCAAAAGCGTAATATCACACTCAATTCGGCGCAAAGAGCATTGATCGTCAGATATGTTGAATATTTTCAAGCCAGAGGATTACGCCCCGGTGATTATCTGATCTCAAACAGCGAAAAACACGGTGTTTTGGACGCAAAACGATCTCTGCAGAACTGGATGAGCTATAACAGAGAGAAATTTATGGTCAAGGATCGGGAGAAGATCGTAGAAGAAGGCAAAAAGAAAAGACACGCCACCATCTCCTGGCACGGACTTCGCCATGGCTACGCACAGAAGACCCACGAAGAAGCATTGAAAGATAACCCCAGACAAGCCAAAAAGATCGTTAGCGAAAATCTCGGTCATCATCGTTACAAGGTAACAAAAATCTATTTAGCAGAAGAGAATCCCAAGAAAAAAGCCCAGTAACAACCAATTATTATATTTAAGAAGGAATTTTTCAAATTGAACACAATGTCCCCCGAGTGAGGGACTGATATATATGGAAACAGGGACAGATTAACACAGGGCGGTGGCATCCGTCACCGCCCGTAAGGAGAATTTTATGAAGTTTTTTAGATTGCCCGCCTCCGGCAGAAATGGAGGCAATTACAAATAGGAGGAAAACAACTATGACAGTTAAAATCGCATTAAAGGTCGAAGAGGCCGCTGAATATACCGGCATCGGAAGAAATACGATGCGGGATCTCGTGAAAGCCAAGAAGCTCCCGATCCTTTACGTTGGCCGTAAGCATCTCATCAGAATCGATGCATTGAATGATTTTTTGAAGCTCAATGAAGGCGTTGATCTGAGAGATATTGACAGTGTAAAAGCCGTCAGATAATGGCTTAGAAACTTTGAAATATCAGCGAAAAAGAGCTTGGAACTGTTGCAATTTTGCCCGAAAAATGGTATAATATAAGTACACAATTGCAACAGTTCCGTTTGCCAAAGGAAAGGAGTTTTATATGGCAAAAGGTTCTGTAAGAAAAAAAGGCAAGAAGTGGTACTACCGCTTTTATGTAGAAGATGAAAGCGGCAGACAGGTACAGCGAGAGTTCGCAGGTACGGAAAGCAAGAGCGAAACAGAAGCTCTGCTCCGCAAAGCAATGGAAGACTACGAGGCTAAAAAATTCGTAGCGAAATCCGAAAACACGACGGTGGGTATGCTGTTGGATATGTGGGTGGAGGAAGAACTAAAGCCCGGAAACTTAAGCAACGGTACGGTAATGTCCTATCAAGGCACCGTCAATCGAATCAAGCAATATCCCATCAGCAACCGAAAACTGAAAAGTGTAACAGCCGATCATTTGCAGACGTTTATGGATCAGCTCAGCTTCGGAGGAGTGAATCCGGACGGTACAACATCGAAAGCACTCAGCAAGGGTTACTTGCGATTGTTCTCAGCCGTTCTGCAGGGAGCGTTCCGCTTCGCAGTATTTCCCAAGCGTATGATTTCCTTTAACCCGATGCAATATGTTGTATGGCGCGGCAAAAAGGATGATTACGAACTGTTTTCGGATGATAACGGAGACGTTGCTACCATACCGACACTGACTCACGAAATGTATCTGAAGCTTGAAGATTTTCTGAAAGCAAAGGATAACCCCGCGCTGCTCCCTATACAGATCGCATACTACACAGGACTTCGCATCGGTGAGGTTTGTGGACTGACTTGGCAAGATGTAAATCTTGAAAAGCAGTACCTTACGGTACGCCGCGGTATGCGCTACAACAACGCAAGGCACAAAACCGAGATAGGGGCTACCAAGCGCAGGAAAGTCCGCACGGTGGACTTCTGTGACACCCTGGCAGAGATTCTGCGAACAGCTAAGCTCGAACAACACAAAAACCGATTCAAATACGGAGAACTATTCTGCCTCAACTACTACGTTGAGGTTAAGGAGAAAGACCGTACATACTATGAGGTCTATACGCTACCGAGAAACGAAAAGGTTCCCGAGGGATACAAGGAGATCGCCTTTGTGTGTCTCAGACCAGACGGAGCGTATGAATCGCCAAGCACCATCGGTATTATGTGCAAGAGAGCAAGCCAAAAGGTAGAGGGTCTCGAAGGGTTTCATTTTCACCAACTGCGACACACATTCACAAGCAATCTGCTCTCGAATGGAGCAGCACCGAAGGATGTGCAGGAGCTTTTAGGTCACTCTGATGTCAGTACCACGATGAATGTCTACGCTCACTCTACAAGAGAGGCGAAGCGTACTTCCGCACGACTGCTTGATAAGGTAGTTAGCGGCCCTATATAAAAAGTTTCCCTTATTTTCGCTCATAAGGGCAAAAACAAGGGAAAATACATAACAGTTGAGTTTGTGATCAACAAAAAGCCCGGTAATTTCAAGGGTTTTTAGAGTATAGGACAGTTAATGTATGATAAATTGGAATTTGTCTAACTGAATTATACTCCCACGCCATGCCAAAATCAAGATTTGCTCATAAACTACCGCTACCCTCCCTTATCTGCAAAAGCAGCTACAATGGAGGTAGCGGGATTTTTATGCCCATTTTGTCGGTGCTTGCGACCCTGCTCAAAAGCCGATTTTTCGGCTTCTATGCGAATGGCGCAACTCTGGGGGGCAGGATGAGCGAAAAGCCCTCCCCTTTGGGGAGGGTGCCCAGTGCGCACACTGGGCGGATGAGGTTGTTACCTCTTCCGTCACGCCTTCGGCGCGCCACCTTCCCCAAAGGGGAAGGCATTGCAATTCCCCAAGATTCGTGCTACAATACCTCCATGAAAGCGAGGAAATTCTATGGTGAAAATTCTGTTTCTCTGCCATGGCAATATCTGCCGGAGTCCCATGGCGGAATTCGTCATGAAAGATATCGTGAACAGAGCCGGGGTCGGTGACCAGTTTGAAATCGCCTCCGCAGCCGTCAGCCGGGAAGAGCTTGGGTGTGACATCTACCCCCCTGTCCGCCGGGTACTGAGAGAACACGGCATTGCCTTTTCTCCCCGTCGGGCGCGGCTAATAAACGCCGGAGACATGGCCTACTACGACCGGATCTACTATATGGACAGCCGGAATGCGAGCTATCTTCGCCGGCTTTTCGGAAGCGGCGCAGACAAATGTCAGCCCCTGCTCCCCCGGGATGTGGCCGACCCCTATTATTCCGGCGACTTCACCCAGACCTGGGAGGACATCGTCACCGGCTGCCGCCGAATTTTGGAGGAATGTACATGCTGAACCAAGCGTTGCTGGAGGAAGCCCTATCTCAGCTTCCTTTGTATACTTACCACTTTCTCGATCCCAAGTCCTTGGAATTTGCCGATCGCATCCGCTGGATCTGTGAGCACGACTGCCCCATGTACGGCCGCACCTGGGCCTGTCCCCCGGGGGTGGGAACGGTAGCGCAGTGTGAGAAAAAATGCAAGGACTTTAACCACTGTCTGATGATCTCCACCATCACAGAGGTATCAGACATTGCCGACATTGATGCCACCCTGCAGACCCGTCCCCAGCACGAAGCCATCACAAATGAGGTTCGGGATCTCATGCGGCAGCAGAATGTAGAGCCCTACATCCTGTCCACAGAAGCCTGCACTATTTGCCAGCGCTGCGCGATACTGGACGGCGAGCCTTGCCGGTATCCCGAGAAAATGCACCCCTGCGTGGAAAGCCACGGCATCAACCTGCTGGGCTTGCTGGAAGAACTGGGGCTGAATTTCCAGTACGGAGAAAATGTGGTCACCTGGTTTTCTCTGCTCTTTTATTGACAGCAAAAATCCCCCTCGGTGAGGGGGATTTTCTTATTTTAAGGTTTCTTTCGCCAGGTGGATATAATGCTCCGCATCCGCCCGGTGTTTGGCTATTTCCTCCGGTGTCAAGGTCTTGACCACCTTGGCAGGACTGCCCAACAGCACCGAGCCGGCCGGCGCGACGGTCTTTCCCGTCACCAGCGCGCCTGCGCCCACCAGACAGTTTTCTCCGATCACCGCCCCGGTGAGGATGATCGCGCCCATGCCCACCACCGTGCCGTCACCCACAGTACATCCGTGGACAATGGCTCCATGGCCGATGGTACAGTATTCTCCCACGGAAGTCTTCTCATGAAGCATGCAGTTATCCTGCACATTGGTTCCCTTGCCGACATGAATTTCGCCGCTGTCGCCCCGAAGCACCGCGCCGTACCAGATATTCACATCCTCTTCCAGCGTAACATCGCCCACGACCGTGGCGCCCCGCGCTATGATCGCCCCTTTATTCTCTGTCATGTTTCTCCGCCCCTTTCGTTTTCAGGGCCATTGTATCACCGCGGCTCCGGGATTGCAACCGGAATTTCTCCCAGAGCCGCCGTCACCAGAATCCCCAGATTGTCCCGATAAATCTCATCAAACTGGCTTAAGGGAAGCGGATTTATCCCCTCGCCCACTTCAATGGTGAAGCCCGGCCGCCGGAATTTTTTGATAAACCAATCCTTGTAGCCGGCAAAAGCGGATTCAAAGGGGGTATCCTCCAGCTCATATCCGCTGACTTCGGCGAAGGCCTCTGCCAATTCTCTGGCGCCGGGCACGAAAATGTCCTCGAACTGCCAGTAAATCACCCTTCCCTGAGTATGGTAAGCAAGCACCAGCGCCGGATCAACCGCTTCCGTGTAATCCGCAAGCGCCCGGGTCTCCAACTGATTTAAGGGGGCTCTGCCCACATAATCTCTGGGGCCGGGCTGGGTGTAGCCCTGGGAAAATTTAATTTCCCGAGCCTGAAGCCAGCCTGCCGGGTAATTTAAGTTCAGATCTACCCCCAAAAGGTTCGCTTTCCAGCCGTCCGGGAACGGAATATTGGGATAGTTTTCTGCCAGAGACACCGCTCTCTCGTATTGGAGCTGTCCCGGCAGGGTCGCGCCGGTGACCAAATCCACGCCGTCCGGATTCACCATGGGCACGGTATAGATGGTGGCATTTTCCGCCAGAGCGTTGGCATCCACGCCGAAAATTCTGCCGCCGGAGGCCATGGCTGCGGCCAATTCCTCCACAAATTTCAAGATTACCGGGGCAGTGATCCATTCATTGGCATGGTGGGCGGCGGTATACAGCACCTTCCGGGGCCCGTTGCCGATGACCAGCGTCCGAATGGGCCGGTCATAAGCCGTGGTAGTCAGCAGTTCGCTGCGGCAAAAGGGGTAGGCGCTTGTGATGGCCGCAATGGTCTCCTGGCACAGCCGGGATGTCATAGGTACATCTGTCCTGACAATGGGCATAAAAATCACCTCCGGCTATTGTATGCCGGAGGTGAAAATATGTGTTTCTTTACGCCATCTCCAGGGTCAGCTCTCTGCCGCCCAGAATGTGGAAATGCAGATGGGGTACGGTCTGCCCCGCATCCGGGCCGCAGTTGGACACCACCCGGTAGCCGTTGGGCAAGCCCTCTTTTTCTGCCACCAAAGCAATGACCTCAAAAATATGAGCGACCACGCCGCTGTTTTCGGCATTGATTCCTGCCACAGAGGGGATGTGCATTTTTGGAATCACCAGAATGTGGGTCGGCGCCATGGGCTGGATATCCCGGAAGGCCAGAACAGTATCGTCCTCGTAGACCTTGGTGGAGGGAATTTCTCCTGCCACGATTTTGCAAAATACACAGTTTTCCATACTTTTTCCTCCTTACAAGCCGATAACGCTGAATACGCCCATGCTGGCAAGGCCCATAATCAGTCCGGCCAGCACCACGCCCAGGGAAACCGCAGCTGCGGTACTCTTAATCCCCATATTCAAAAAACTGGCTGCCAGAGTACCCGTCCATGCGCCGGTGCCCGGCAGCGGGATGCCCACAAACAGCAGCAATGCAAGAAACAGCCCGCTCCGGCCCGCCTTTCGCACCAGTTTTTCACCGCCCCGCTGACCTTTTTCCAGACAGAAGCGGAAAAATTTTCCAATATACTTCTTGTCCGCACCCCAAATGAGCACTTTTCTGGCAAAGAAATAGATGACCGGCACCGGCAGCATATTCCCCAGAACACAGATGGCCAAAGCCGTAAAATAGTCCAAATCCATGCCCACGGCCATGATAATGCCGCCCCGGAGCTCCACCAAGGGCACCATAGACACCAAAAACACTGTCAGATATTTGGTAAACATTCCATCTCCTTATTATGCGTTTTCCTTTACAATCACGAATCCGTCCACCAGATTGGCGCTGAGCAGCTGCCCCTCAATGGCCACGCTGCGCTCCATCAGATCTGTGAGGATCACGCAGCCGTCCTTGCACTCAATGCGCATGACGTTTTTCATGACCACGGATTCAGGCTTCATTTCGTTTTTATAAACCGTAGAAAGGCACATAGGAATTCCTCACTTCACATCCAGGCTCTGCAGCACCAGGGTCAGACGCATATTGCCCTTTTCAAAGTCGGACACCGCGGCCATCACCTGCTCATAAGCCATACGATTGCCGGCCTTTTCCAGTTGCTGGGCCAGATCCGCCAGTTCCTTGGCATGGGCGGCATTGTGACCGGCCATGTACTTCATCAGGGCAGTCAGCTCCTCCATAGGAGTATGCTCGCACTGAGAGGCGCAGCCGGCGCACTGGCCGCTGCAGTCATGGGAATGGGTATGCTCCGCGGCCTCGCCATGGAGATGATCATGGTCGTGAGGATGCTCATGGGTATGCTCATGAGCATGGGCATGCTCGTGGGAATGAGTCACGCCGTCGTGGGTGTGCTCATGGGTATGGGTATGATTGTGCAGGTGGTCATGGTCATGACCGCCGATATGATCGTGATGCAGATGCATAATATTGCTCCTTTGCATTTTTCTTTCCATTATAACTGGGGAAACGTGTCTTGTCAAACATTCTTGAAAAACCGGGGGCAGCAAAAGCTGCCCCCGGAAACGCTTATTCTACTGTCTTCAGGTCAAAAACAAGGATCTCGCCGGTTTTCTCATTTTTTTGGATTTTCACGCTGGCGACCTTGATCAAAGAATGATATTGATCCTTGCTGGGACCGCTCTTGGAATAACCCCACAGGGTGTCCATGCCGTAGTCACTGTCGTCCGCCTGCCCTTCGGCAAAGGCTTCCTCGTCCAAAATATAAACCGCAACCGTATAATCCGTTTCATCTTCAAACATGGGCCGGTAGGCGCTGTCGACGATACAGACCACAGTTTCATTGTCCCAATCATCAGTTCTTTCCAACACCAGTTCTGTCATGCCCTTGTTGGCTTCCACCCGCTGGGCATCGGTATAGTCAGCACTGCGGGAAGTATCGGTATAACGGTAAGTCAAATACCCCACGGCACTGCCTACGCCTACCACCAGCAACAGCGCCAGCACCGCAATCTGCTTCTTGCTGAAGCTAAGGTTCGCACTGCTGTCATGGGTCAGCTTCACCCGGGCGGTCACCGGCACCAGCACCTTCAAAAACAGGGTGATGACCACGGCTTCAATGGGGAAAAAGAACAGGTTCTTGAAAATACGGGCAACGGTCATAATTCCCGTAATCGCCTCTTTTGCCTTTTCGGGGTTACCCATGTATGTATACTGCCATGCGAAGATGAACTGCTGCAGAACCACGTTGACCGCAAAGCAGATCAAAAATCTGGCAATGATCACCCGGGTGGCGCTGGACTTTGCCCGGTAGAGGCACAGAGCATAGATCATGGTGCTGGCGATCTCCGTCAGCATAAACGGCAGGAAATAATCCCCGGTGGGGAAGATCATAAATCCCACGGTATCCGAGATCATAGCCGCTGGGATGGCAAGCACCGGTCCGAAAATCATAGCGCCCAGAGCTGTGGCAAGGGTTGCTGTCTGGATGGCCATCTGGGGTCCGATGTAGATGGCAAAGGGCTTCAGGGCGATCCGCAGGGCAATCATCAGAGCGGTGATCACCAGCATTTTCACGTCCTTCAGCTCAGCGGCGGCATCCCGCCAGTAGGCCTTGGAAAAGGGGTGGGAATAGAGGGCTGTGCTTCTTTGTTTGGTTGACATAATAAATCCTCCTTTTTGAGGGCGATGCCGACAGTTTCCGGCCAATAAAAATACCCCTACGCGCAGCGTAAGGGAGTTGGCATGGATACAGCCTGGGCAGGTTAGCGAAACAGCCGACCTTATCGCCCGACCGAGTATCGCCTCTCATAAAGGAGGGTTAGTTCCTATATGGGCAGCGGGTGCGGAAACAGCATCGTGGAAAATCCTTCGTCCTCCGGGCAACTCCCCGTCCCGGTGGCACTTAACGCAAGGTCTCCTACTCTGTTCGCCAATAATATACATCATCGGGCCCGATTTGTAAATACCCTCTGAGAACTTTTTCCAGCCCCGGGCCCCGGGCTCAAAATTTCCGCAGCCACCATCTCTTTCGCTGAGTTTCCCGTCCCGGCGGGGCTTACAATGACGGCATGAATATACTGAGGGAGGGCGGGAAATGCAATGCCAGAAAATAAAGACCTACATGGAGACCGGACGGGTGGTATTCCTGCCGGTGGACGCGATCCGGCCCAATCCGGACCAGCCCAGGAAGGTCTTTCAGGATGGAGCCCTGGAGGAGCTCAGCACCTCGATCCGCCGCCATG
>JAZOUU010000100.1:0-1016 GCA_045658365.1 Faecousia sp. | reverse complement strand
CCACAGGCAGAAATCTACCCCTGCACTCCACTCCGCCAGGGTGGTCTGGATCAGCCGTGTGCTGTAGGGATAGACCATATCCATCAGGACGGTGTGGGACTTTGCAAACTGGGTCAGCGCCAGGGTAATCGCGGCAAAAATTGCCGCTGCCAAATATCCGCGCCAATATTTCAAAGGAAAAACCTCCTTATCTGCGAAAGTAAAAAGAGAAATATCTTTGTATAGTATAGCACACTTTTCAAGGCTTGTCTTCCCCTATTTTTTATTTTTTAAAAACTCCTCAAAAAAACTAAAAAATTTTTTCTAAATGCGAATAATTCCTATTGACAAATAGAATTCCCTATGCTATACTGAGCCTGTAAGCAAAACTGACAGACAGGAGGAGACGCTGTGGAACGCACAGAAAAACAATTCCGCAAACGCAACGCCATCTTGGCCTGCCTGCGCCAAACCACCGAGCATCCCTCGGCAGAATGGGTTTACTCCCAACTTAAGCCGGAGATTGCCGACCTTTCCCTTGGCACGGTGTACCGGAATCTTTCCCGCTTCAAAGAGCAGGGGCTGATCACAAGCCTCGGCACTGTCAACGGTGTGGAACGGTTCGACGGCAATACCGAGCCCCATGTCCACTACATTTGCAGCAACTGCGGCTGTGTGCTGGACTTGCAGCATCTACGCATCCCCCAAGAGCTGAATCAGGCCGCTGCCGCCGATTCCGGCGGAGAGGTCACCGGCTGTCAGCTGACCTTCACCGGTCGCTGCAGCAAATGCATCCCCGCAAATACCCTTTAAAAAATCAAAAACAAAAATTAAAACGAAAATTTGGAGGAAAATATTATGAAGAAGTTTGTTTGCAGTGTTTGTGGTTACGTTCACACCGCCGAAGAGCTGGACGCGGAATTCCGCTGCCCCGTTTGCAAGGTCCCCGCTTCCAAGTTCGTGGAGCAGAAGGGCGAACAGAAGCTGGCAGCCGTTCATGAGTACGGCGTCTACGGCCAGACCGTGAAGAACAACCC
>JAZOUU010000099.1:0-7777 GCA_045658365.1 Faecousia sp. | reverse complement strand
GTTTCCCAGGTTTTGGTTTCCAAGGGCTCTACTGTGGACACCGGCGCTGCCATGGTCGTTCTGGCATAAGGAGTTTTCCTTATGATAAATATTGGTGAAATTCTGCTGAACCTGTGGGAAAGCTCCGGCTTTGCCTACCTTTCCTCCGGTTTCACCGCCGGCGGTTGGCAGAATCTTGTAATGATCGTGATCGCCTGTGTACTGCTGTACCTGGCTATCGTCAAGCAATTTGAGCCCCTGCTGCTGTGCGGCATCGCATTCGGCTGTCTTCTAACCAATCTGCCCGGCGCGGGTCTTTATCATCAGGAACTGTGGGATGCTTTTATGGACTCCAGCAGCCCCATGTATCACAGCTACGGTGCCATTATGCGCGAAGGCGGTCTGCTGGACATTTTCTACATCGGTGTCAAGACCAGTCTGTATCCCTGCCTGATTTTCATGGGCGTGGGCGCAATGACGGATTTTGGCCCTCTGCTGTCTAACCCCAAGAGCCTGCTGCTGGGCGCTGCTGCCCAGCTGGGCGTATTTGCCGCTTTCTTTGCTGCCCGCGCTTCCGGCCTGTTTACCGCTCTGGAAGCCGCGGCCATCGGCATCATCGGCGGCGCTGACGGCCCCACCGCTATTTTCGTCACCTCTCAGCTGGCTCCCCATCTGCTGGGCGCCATCGCTGTGGCAGCTTATTCCTACATGGCGCTGATCCCTCTGATCCAGCCTCCCTTTATGAAGATGCTGACCACCCCCCAGCAGCGCGCTATTAAGATGGTTCAGAGCAGAAATGTTTCTAAGGCTGAAAAAATCATCTTCCCCATTGTGGTTACTCTGTTTGTTGCCCTGCTGCTGCCCGATACCGCGCCTCTGATCGGTTGTCTGATGCTGGGTAACCTCTTCAAGGAAACCGGCGTTACCGACCGTCTTAGCGACACTGTGCAGAACGCGCTGATGAACATTGTCACCATTCTGCTGTCCACCGCGGTGGGCGCTACCATGGTAGGCACCAACTTCCTGACGACGCAGACTCTGGCGATTGTTGCTCTGGGTGTATGCGCATTCATTCTGTCTACCGTTGGCGGTCTGCTGGGCGGTGTAGTGATGTGCAAGCTCACCGGGGGCAAGGTCAATCCTCTCATTGGTTCTGCCGGTGTTTCTGCCGTTCCTATGGCAGCCCGTGTTGCCAATAAAGAAGGCCAGAAGGCAAATCCCTCCAACTTCTTACTCATGCACGCTATGGGCCCCAACGTGGCCGGCGTCATCGGCTCCGCCATCGCCGCAGGCTTCCTGCTGAGTGTGTTTGGCGGCTAATAGCTAGCCAATCCCCTGCCGTAAGGCGGGGGATTATGCACTTTTCAGAACAAATGTGGCAGGAAGGCTGCACAGCAGGCTTCCTGCTGAGTGTTTTCGGCGGTTAATAGCCAGCCAATCCCCTGCCTTACGGCAGGGGATTTCTTTTTTCTTTTTTATATTGTATGTCGGCAAAAAAACCTTGTTTTTTACACAGAAATATGTTAAAATTTAGGTTGAAAAACTATACCCTTTTTGCCGTTTTTTTGGAGCGGAATAAGGAAAAATACCCATTGAAAGGAGCCCAAATATGTTTTCATCCGCCTATGTCTGGGCTAAGGTTCTCAACTACCTGGAAGAAAGGCTTACAAGCCTGACGGTTTCCTCCTGGTTTGACGATGCCGAAGTTGTGGAGCTCAATGAGGAGCATTTGATTTTGTACTCTCCCGACGAATTCCGCCGGGGAATTATCCGCAATCGCTGCACCGCCTACATTGAAGATGCTCTAAAGGAAATCTTCCAGTCCGATGCCCGTCTGATTGTCTTTGGCGACCAGGAACTGGATGCCTTCCGGGATAAGGAAAAGGCCACTACCTCTATGGACTTTAACCCCCAGTTCAATTTTGACAATTTTGTGGTAGGCCCGTCTAACCGGCTGGCCCACGGTGCTGCTATTGCCGTTTCCAAAAATCCCGGACAGGTATACAACCCCCTATTTTTATACGGCCCTCCCGGCGTAGGCAAAACCCATTTGTTATACGCCATCGCCAACGGAATCCGGAAAATCAATCCAAAGGCCAACATTGTATATATCAAAGGTGATGAATTCACCAATGAGCTGATTGCCGCCATCCAAAGCGGTAAAAACATTGAATTCCGCAGCAAATACCGGGAAGCAGACCTGTTTTTAATCGATGACATTCAGTTTATCGCCGGTAAGGAATCCACTCAGGAGGAATTTTTCCATACCTTTAACAAGCTCTACGAAGAACATAAGCAAATCGTCATGACCTCCGACCGGAAGCCCAGCGATATGCTTACTCTGGAAGACCGGCTGAAGACCCGGTTCGAATGGGGCTTACAGGCTGATATTCAGCCGCCGGATTATGAAACCCGTATGGCAATTCTGAAAAACAAGGCCAAAAACTTAGGTCTGAATCTGGATGACGATGTATGTAACTACATTGCCATTAACATCACCAATAACGTTCGGGCGATCGAAGGCACGGTGAAGAAGATCCTGGCCTACCGGGATCTGAACAATATGCCCCTGGATCTGAACAATATTTCCCGGGCCATCGATGATATGTTCAAGGTGGAGGGTAATGCCCTACCTACCCCCAGTTTGATCATTAGCCAGGTTTCCAAATTTTACGGCATCGACGAGATCACCCTCCGGGGCAGTCAACGGACGAAAAATATTGCAGAGCCCCGGCAGATCGCCATGTATCTGGTTCGCAAGCTGACCAATCTCAGCCTGCCGGAAATCGGCGAGCAATTTGCCAAGGATCATACTACCGCTCTCTATGCTATCCGGAAGGTGGAATCTGACCTGAAAAAAGGCAACACCACCCTACAAAACAACATTCGGGATATCACGGCAAACATCAATTCCTGCCTGTAAAATTTTCCACAGGAACTGTGTAATGTGGAAAAAATTTTGTGCAAAAAACTGCATTCTTTTTCTTTAAAATTTTCTTGTGGAAAACTAAAAAAATATCCACATTGGGCTGTGCATAAAAAGTCGTTGCACCCCTAAGAAAAAAGGCAGTTTTCCACATAATTTTTTACTACGGCTATTATTACTGCCTAAATAATTTATAGATATATATCTCTTTAATAATATACAGAAAGGAACAGAAACTATGCGTTTTACCTGTGAAAAAAGTATGCTGGTGCAGGGTCTGAATATTGCAGGCCGTACCGTAGCGCAAAAAAGCAGTCTGTCTGTATTGGAGGGCATTCTCTGTAAAGCCGAAGCAGGGCTGAGCCTTACCGGATATAATATGGAAACCGCCATTTCCTATGAAGTGGAAGCGGAAGTTTCTGATGCGGGAAGCTGTATTCTGCCAGCCAAGCTTTTTGGTGATATTATCCGCCGTCTGCCGGAAGGCCCGGTGACCGTGGTGGTGGATGAGAGCTTTAAGGTTTCCATCCGTTCCGGCTACGCATCTTTTACCATTTCTGCGGAAAGCGCGGAGGATTATCCTGCTCTGCCGGATGTAAACTCCGGCCGGGCCGTTACCATTCCTCAGAACAAGCTGAAAGAAATGATCACCGGCACGATTTTCGCTGTTTCTGAAAATCAGGGCCGTCCCATTCACACCGGTGTAAAGTTTGAGGTAAAGGACGACAGTATTTCTGCCATCGCCGTGGATGGATTCCGCCTTGCCCGGAGAACCTGGCATGCGGAAAACTCCATGGGCAGAGATCTGAGCTTTGTCGTGCCTGCGGCAGGTCTGAAAGAAGTGGAGAAAATTCTGACGGATACGGAAGAAGATGCTTCTTTTACCCTGGGCACCAAGCATATTCTCTTCCAAATCGGCGGCGCAACCTTGGTTTGCCGTCTGCTGGAAGGTGACTTCCTGGATTGGAGAAAAGTCGTTCCCACCAATTGTCCGGTAAAACTGGTGGCAAATGTAGGGGATCTGGCAGCCTCCATTGAGCGTGTGGGTTTGATTGTTTCCGAAAAATATAAGAGTCCTGTGCGCTGCGTATTTTCTGATCAGGTGCTGCAGCTGCGGACCAATACCACCATCGGTGCAGCGGAAGACCGCTGCAGCATTGCCGGCGACGGCAAGGAGCTGGAAATCGGTTTTAATGTCCGTTATCTTGCGGATGCCCTGCGTGTCATCCCCTCGGAAGAAGTGGTGCTGGAGCTGACCAACGGATTAAGTCCCATCGTACTGACGCCTGTGGAGGAAAAATACGATTTCTCTTATATGATTCTGCCTGTAAGAATCAAAAACAGCTAAGGAGCAGCTATGAAAGTTTCCGTGAAAAAGAAAGATTCTGCCATTCCTGTGGTGATTGAGACAGAATTCATTAAGCTGGAATCGGCAATGAAGCTGAGCCATGCCTTTTCCGGTGGTACAGCCAAGGCCATCATTCAGGATGGAGAGGTGGCCGTAAACGGGGAAGTTTGCACCATGCGGGGAAAAAAGCTGTACCCCGGGGATAGATTCTGCTTCGACGGCCAGGAATATCTCATTTATACCCATGGAACTAAATGAACTGAAACTCCGGAATTTCCGGAATTATGAAGAAATAGAATTAAGCTTTGACCCCGGTGTGAACTTGATCGTGGGAAAAAATGCCCAGGGAAAAACCAACCTTTTGGAGGCCATTTCCTATTTGGGCAGCGGCAAAAGCTTTCGGGCCATGAAAACTGCGGAGATGGTGCGTTTTGGCGCGGAGTTTGGCGAAATGGAAGGATCGGTCTACTCTCAAGAGCGGCAGCAAAGTCTGCGGTGGGTGCTGTTTCCCGGCGCCCGTCCCCGGCAGATTTGGCAAAATGGGGTGAAAAAGAAAACGGCAGGAGAACTTCACGGAGTTATGTCAACCGTTCTCTTTTGCCCTGAGGATTTAATGGTGCTGAAAACCGGCGCATCCGCCCGGCGGCGGTTGGGAGATCAGGCGTTATGTCAACTTAGACCAAATTACGATGCGGCGCTTGCCGAGTATCACCGGATTTTGGAGCAGAAAAGCAAAATTCTTAAAGAGCAGTTTGACTGTCCTGCCATGCTGGAGATTTTGCCGGAGTATAATCAGCGGCTGTGTAAAGTGGGCGCGCACCTGATTTCTTATCGAGCAAGATTCTACGAAAGCCTTGGCAAGGCGGCGGCGGAGTACCACAGCCAGTTTTCCGGCGGCGCGGAGGAATTTTCCCTGGAATACCAGACGGTGTCCACGGTGAAAGACCCCTTTGCCCCGGTGCAAACCCTGGAAGAAGATTTGCAGGAGCATCTGCAAGGGCATTACCGGGCAGAGCTGGAAAGCGGGCAGTGTCTGACCGGCCCGCATAAGGATGATTTTGAAGTGTGTCTTTCCGGCATCCCTTTGAAAGCCTACGGCTCTCAGGGACAAACAAGAACCGCGGCCATCAGCTTAAAGCTTGCCCAGCGGGAGCTGATGAAACGGGAATTCGGGGAAGAACCGGTTCTGCTATTGGACGATGTTTTGTCGGAATTAGACCCGGGCCGGCAGGATTTTGTGCTGAATCAAATCGTTTCCGGTCAGGTATTCATCACCTGCTGCGAGCCGGGAAGATTTACAAAATTGGGAAAAACCATTGAAATCAGCAATGGAAAAGTGAAATAAAAAAGGCCCCCTTGTGTAAAGGCTTAGTGACCGTTGCCGCCACGCGGCTTACGGACACTTAATACACAGGAGGGCTGGCACGGCAAAGCCGAGACTGGGGGATTGTAACAACCCCTCCGTCAGCCCTTGCGGGCTGCCACCTCCCCTTACACAGGGGAGGCTTTGGCAAATATAAGGAGGACTACTATGTCTGAAGAAACGAAAGTAACAGAGGAATACGGCGGCAGTCAAATCCAGGTTCTGGAGGGTCTGGAAGCGGTAAGAAAGAGACCCGGTATGTATATCGGCTCTACTTCCAGCTCCGGTCTTCACCATTTGGTATACGAAATCGTGGATAACTCCATCGACGAAGCTTTGGCCGGCTACTGCAAGCACATTACCGTGACTATCAACCCCGGTAATTCCATCACCGTCACCGATGACGGCCGCGGTATCCCCGTGGATATTCAGCCCCAGACCGGAAAGCCGGCGCTGGAGGTTGTGTTTACCGTGCTTCATGCCGGCGGTAAATTCGGCGGCGGCGGCTATAAGGTCTCCGGCGGTCTGCATGGCGTGGGCGCGTCGGTTGTGAATGCCCTGTCGGAAAATCTGCAGGCAAGGGTGTATAAAAACGGTTTGATCCATGAGATGAAATTCTCCCGGGGCAATATCCTCCAGGAGATGAAAATCGTGGGCAAAACCGAGAAAACCGGTACGGAAGTCACCTTCCAGCCGGATCCGGAAATGTTCGACACCCTGGAATACGACTATAACATCCTCCATGAGCGGATGCGTGAAGAAGCCTTTTTGAACGCAGGTCTCACCATCACCATTACCGATGCCCGGGATTCTGACAATATTCAATCGGAAACCATGTGCTACGAGGGCGGTATCCGGGAATTTGTCACCTGGTGCAATCGGAACAAGACCACCATCCACTCCGATGTGATTTATATGAACGGCAATAAGGGCGATGCCAGCGCGGAAATCGCTCTGCAGTATAACGACGGTTACAGCGAATATCTGCTGTCCTTTGCCAACGATGTCCGCACCCCCGAGGGCGGTATGCACGAAACCGGCTTCAAGACCGCCCTGACCCGGGTGCTGAACAATTACGGCGTGAAAAATGGCATTATCAAGGGCGATGACAAGGTTTCCGGCGAAGACTGCCGGGAGGGTATCACTGCCATCATTTCTGTAAAGCTGACGGATGCCCAATTTGAGGGTCAGACCAAAGCTAAGCTGGGCAATGCCTATATCCGCACCCTGGTAGAACAGGTTGTGGGCGACCAGTTGACCACCTATTTTGAAGAGCATCCCCAGACGGCGAAAATCATTCTGGAAAAGGCTATGATGGCCAACCGGGCCCGGGAAGCTGCCCGCAAAGCCCGGGAAAATGCCCGGCGTAAGACCGGTCTGGAATCCGGCGGCATGCCGGACAAGCTGCAGGACTGTAACGAAAAAGACCCCACTCTCTGCGAACTTTACATCGTCGAGGGTGACTCTGCGGCTGGCTCTGCCATCCAAGGCAGAGACTCCCGATTCCAGGCAATCCTTGCGATGTGGGGTAAAATGCTCAACGTAGAAAAGGCAAGAGCGGATAAAGTTTACGGCAATGACAAGCTCAATCCCTTGATTTTGGCCATGGGCGGCGGGATCGGAGAAGATTTCGATCTGGAAAAGCTCCGGTACCACAAAATCATCATCATGTCCGATGCGGACGTGGACGGCGCCCATATCCGAACTCTGTTACTCACGTTCTTCTTCCGGTATATGCGTCCGCTGATTGAAAACGGCTTTGTCTACTCTGCCGTGCCGCCCCTTTATAAGCTGAAACGGGGCAAAACCGAGCGTGTTGCCTATTCGGACGAGCAAAGAGATCAGGTCAGCGCAGAGCTCCGGGGTGAAAGCAACGTAAAAGTGGAAATTTCCCGGTTCAAAGGCCTTGGTGAGATGGATCCCCACGAGCTGTGGGAGACCACCATGGATCCGGAAAAGCGTACGCTCCGCCGGATCACCCTGGAGGATGCCCGCCGGGCAGACGAGATTTTCACCATTTTGATGGGCGAACAGGTAGAACCCCGGAAAGAATGGATCGAGCATAACGCAAAGTATGCCATTAACATTGATATCTGAGGAGGTGACGTATTTTGGCAAAGCATAATCGTGATTATAAGCCGGAGGATATTTTATTCCCGGA
>JAZOUU010000098.1:0-1042 GCA_045658365.1 Faecousia sp. | reverse complement strand
CATTGATATTGTCATTGCCGTGGAGCCGGGCATGGGGGAGACGGTGTTACAGGCGCTGAGCAGTGTACTGACAGAGGACACGGTACGGGTAACGGTGGCCGGCGAAAACACGAGGGCGGTACGGCTTTACGAACGGATGGGGTTTATAAAAACAAAGGAAATCTCCCGCTGGTACCAGGTCTTGTGAGGTTATTCATATGGATTTAATAGTGATTTTTGACATTATTCGCATAACGGCCTTTGTTGTGCAACTTGTTATTTGTTTTGTGGCGAAGCAACGGTGGCTGCGCCTTCTGCCGGTGATCCTGTTGACAGGCCTAGTAGGTGTATGTCATTTCTTCTATTTTTATGGCGGCTTTGCCAATTGGGGCTGGCTTATTCTCCGCGCCTTGATATCCATGGTTCTGTTGTCGGTAGTTGGGGCATGGATGGTTTACGGACTTTATCGCTTGGTGAAAAAAGTATTTCATTTTTGATCGGTGTAAAGAAAAAATACTTGACAAGACTTTGATTGTATGCTACAATACTGCAGGTATCAAGCGGAAAAGCTTGACAGGAGGTTTTCATGGACGCCATTGAGATTGTTCTGCTGTATGATTATTATGGTGATCTGCTCACCGACCGTCAGCGGGAATGCTTTGAAATGCGCTACAATCAAGATATGTCCTTGAGTGAGATCGCCGAGGAACTGGAGATCAGCCGCCAGGGAGTCCACGATAACCTAAACCGTACTGAGGCTCTGCTTCGCAATATGGAGGCAAAGACCGGCTGTGTCAGCCGTGATCTTGCATGCCGGAAGGCTGCGAAAACCATACTGGACGCAGCAAACCGATTAAAATTGAGTGAAGACAGTGCCGTATCCGCTCTTGCAGAGCAAATCCTTGCTGCTGCACAGGGCTTAGAGGAGTAAACAATGGCATTTGAAGGCTTAACTGAAAAAATCTCCGCGACCTTCAAAAAGCTTCGTGGCAAAGGCCGCTTGAAAGAGGCGGATGTCAAAGAAGCTATGCGGGAAATCCGCATGGCATTGCTGGAAGCGGAT
>JAZOUU010000097.1:0-1185 GCA_045658365.1 Faecousia sp. | reverse complement strand
AGCCAAGGTATTACAACTTCTCTGCGTCCTCTCCGCCCCTTGCATAACTGCCTTGTTTAAGGACATAAGGCACTCTGTGGATTCAAGGATCCAACCGTTACCATTCCTTAAGGCAGTTAATGCTGTTATTATGCCGCGATTTTTTGGTATCGCTCTGCACCCAAGATCTCCATCATATAGCCCAGAGGGGACAGGATTCCGCTCTTAAGCATGTTGAAAATTCTAGGACTGCAACCACTGACCAGAGCAACGCCCTGCTCGTTCTGAGTGACGGGTTGCTGCTGATTACGGCTCTGGACATTCCAGAACACTACTTTGGGGAGCTGGTAGCCAGCCTCAGCAAAGATTTTCTTTGCATACTCAAAGTTGGTGATGTCTGCACCCTCAGCACAGCAATCAAACTCCATATCGGAGATGATATACAGCGTGGAAGGCATCTCAGTCTGGGGGACCTTGTTGTTAACAGCGGCCCGAAGGATCAGTTCGAAGACCTTCTGGATGTTGGTGTTAGCCACCTCATTATAATTGTGGCAGTAACGGACCTTTTCCAGGATGGTCTCACCCTTGATCTCTACCAGCTGAGGCTTTTCAGAGAAGGTGATGAAGTGGTTGTGGAAGCTACCTACGTTTCGCTCGGCAAAGTAAATGCCAAGGGAAAGAGCCACCGTTGCAGGCATAGGATCGGTGCGAGAATACATCGATCCGGAACCATCAATGACTACCAGAGCGTTCTCGTCTCCGGTGAAATCCTCCTGCGCATTCCAGGTCGCGTCAATGGCTGCTGCCTCTTGATCGCTGACCTTGCTTACGAAGAAGGGCTTGATGATTTCATAAGGGGTGAGTGTACCGGTATGCAGCCGTACTTCTCCACGGGAGACCTTGCTCAGAAAAGCGCCATAGCGCTCACCGTCGTTACGGTAGAAGGCTTTGCGGTATTTAAACATGGCCTTGGAGGGCTGCTTGGCGTAATCAAAGGAATAATCTTTCTCGCGAAGGCTATTCTCGATGATGCGGATGCGCTCACGGAGCTTCACCAGGGTCTTACGGTATGTAGCGTCGGTCATGCCAAGGAATCTGGCGATCCGCTTGGCATACTGAACAGTCTGGGTATTGGATGCGTTGACAGAAGGCAGCCACTTTGCAAGCAGGCTTGTTTCGTCACCCATATCCATCGCCTCCAGATCA
>JAZOUU010000096.1:0-6075 GCA_045658365.1 Faecousia sp. | reverse complement strand
GTCAATGATGTAGATACCGTTACGCTCGGTGTAGATGTAGGGAGCCATTTTGGGGTTCCAGCGGCGGGTCTGGTGACCGAAGTGTACGCCGGCCTCCAGCAGGTTTTTCATAGATACGACAGCCATTTTGATATTCTCCTTTTGTTTTGTCCTCCACCCCGATCATTTCGCACGGCCCGCTCCCGAGGGAGCACTAGGGGATGCGATCACCGGGTGTGTGGTTTTGAAATGTCATGGGGTATGCCCATGCCGAACCATTATACTGCATGAGAATTGGTTTTGCAAGTATTTTTTCCAATTTTTTTCTAAAATATTCTATGTATTTTTCCCGTTACCCCATAAGCCAAAAGGGTTTTTGCCGTGGATGCCGGCAATCGTCGGGCTTGGCATCCACCAGAATGATGTCCGGGCCGATCCTTTTGATGCAGTGCCAGGGGATCACGAAGTCATCTTTTCGGCTGCAGATACCCCAAAGCCGGCAGGGGCCGGGAACGATGATCGCCAGCACATGACCGGAGGGAACCTCGATTTCCACGTCGGAAACGAACCCAAGCCGCCGGCCGTCGGAAACGCAAATGACCTCCTTGCAGTTCAGCTCCGTGATTCTTGTGCCCATAGCCGTACCTCCCAGATGGATTCTGGTACAGCCTATGCAGACAGCCCGGGAGATATGACCAAAAAAGAACCCTCCGGTTTCCGGAGGGTTCTTGGTGTTCGGTTATTCCCGTTCTCGGCGAAAGCCCCAGCGGTCGAAGAAACAGATCACAATGATGTTAATGGCCAAACAGGATGCAAGGGTCAGACCCAGCACCCAGCCCAAGCAGCTTAAAGCACTCCAGACCATGTCCATCGGCTCCATCCGCCGAAAGGCGTTGCACAGCACCGCCATAATAATGGTAAGCACCACGCCCAGTCCAGACCAGATCAGCCCGGCAATACGCTGGGTAAACTGCCAAGCCTCCAGGCTGGCCATACCCCACCAGCAACGGAAGCCCAAGCCGTAGTTTGCTTCTTTGGGAGGTGCCAGCAGATATAAAAGGCCAAAGCCCAACAGCAGCAGCGGACCGGCCATGACGGCGATTCGCAGCCCCATCTCTACCCAACCCAACACATCCGACAGCTCCGGCAGAAAGGCAGCCAGATCAAATTCATCAAATGCGCCTTTCAGTGCGTCTAAATCCATAGTAACTCCTTACTTTTCTTCCAGATACCGGTTGATTTCGTGGACAAAGCTGCCCACGTCCTGGAACCGGCGGTACACCGAGGCAAAGCGGATATAGGCCACTTCATCGATGGTTTTAATCCGCGCCATGACCATTTCACCGATCTTATCGGTGCTGACCTCCCGATCCAATGTGTTCTGGATGGCCTGCTCAATTTCTGTGGCGATACGGTCCAGTTCTGCCATTTCTACCTTCCGCTTGTCGAAGGCGCGAACCATGGCATTGAGGATCTTGTTCCGGTCAAAACTCTGACGGGTGCCGTCCCGCTTGACTACGATGATCGGCAGACTTTCTACAATTTCATAGGTGGTAAAGCGGCGCTGGCAGGCGATACATTCTCTCCGCCGGCGGATGCTGTTACCGTCTTCGTTGTGGCGGGAATCCACGACCTTGCTGTCCGGATCGCCGCAAAAAGGACATTTCATGGGGAAACAACTCCCTTTCCTTATATGATTTATCCAATTATAACAGAATTATGTTGCCCTGTCCAGTATTTTTTCCTTGTCAGATGGAAAGCGATGCGTTACAATAAGGAAAATGCTTACATTTATAAGGAGCGGACTATGAGCAAAAAAACATGGTATATCCTGTGGGCGGCGCTGTATGCTGCGTGCACCGTACTTTCCTGCGTGCCGGAGCCGGAGGGGATAACGGTTGGGCTTTTGGTGACTGCGGCGCTGCTGTTCTTCCTGCCGCCGGCGGTGCTTTTGTACCGGGCGATCCCACGGGAGCAATGGGGCACGGTGCGGCTGATTCGATACTTAAGCATGGCATCGTTAGGGCTGACACTTTTGCTGTTGATTCTGAATGTGCTGTCCGTAGGATTTTCGGATACCGTCGGCACAGTGCTCTATGCAGCGCTGATCATGGTTTCTACGCCGATGGTTTGTATGCAATCCTGGTTTGTCAGCCTGTTTTTGTGGGCGGTTCTTCTGATGGTGACCCTCAAATACCGGAAAAAGAAATAAAAGATGGGCGCGGTGAAGACCGCGCCCAATGTTTTTATTTTGCGTATTCCACAGCTTTGGTTTCCCGAATGACGTTGACCTTGATCTGACCGGGGTATTCCAGCTCGGACTCGATCTTCTTGGCAACCTCTCTTGCCAGGAGGATCATATTGTCCTCGGTAACCACCTCGGGTTTGACCATGATACGAACCTCTCGGCCGGCCTGGATGGCGAAAGCCTTTTCCACACCGGGGTAGGAACCGGTCAATTCCTCCAGCTTCTGGAGCCGGCGGATGTAGTTTTCTACATTCTCACGACGGGCGCCGGGACGGGCAGCGGACACAGCGTCGGCGGCCTGCACCAGAACGGCGATGATGGTCTTGGGTTCCACGTCACCGTGGTGAGCTTCAATGGCATTGACAACCACGGGATTTTCCTTGTACTTCCGGGCAAGGTCTGCGCCCAGCTGCACATGGCTGCCTTCCACTTCGTGGTCGATGGACTTACCCAGATCGTGCAGTAAACCTGCCCGCTTAGCGAGGGAGACATCCACGCCCAGCTCAGCGGCCATGAGGCCTGCAATGTGGGAAACTTCAATAGAGTGATTCAGTACGTTCTGACCGTAGGAAGTACGGTACTTCTGGCGGCCCAGAACCTTCACCAGTTCGGGGTTCAGATTATGCACACCGGTTTCGTAGCAGGCGCGCTCGCCTTCTTCCCGGATGGTGCGGTCCACTTCCTTGCGGGCCTTTTCCACCATGTCTTCGATGCGGGTGGGGTGGATCCGGCCGTCGGCAATGAGCTTTTCCAGTGCCAGACGGGCGATCTCCCGACGAACTGGATCAAAGCTGGATACGGTGATGGCTTCGGGGGTGTCATCGATGATCAGATCCACACCGGTGATGGTCTCCAGGGTGCGGATATTTCGGCCTTCGCGACCGATGATGCGGCCCTTCATTTCGTCGTTGGGCAGGGCTACCACGGAAACGGTAGCTTCCGCAGCATGGTCGGCAGCGCAGCGCTGAATGGCGATAGAGAGGATCTCTCTGGCCTTCTCATCGGCCTCGTCCTTCATCTGCTGCTCGATCTCTTTGATCTTCACAGCGGTTTCGTGACGAACCTCGTCCTCCACGCTCTGCAGCAGGAACTGCTTTGCCTGCTCCTGGGTCAAGCCGGAAATGCTTTCCAGTGTAGAAAGCTGCTGGCGGCGGATCAATTCCACCTCTGCCTGACTTTGTGCCAGAGCTTCCATTTTCTTGGCCAGTTCCTCTTCCTTCCGCTCGAAAGCGTCGGATTTCTTGTCCAGGGTTTCTTCCTTCTGCTGCAAGCGGCGCTCCTGTTTGCTGAGCTCCGCCCGGCGCTCCTTAATTTCTCGTTCGTTCTCTGTGCGTGATTTATGGATCTCGTCCTTGGCTTCCAGAAGCATTTCCTTCTTGCGGTTTTCACCGCTGCGGATGGCTTCATTGATCAGCCGGGTGGCTTCTGCCTCGGCAGAACCGATTTCCCGTTCGGCGACCTTTTTGCGGTAGGCAATACCAATACCGAACCCGGCGGCAATGCCAACCACGACACCAACGACGATCAAAATGATCGCTAACATATCCATAAGTCCTGAGCGCACCTCCTTTGTAATAATATAGAATGGCAAAGCCATAGAGGTGGGCGCAATGAACCCCATGTGTAAAATTTGTCAATGCAAGCCCGAAAACTCCGGGCAGGTATTTTTTACAAACAAAACGCCATGAGGCGCAAATCCCAATCTCCGGCATTTGCCGGTTATCCATGAAACGCTGTCTGCGGAGATGTCCCGGAGCAGCGCACACTATACCAAAACTATTTTACTTACGAAATGGGGAATTGTCAAGGATAATTGCACAAAAAATGTCCCTGATTGCGCGATATTTTCGAAATATTCTGCCAAACTTAACAAATTGGGACAGGGAATTTCCGGCGAGAAAATGTCTTGGCAGGAAAGCCAAAGGGTAGATTGGTAAGGAATGGGTGAAAAGAGAAGCTTTGCACAGATCTACAATTGACGGGGGGCTTTTTTTCTGTTATTCTATTAATAGATTAATGGAAAGGAGGCAACAAAATGGCTGCAATTATTTGGCTTGTGCTGATGGTGGTGTTTCTGATGATGGAGGCGTCCTCTGTGAGCATGGTTTCCCTCTGGTTTGGCGCCGGCGCTTTGGCTGCGTTGATTACCGCTTTGCTTGGCGGTGTGGTCTGGGTGCAGATCGTGGTATTTCTGGCGGTGTCCGGTTTGCTGCTGGCTTGCTTAAGACCTTTGGCGCGGAAATACTTCACTCCCCGGCTGACTCGCACCAATGTGGACAGTGTCATCGGTACTACCGGACGGGTGACGGTGGCCATCGATAATGTATCTGCCTGCGGACAGGTAAAACTGGGCGCCATGGAATGGACTGCCCGGAGCTCTCAGGAGGAAACCATTCCCGAAGGGACTCTGGTGCAGGTAGATCGGGTCGAGGGCGTCAAGGTGTTTGTTTCCCCCGTGAAGGTGGAAACCTCTGTGTAACCCCTTAAATCAACAATAATATATTGGAGGAACATTATGGAAGCTTTTGTGATTATCGGTATTTTGTTTGTGATTCTGCTGCTGGTTATCATTTCCAACATCACCGTTGTCCAGCAGTCCCGGGCTTATGTTATTGAGCGGCTGGGCGCATTCCAGACGGTTTGGGGAGTGGGACTGCACTTTAAAGTGCCGTTTATCGATCGGATCGCCCGCAGGGTTTCTCTGAAAGAGCAGGTGCTGGACTATCCGCCCCAGCCTGTGATCACCAAAGATAATGTTACCATGCAGATCGATACGGTAGTGTATTTCTCCATCACCGACCCCAAGCTCTATGCCTACGGTGTGGAGCAGCCCATGGCGGCCATGGAGACCCTGACCGCCACTACTCTGCGGAACATCATCGGCGATTTGGAACTGGATCAGACCCTGACCTCCCGGGATATCATTAACAGCAAAATGCGTGTGATTCTGGACGAAGCCACAGATCCCTGGGGCATCAAGGTCAACCGGGTGGAGCTGAAGAACATTCTGCCTCCTGCAGATATTCAGTCCTCCATGGAAAAGCAGATGAAGGCCGAGCGTGACCGCCGGCAGGCAATCTTGCAGGCCGAAGGTCAGAAGAAGTCCGCCATTTTGATCGCAGAAGGCGAAAAGGAATCTGCCATTTTGCGGGCGGATGCGGAAAAGCAGGCCGCCATCCTGCGGGCGGAGGCAGAAAAACAGTCCGCTATTCTGCGGGCCGCCGGTGAAGCAGAGGCCATTATGGAAGTGCAAAAGGCCCTGGCCGATTCTCTGGCATTGCTGAACCAGAGCGCTCCCAATGACAGCGTTTTGAAGCTGAAGGCTATTGAGGCTATGCAGCATATTGCTGACGGTCAGGCCACGAAGATCATTATCCCCTCGGAAATGCAGGGATTGGTGGGCTTGGCAAACGGCATCGTTGAGGGCGTAAAGGAGAAATAACATGGCGAAACAGGAGAATCGCTTCATCAAAACCTATTCTCAGGGCAGCGCATTCAAAACCGCCATTCAGATTTGGGTGGATAAGCAGACCGGCGTGAATTATATTTACGCTCCTACCAGCTACGGGGCTGCGATGACACCACTTTTGAATCGGGACGGTTCTCCGGTGGTCACGCTGATTCCCAATCAATATCAAGAATAAAAGTAAGCCGCTCCGGATATCCGGAGCGGCTCTTTTTGTTGATGTCGAAAATGATCGTTTACTGCACTACTATGCCCTCCCCTTTGGGGAGGGGGGACCGCTTGCGGTGGGAGAGGTTTTAACCTCTTCCGTCACGCCTATCGGCGTGCCACCTTCCCCAAAGGGGAAGGCTTTCCTCGCATAAACGATCATTTATCTGTTTAG
>JAZOUU010000095.1:0-36033 GCA_045658365.1 Faecousia sp. | reverse complement strand
ATTCCGTATAATTGAAGTGTCATTATTTGACAAAAACCGCAAGGAGGTTTCCTTATGAAGCTGAATTATAAGCGCACGATTTATGTAGGTTTTGCTTTCTTTCTAATTCTCGCTTTCTGGCAGGCTTATGACAGCATCATTCCTTTGATTCTCACCAACAAATTCGGCATGTCCCAGTTCTGGTCCGGCGCAATTATGGCTCTGGATAATATCCTTGCTTTGTTCCTGCTGCCACTTTTTGGCACCCTCTCTGATAAGTATAAGAGCAAGAGCGGCCGGCGGACACCCTTTATTCGTACCGGTACCATTGCGGCTATGATTCTTTTGGTCGCCCTGTCCTTTGCGGATATGGCCCAACTGAAGAATATTGAAAAGGTATCCGTAGTTGATGACCCTGTTGCTCTTGGCATCATATATGACAGCCAGGCGGATCAGAAGATCGTTAAGCCCAACAAGGAGTCCGCTACCTTGACCGAGGAGCATTTCATCCTTTCTGAGGAGATCTCCCGGGAAGACTTTGTTGCTATTAAGAGCACCATTGTCAACGAAGATGGCAAGTCTGTGACGAACCAGAATTATGTGGATTATGTTGTACCTGCCCGTCAGGCCTATATTTGGAAGGTCACCACTACCAGCCCCCAGGCGCTGATCCTCTTTGTAGGCATTTTGCTGCTGCTGTTGATTGCCATGGCGATCTTCCGGTCTCCGGCGGTTGCGCTGATGCCGGATGTTACCGTAAAGCCCCTGCGCAGTAAGGCCAATGCGATCATCAACCTCATGGGTTATGTTGGCGGTATTGTAGTGCTTGTTCTGGGCATGGTTTTTTCCACGGATGCGCCCAAGAATGCCATGATGAGTTATATAGGTTATTTTGGCGCGGTCGCAGCATTGATGCTCATTGCGTTGATCGTATTCCTGGTAAAGGTAAAAGAGCCTGCATGGTGTAAGGATATGCAGGCAGAATCTGCCCAACTTGTGGAAAGTGAGCCCGCTGAGAACCGGGGCGAAAAGCGTAAGCTCACAAAAGGGGAGAAGGTCTCCTTGTTCCTGCTCCTTGCCTCTGTGATTTTGTGGTACTTTGGCTACAATGCCGTCAGCAGCAAGTACAGCGTGTACGCTTCCAATGTCCTTGGCGCAGATTTCAACGTTACATTGATGATCGGTACCGGCGCAGCCATTGTGTCCTTTGTCCCTGTGGGCATCTTGTCTTCCAAGATCGGTCGGAAAAAGGCAATCCTGATTGGTGTGGCGCTGCTGGCTGTTGCCTTTGGCCTTGCACAATTTGTTACTGCTCAGACTCCAATTTTCCTAATGATTGGCATTTTCGTTCTGGCAGGCTTTGCTTGGGCAACCATCAATGTAAACTCTTTCCCTATGGTCGTGGAGCTGTGCTCCGACGGCGATGTGGGCAAGTATACCGGCTATTATTACACCGCATCCATGGCGGCCCAGACTTTGACCCCCATGGTTTCCGGCTTCCTAATGGATAAACTGGGAATGGGCGTGCTGTTCCCGTATTCTGCTTTGTTTGTTGCTGGTTCTTTTATCACCATGCTGTTTGTAAAGCACGGTGACGCAAAGGTAGAGCAAAAGCGTGGCCTGGAAGCTTTCAATGTTGAGGATTAAACAGTGATCTCCGTTATTATCCTGTTTCTGCTCGCATTGTGCTATCTTTTTTCCACGAAGGGTCGCACCGGACATCCCGGCCTGGAAAAACTCCGCAAATTTCGATACGCTCATAGAGGACTTCACGGAAACGGTGTCCCGGAAAACAGCATGAGGGCATTTCACCTGGCTTTAGAGCATGGATACGGTATAGAGCTGGATGTGCACCTGTTAGCGGACGGAAACCTGGCGGTCATCCACGATTCCTCACTGCAGCGGACTGTCGGTGAAAACCTCCGTATTGAAGATTTGTCCACAAAAGATTTATCAAACTGCCACTTACAGGGAACAGAGGAAACGATTCCGGAATTTCGGAAGGTTTTGGAGTTATTTAGCGGTGGTACGCCGATGATTGTGGAGCTAAAGACTGCCGGAAACGCAGAATTGTTGGCCGAAGCTGCCTGCAAAATGCTGGATCAGTACGATGTGGATTATTGTATCGAGTCTTTTGATCCCCGGTGTATTTACTGGCTGCGCAAGCACCGCCCGGAGATCATTCGCGGACAGCTGGCGGAAAATTACTTCCGAACGGCAGGCTGTAAACTTCCTTTCGTCGCTAAATTGACAATGGCTTGGCAGATGGCCAATTTCCTTACAAAACCGGATTTTATTGCCTATCGTTACAGCGACAGAAATCACTTCAGCTGCAAGCTGTGCAGAAAGCTCTGGAAAGTACAGGGTGTCAGCTGGACGCTTCGCAGCAAGGAAGATCTTGAGGCTGCAGTAAACGACGGCTGGATACCCATTTTTGAAGGATTTATCCCATAAAATAGTGCGCACCGTTTCCGGTGCGCACTTGTTTATTTCAGATACCGATCCATCAAGCTCCTGTTCTCCGCAGACAGCGTTGTAAGAGGCAATCGGCATTCGCCACAGTCGTAGCCGATACATTTCATTGCATATTTAACAGGGATCGGGTTAACCTCACTGAAAAGCAGCTTAGTAATGGGGAATAAATCAAGCTGGATGCCCCCAGCCGTCTCAAAATCTCCCTCCAGCGCCGCAGCTGCCATTGCCTGTACTTGCGCGGGAAAGACATTGGACAGCACCGAGATAACACCTTGCCCGCCGAGAGAAATTGTTGGCACGGTCATATCGTCGTTGCCGGTCCAGACAGAAAAGTGCGATTCGCATTCTGTTCGTATTTCCAGTGTTTTGGCGATACTGGGCGAAGCTTCCTTTACGCCTGCAATATTTGGTATTTTGGAAAGCTCGCGGTAAACGGATACCGGAATATCCACTCCGGTTCGTGACGGAACATTGTAGATTATAATTGGAATTTTTACTGCGCTGGCTATGGATACATAATGCGCATACAGCCCTTCTGGGGTGGCCTTGTTGTAGTATGGACTGACGACAAGCAAACCGTCTGCGCCTTCGTTTTCTGCGGCGATACTCAATTCAACCGCATGGGCGGTGGAATTTGATCCGGTGCCGGCTATAATTCTCGTTGCGTTACCCGCTGCCTTTTTGGCAACTCGGATCAGTGTCAATTTTTCTCCGTCGGAGAGTGTCGGCGATTCCCCGGTGGTACCGGAGAGTACAACGGCAGGTATTCCGGCATTGATTTGCCGCTGAAGTAAGACCTCCACCATTGGATAATTGATTTTTCCGTTTAAAAACGGTGTCACTAAGGCGGTACATGCACCTGAAAAGAATGGTTTTGTCATAGAATCCCTCCCCATCATTCTATGAGGCGGTCGTTACTTTGACCGCAGTGAAACCAGAAAGTTATTGCAAAATACCATCAGATGGGATATACTGAAAGAGCTTATGAGAATCGGAGGGAGAAAACGTGAAGACCCATGATTTTTGGTATGATTTGCCGGAGGAATTGATTGCGCAAACTCCGCTTGAGCAGCGGGATACCTCCCGGCTTCTGGTGATGGATAAAACTACCGGCGAACTGCAACACAAGCATTTTTATGATATTTTGGATTTCCTCCAGCCGGGAGACTGCCTGGTGATGAACGATTCCCGGGTACTGCCGGCAAGACTCTTGGGTCACCGTCCCACTGGCGGGGCTGTGGAGGTTCTGCTGCTGCGTGATCTCGGAAATAAGCAGTGGGAGTGTCTGTGTAAGCCAGGCAGAAAAATGCAGGTGGGCAGCGAAGTGATTTTCGGGACAGGGGAGCTTACGGCAACCGTATCCGAAGTAAAAGAGGACGGAAACCGGATCGTAACCTTCCACTATGACGGAATTTTCCTTGAAGTGCTGGAACGGCTGGGAAAAATGCCGCTGCCTCCCTATATTAAGGCTGAACTGCAGGATCAGGAGCGTTACCAAACCGTCTATTCCCGGGAAGTGGGCTCCGCTGCTGCGCCTACCGCCGGACTGCATTTTACCAATGAATTATTGGAAAAGGTACGGGAAAAGGGTGTTCAAGCGGCTTTTGTGACTCTCCACGTAGGCTTAGGTACATTCCGCCCGGTCAAAGCGGAAAACGTTCTGGAACACCATATGCACAGTGAACTGTGTATGATTTCCAAAGAAACTGCCGAAATTCTGAACGAAACAAAACGTCACGGCGGAAGAATTATTTGTGTAGGAACTACCTCCTGCCGCACACTGGAATCTCTGGTAAAAGACGACGGCAGCTTTGAGGAAACATCCGAGTGGACGGATATTTTCATCTATCCCGGCTATCAGTTTAAGGCAATGGATGGACTGATTACCAATTTTCACCTACCGGAAAGCACCCTCGTCATGCTGGTCTCGGCCTTTGCCGGCAGAGAGCATGTGCTGGATGCCTACAAGCAAGCCGTTGACGAAAAGTATCGGTTCTTTAGTTTTGGAGATGCCATGTGCATCCTATAAAATGCAATTTTTTATGATGAGGAACAGTTATGTTTGAACTGAAAAAAACAGAGGGCAAGGCTCGCCGGGGCGAATTTACCTGCGCCCACGGCACGGTACAAACCCCGGTATTTATGAATGTGGGCACTCAGGGCGCAATCAAGGGCGCTCTCAGCGCCGAGGACTTGAAAAATATTGGCTGCCAGGTGGAGCTGTCCAATACCTATCATTTGCATCTTCGTCCTACGGACAAGGTGGTAAGAGAAATGGGCGGCCTGCACAAATTTATGACCTGGGACGGGCCGATTCTCACCGATTCCGGTGGATTTCAGGTGTTTTCCCTGTCTTCCTTGCGGAAAATCAAGGAGGAGGGCGTATACTTTTCTTCCCACATTGACGGGCACAAAATCTTTATGGGCCCTGAGGAGAGCATGCAGATCCAGTCCAATCTGGGCAGCGATATCTGCATGGCCTTTGACGAATGTATCGAAAATCCTGCGCCCCGGGACTATGTGCTGAAGAGTGTGGACAGAACATACCGCTGGCTGGTTCGCTGCAAGGATGAAAACGCCCGGCTCAATGCCCTGGAGGATACGGTAAACAGACAGCAAATGCTCTGGGGAATCAATCAGGGCGGAACCTATGCAGATATCCGTGTGGATCACATGAAGCGGATCGCGGATCTGGATTTGCCCGGCTATGCCATCGGCGGCCTTGCAGTAGGGGAAACGGCGGAGGAGATGTACGACATTATTGAAGCCGTAGAGCCCCATATGCCCAAAGAAAAGACCCGTTACCTCATGGGTGTAGGCACTCCCACCAATATCATTGAGGGCGTAGCCAGAGGCGTTGACTTCTTTGACTGCGTGATGCCCGCCAGAAACGCCAGGCACGCCCGGCTTTTCACCTGGGATGGCGCGATCAATCTGAAGAATGCCAAATATATGCTGGACGAAAATCCCATCGACCCCAAATGTGACTGCCCGGTTTGCCGCCGTTACTCCAGAGCCTATATTCGGCATCTGTTCATTGCGGAAGAAATGCTGGCAATGCGGCTTGCCGTCATGCATAACCTGTATTTTTACAATCAGCTTATGGCGAAAATTCGCGAGGCGCTGGACGAGAACCGGTTTGAGGACTTCCGTCGTGAATATTCTGTTAAATTAAGCCAAAGAATCTAAATTTTCCTTGCTTTTTAATGGATTGATGATATAATGGGTTCGTTAATAATTGGAAAAGGAGTTATCTCTATGTTACAGTTTTTGGAATCCGCAGCTGATGCAGGTCAAAACGGCGCCGCTGCCGGCGGCGGCATGCTCGGCACGATTATTATGATGCTGGGTCTGCTTGGCGTCTTCTATTTTCTGATGATCCGTCCGGAGAACAAGCGCAAGAAGGAAACAGAGCAAATGCGTTCCGCCATTAAGGTAGGTGACAAGATCACCACCATCGGTGGCATTGTTGGTACGGTTGTGAATGTGAAGGCTGACAACATCGTCATTGAAACCAGCGCTGACCAGGTTCGTTTGGAACTGACCAAGTGGGCTGTTTCCACCAACGAAACCGCAACAGAGGCCGCCCAGGCTGAAGCCAAGAAGAAGGAAGAGGCCAAGGCAAAGGCTAAAGCAGAAAAAAAGGCCAAGAAAGCTGAGAAGAATAAGTAAAAACCAAGGGCTTCGGGAAATTCCCGAAGCCCTTATCTCTTATTTGTTTTCTTCGTAGGTTAGAACCTCTTTCGCAATAAAAATCGGCCGGCGTTTGCTCTGCTCAAAAATCTTTCCTACATATTCGCCAATGATACCGATGCAAACCAATTGAATGCCGCCCAGCAAGAGGATCAAAACGATGATCGTAGCATAACCCGGCACATCGATACCACGGGACAACTTTTCGATCAGCACAGAAATCAGATAGATCAACGCGGCAAAGGCAGTGAAACCGCCAAGATAGGTAGCGATCCGCAGCGGCTTGGTGGAGAATCCGATGATGCCTTCCACCGCGTAATTAAACAGCTTTCCAAAACTCCATTTGGTAGCCCCTGCATGGCGCTTACAGGCGGTGTATGGGATAAAGCAGGTATCGTAACCCACCCAGGCAAAAATCCCCTTGGAGAAGCGGTGATATTCTCCCATTTCAAGAATGCTTTCAGCCACACTTCTGCGGAATGTACGGAAATCGCTGGCATCGGACTGAAGAGATACATCGGAAAGCTTGTTAATGATAGAATAAAAACTTTTCTTAAAGAAGGAAAGCACCTTTCCTTCGCCACGTCGATCCTGATAGGCCGCCACCACGTCATATTGGGGCTGCTCGTCCAGAATATTGACCATTTCCACCACAACTTCCGGGCGCTGCTGCAAATCGGCATCAATCAGACAAATGTACTCCCCGGAGGCTTGAGATAAGCCGGCATAGAGAGCAGATTCCTTACCGAAATTCCGGGAAAGAGAAACTACCTTCAAAGGACAAGCTTGGGTTTTATGGAGCTTTTTCAGGTTATGAAGGGTGGCGTCCTTACTGCCATCATCCACGAAAACGATTTCGAAATCGAAATTGCAGGGGGCGAAGGCCTGCATCGCAGCCTCCTGAAAGGCTGCTACATTTTCTGCCTCGTTGTAGCAGGGAACGACAAGGGATAGTTTCATATTCATCAGCTCGCAATTCGAATTTTTGTAATATTATACGCGATTTTATATCTATCGTCAAGAAAAGATGCGCATATTTTGGTAAATTTGCGTTGACAGAATCCATGAAATATGGTAATTTAGGAATGTTAAATGCGTAGATGAGGAGTTTCCGGCTAAATGCATTTCAGAGAGCGTCCGGTTGGTGCGAGGACGTATGGATAGGTCGGTTTGTCGCCCCGGAGCATTCTTCCTGAACGGAGTAGGGAAGAGCGGGTAAGCCCGTTACAGCTTTTGAGTGTCCGGTTTTCCGGAAATTCAGGTGGTACCGCGGAAATTTTTCGCCCTGAGTCAGTTGACTTGGGGCGCTTTTTGTTGAAAGGAAGTGTCATTATGTCCAAAGAGCTGCCGAAGGTGTATGAACCCCAGCAGGTGGAGAATGAAATTTACAAAATGTGGGAGGAAAACGGCTATTTCCGTCCTCAGAACAAGGAAGGCGCAAAGCCCTTCACCATTGTGATGCCGCCCCCAAATGTTACCGGCCAGCTGCACATGGGTCACGCCATGGACGCAACGCTGCAGGATACACTCATTCGCTTTAAGCGGATGCAGGGCTACGATGCCCTCTGGGTGCCCGGTGTTGACCATGCAGGCATTGCCACCCAGATCAAGGTGGAAGAGGAACTTCGCAAGGAAGGTCTGACCCGTTATGACCTGGGCCGGGAAAAATTCCTGGAGCGTGTCTGGGATTGGAAGAATAAGTACGGCGACCGGATTGTGCAGCAGCAGAAGAAGCTGGGCGCTTCCTGCGATTGGGATCGTGCCCGGTTTACCATGGATGAGGGCTGTTCAAAAGCCGTCCGGGAAGTGTTCGTTTCCCTGTATGAAAAGGGACTGATCTACAAGGGCAGCCGGATCATTAACTGGTGTCCCCACTGTGTCACCGCCCTTTCCGATGCGGAAGTGGAATATGTGGACAAGCCCGGACATCTGTGGCATATCCGTTATCCCATGGCAGATGGCTCTGGGGAAGTGGTGGTTGCTACCACCCGTCCTGAGACCATGCTGGGCGATACCGGTGTCTGCGTGAACCCCAACGATACCCGCTATCAGCATATCGTCGGCAAGACTGTGATTCTGCCTCTTGTGGATAAGGAAATTCCCATTGTTGCAGACGACTATGCCGAGATGGAATTCGGCACCGGCTGCGTGAAAATGACTCCTGCCCACGATCCCAACGACTTTGAAGTGGGTCTGCGGCACAATCTGGAAGTCATCCGGGTTTTGGACGACAACGGCAAGGTCAATGAACTGGGCGGTAAGTATCAGGGCCTGGATCGCTACGAGGCAAGAAAGCAAATCGTTGCAGATCTGGAAGCCGGCGGTTATCTGGTAAAAATCGACGATCATGCTCATAATGTGGGAACCTGCTATCGCTGCCACAATGATGTAGAGCCCATCATTTCTGCTCAATGGTTTGTGAAAATGAAGCCTCTGGCAGAGGAAGCAATTCGTGTGGTGAAGGAAGGGGAGACCCGCTTTGTTCCCGACCGGTTCTCCAAGACATACCTCAACTGGATGGAAAATGTTCGTGACTGGTGCATTTCCCGTCAGCTGTGGTGGGGTCACCAGATTCCAGCTTGGACCTGCGCAGAGTGCGGTCACATCACCGTTTCCCGGGAGGATGCCTGCAAGTGTGAAAAGTGCGGAAGCGCCAATATCGAACGGGATCCCGACGTGCTGGACACCTGGTTCAGCTCTGCTCTGTGGCCCTTTGAGACATTGGGCTGGCCCGAGAATACGGAGGATCTGACGAAATTCTATCCCACCGATGTGCTGGTCACCGGCTACGACATCATCTTCTTCTGGGTTGCCAGGATGATCTTCTCTGGCTGCGAGCATACCGGCAAGACGCCGTTCCACACGGTTCTGATCCACGGTCTGGTTCGGGATGACAAGGGCCGGAAGATGAGCAAATCCCTGGGTAACGGCATTGATCCCTTGGAAATGATCGAAAAGTACGGCTGTGATGCCCTGCGCATGAACATGGTCACCGGCAACTCCCCCGGAAACGATATGCGTTTCTATGTGGAGCGGTGCGAGGCCATGCGCAACTTCGCCAATAAGCTGTGGAACGCCAGCCGCTATGTCATGATGAACCTCACTGAGGGCGCTGTGAATCAGCTTCCTGCTCTGGAAAATCTGGAAATTGCGGATAAGTGGGTACTCTCGAAACTAAATACTCTGATCGCCGAGGTAACCGAGAATCTGGAGAAGTATGAGCTGGGCGTTGCCGTCCAGAAGATCTATGACTTTATCTGGGATACCTACTGCGACTGGTATATTGAACTGACCAAGGCAAGACTGTACTCCGAAGATGCCGAGAGAAAGCAGACTGCTATTTCCGTTCTGGTTTATGTACTGGATCAGATTCTTAGACTCCTGCATCCGTTCATGCCCTTCATTACGGAGGAAATTTGGCAGAGCCTGCCCCATGACGAGGCGGCATTGATCGTTGCCAAATGGCCGGAGTATCAGGAGAATCTCGCTTTCCGGGCGGAAGAAGCACAGATGGAATCTGTGATGAATGCCATCCGGGCGATCCGCAACCGCCGCAGCGAAATGAACGTACCTCCGTCTAAAAAAGCAGCCCTTTATGTGTTGACTGCAAAGCCCCAAATTTTTGCCGAGGGTGAGGGCTTTATTCAGCGGCTTGCCTATGCCGATGCCGTGACACTGCTTGACAGTGAACCTGAGAATCTGGACGGCATGGTTACCTGCGCCACCGCAGATGCAAAGCTGTATATCCCCATGGGACAGCTGGTGGACGTGGCTAAGGAGCTGGAGCGCATCGCCAAGGAACTGGAAAAGAACCGCAAGTTCCTTGCAGGTCTGGAAGGTAAACTTTCCAATGAAGGCTTTATTGCCCGTGCGCCCGAAGCCGTTGTAAATGCAGAACGGGAAAAGGCGCAAAAGACCCGGGATCTGATTTCTCAGCTGGAGCAGAGCGAGGCCGCTTTGAAGAAACTGTAAACGTCAATATTTAACGCTTCTATGCATGTTTAGGCTTGCATAGAAGCGTTATTTTTTTCTCTTTCCAATTCCGACGGAAAATCCGAGAGATTCTGCTTATACTGTCATTGAATCAACAAAAGGAGGAGAAACTATGCAGTTTACCAGCTTTCTGGAAAACGGACGTTTAACGGTGGCGCTCACCGGAGAGATAGATCACCATTGCGCAAAGACCTACATTCAAGCCATTGCGGGAAAAATCGAAGCATATACCCCGGATATCTGCATTCTGGATTTTCAGGATGTTACCTTCGTAGATTCCTCGGGGATTGCAGTTGTCATCAATGCACTGAGAAGCATGACACAAATTGACGGAAAATTGGTGCTCACCGGAATTTGTGCCCAGCCTATGCGGGTATTCCGGGCATCGGGAATTGATAAACTTGTGGAAATTAAGGAGGCAGTTTCATGAAATTCGATAACTTTATGATCTTGGAGTTCCCCAGCAAATCCTGCAACGAAGCCTTTGCCCGGTCGGCAGTTGCCTGCTTTGCAGCGCAGATGGATCCGACATTGGAGGAACTGGGGGATATCCGCACTGCGGTATCGGAAGCCGTCACCAATTGCATCGTCCATGCCTATCCTGATGAGTTTGGCATTATTACTCTTCGATGCCGGATTCTAAAGGATAATGTGTTGGATATCGTGGTAAAGGATCGGGGCGTGGGCATCCCGGATGTGGAGCAGGCCCGACGGCCTATGTATACCACAGGCGGCGCAGACCGCAGCGGCATGGGCTTTACCATTATGGAAAGCTTCATGACCACCTTTGAGCTGACCTCGGAACCGGGGAAGGGGACTACGGTACATATGCGCCGTAGGATTCAGCGCAGAAAATGAGCACCATCGAGGAATTGATCCGCAGCGCGCAGTGCGGCGAAAAAGCTGCAGCAGAACGGTTGGTATCGGAAAATTCCGGACTTATCTGGTCAGTTGCAAAGCGTTTTATCGGTCGCGGAACAGACAGCGAGGACCTGTATCAGCTGGGTTGTCTGGGCTTTTTGAAAGCGGTAGAAGGTTTTGATTTGGAATACGGCACCCAGTTTTCCACCTATGCCGTACCGAAAATAGCCGGCGAAATCCGCCGGTTTTTGCGTGACGATGGAGCGATCAAGGTATCGAGAACCATCAAGGAACAATCCGTCACCATTAAGACTGCCCGCAGCCGATTGACACAAATCCTGGGCCGAGAGCCCACCATTCAGGAAATCTCACAGCAAACCGGTTTTACTGCAGAAGAAATTGCGCTGGCAGAAACCGCCACTGCAGCTACAGAATCCATTCAGCGGGAGACAGGCGAGGATGGTTTCTGCCTGGAAAATATTCTTACAGACACCGAATCAGAGGAAAATCTGGTAGAGCGGATTTCCCTGCGGCAAGCCATTGAAAAACTGCCGGAGAGGGAAGCGCTGGTCATCAAGCTGCGCTATTTTCACGGGTTAACGCAAGACAGGGTATCGAAAGTCCTGCTGGTCAGCCAGGTACAGGTCTCCCGCATTGAGAAAAAAGCGCTCCTGTCGCTAAAGGAATACCTGCGATAACGATTTTTCTATTTACCTTTTCGACAAAATGCGATATAATAGTCCTATTAAATAAAGATAGGTGCGCTTATGACGGAAGATTTTGAAATTCGCTTTAACGATGCCCGGAGGCGTTATATTGCCGGACAGTTTTTGGAACTGAATGATATGCAGCGTCAGGCTGTTTTGACCACAGAAGGGCCTCTGCTGCTGCTTGCAGGCGCGGGAAGTGGAAAAACCACGGTGCTGATTCATAGAATTGCCAATCTGATGCGCTTTGGCCGGGGAAGTGACAGTACGGAGATCCCCGATACGGTCACCGAGGAAGATGCAGCGTTTTTAGAGTCTCTCAACGCGCCCTTGTCTGACTTTGACCGCCGCAGAGCGGATCTTTTGTGCGCGGTAGAGCCGTCTGCGCCATGGTCGATTTTAGCCATTACCTTTACCAACAAAGCCGCCAATGAGCTGAAAAACCGGTTGATGAATCAGCTAGGCCCGGAAGCAGGAGATATCTGGGCCATGACCTTTCACTCTGCCTGCTGCCGAATCCTCCGAAGGGATATTGAGCGGCTTGGCTACACCGGAAGATTTACCATCTACGATTCTGCCGACTCCGAACGGGTGATGAAGGACGTTCTGAAGGAAATGGATCTGGACGAGAAGACCTTTCCTCCGAAATATGTGCTTAATTTGATCAGCCGGGAAAAAGACCGGATGGTGAGCCCTGAGGAATTACTGGATCGGGCAGAAAACTTGGGCGAAGTAAAAATGCTGCCCATTGCCAAGGCCTATCGCCGCTATCAGACAAAGCTGAAAGAAAATAATGCGCTGGATTTTGACGATATTATTTTGCTGACAGTGCGTCTCCTACAGGAGCATGAGGACATTCGCAGTTACTATCAGCGGAAGTTCCGTTATGTTCTGGTGGACGAGTATCAGGATACCAACCACCTGCAATATCTGCTGACCAGCTTACTGGCCGGCGGCTACGAAAATATCTGCGTGGTAGGCGATGATGACCAGAGTATCTACAAGTTCCGGGGCGCCACCATTGAAAATATCCTAAGTTTTGAAAAGCAATACAAAGGCTCCCGAACCATTCGCCTGGAGCAGAACTACCGTTCTACCCAGTCCATATTGAACGCTGCCAATTCTGTCATTGCCCATAATTTAGGACGAAAGGGCAAACGCCTCTGGACCTCCAACGGTACAGGCGATCCCATCACCGTCTACGAAGCATCGGACGAAGCCGCAGAGGCCAATTTTGTAGCCGGGCAGATTATTAAGCAATCCAAGGGAAAAGGTTTCCGGGATTTTGCGATCCTTTACCGTACCAATGCCCAGTCCAATGCCATGGAATATGCCATGAAACGAAACGGTATTCCGTACCGGATCATCGGCGGCACCCGGTTCTTTGACCGGGCGGAAGTAAAGGACATGCTGGCCTATCTCTGGGTCATCAACAACCGAGCTGATGATCTTCGCCTGAGCCGGATTATCAACAACCCTCCCAGAGGTCTTGGCGCGAAATCCATTGAAACTGCCCAGCGTTTGGCAACAGCAGAGCAAAAGCCTCTGTACGAAATCATCAGCCATGCGGATGCCTACGGGCCATTGGAAAAACCGGCAGGGAAGTTCCTGCAATTTACTTTCATGATTGAATCCCTTGCCCAAATGCTGGCAGATGGCATGTCCCTTCCGGATTTTTATGAGGAACTGCTGATTCGCAGCGGCTATGTGGACATGCTCCAATCCAAGGATACAGAGGAAAACCAGTCCCGTCTGGAAAACGTCCGGGAATTAAAATCCAGTATCCTTTCCTACATGGAAAACCAGGTGGAGCCGACCCTTTCCGGCTTTTTGGAAGAAATCGCCCTGTATACGGATATAGAGAACTACAACGAGGGCGACGATGCCATCGTTATGATGACCATGCACTCTTCCAAAGGTCTGGAGTTTCCTCATGTCTTCCTTGTCGGCTTTGAAGACGGGTTGTTTCCCGGTATGCGGGCCATTGGCGACCGGGAGGAGATGGAGGAAGAACGGCGGCTTTGCTACGTGGCCATCACCCGGGCAAAGCAAACCCTTACCATCAGCCATGCCCGGCAGCGTATGCTCTACGGCAGGACAGCAGCCGCCCTGCAATCCCGGTTTTTGCGGGAGCTGCCGGAGGATGGAATTCAGCGAAAAGGCGGCTATCAGACGCCTCAGCGCTTTACAAGCTACGGCAGCGATTCCGCTTACGGATACCCGTCTGCGATGATGCCGACCTATCGAACCGCGCCAAAGCAAGCTTCATTCTCCAACACCTCTTCCGGCGTGGAAAATACCTCCTATCTGGAGCTAAACAAGGGTGACATGGTACAGCACACAGCCTTTGGCAGGGGAATGGTGCTTACCGTCATGAAAATGGGCGGCGATGCGCTTCTGGAAATCGCCTTTGACGAAATCGGAACAAAGAAGCTCATGGCGAAAACCGCATCTTCTCACATGAAAAAACTGTAATTTTTTGTGCCTTTCCTCATAGAATTGCCAGAGGTGATGCTATGAGAAGAGGATTTCACCGCTTACTTCGGTTCATTATCCTTGCTTTTTTACTGGCTGTACTGCTTTTTGTATTCTTTCGCATCCGATATCATGAAACCATCCGTTCCTTAGCGGAAACCCAGGTCAAGAATTCCACATCGGACCTGATCAACGATGCCATTGACCGGCAGATTGAGACCGGAAACGTACAATACGACCGGATCGTATATTTTGAGAAGGATTTAAACGGAAGAATCACAGCGCTGAAAACCAATATGAGCGAGGTAAACAGACTGAAAACCGATATTTTGAATATCATAAACGATGATATTCTTGCGCTGGATACCAGCGATATCGGAATTCCCCTGGGGAGTCTGTTCCTGCCAGAATTTTTTTCCGGAAGAGGACCGGCGATCCCTGTGGAAATTATTTCTATCCGCAATTCGGAAGCCTCGTTTTCCAGTGCTTTTTCTGAGGCTGGTATCAACCAGACGTTGCAGCAGCTGACCATGGATATCAGCGTAGATGTAGCAATTCTGGTACTTGGAAAAACCGAGAATTTTACTGTTTCCAGCCAGGTTGTGGTTGCGGAAACCATCATCGTCGGACAGGTGCCCGACACTTTCTTTCAAACCGGAGGATGACTATGGACGCCAAAGAGAGAATCCAGGAATTAACCAACATCTTAACAGAGGCAAATTATCGGTATTACGTGCTGGATAACCCCAAAATGCAGGATTTTGAGTACGATTACCTGCTGCGGGAGCTGGAGGATTTGGAGCAAGCCAATCCGCAGTATATTTCTCCCGATTCGCCCACCCAGAGAGTGGGCGGCGCAGCCCTGAGCAAATTCGATGAGTATACTCACCCTGTGCCGCTGATGAGTTTGCAGGATGTGTTTTCTCCGGATGAACTGACGGAATTTATTGACAAGACTTTAGACGCAGAACCCGGCAGCAAATTCTCTGTGGAGCCAAAGGTTGACGGTCTTTCTGTGGCATTGGAGTACGAAAACGGCCGTTTTGTCCGGGGTGCAACCCGGGGTGACGGTGTCACCGGTGAGGATGTAACAGAGAATCTGAAGACCATCCGTTCTATCCCCATGCAGCTGGAGGGCGCGCCGCAGCGGCTGATCGTCCGGGGCGAAGTATTCATGCCGAAAAAGAGTTTTGAGGCGTTGAACGCTCAGCAGGAGGCCGAAGGAAAACCCTTGTTTGCCAATCCCAGAAATGCGGCCGCCGGCTCTCTGCGGCAGCTGGATTCCAAGATCACCGCCAAGCGGGGGCTGGATATTCTGATTTTTAACGTACAGCTGGCCGACGGTGTGGAATTTGAGACCCACGCCCAGACCTTGGAGTATCTTAAGAGTCTTCGCTTTAAGGTCGTGCCTTTTGCCCTGCTGGATAAGAAGGACGAGATTATTCGTTACGTCATGTCCATCAACGAAAACAGGGAGACGTTTACCTGCGACATTGACGGAGCGGTGATTAAGGTAAATGATTTGGCACAGCGGCAGAAAATGGGCGCCACGGCCAAATGCCCCCGATGGGCGGTGGCTTACAAATACCCACCGGAGATTAAGCCCACTGTGGTGGAGGACATTGTTATTCAAGTGGGCAGAACCGGAGTTCTTACCCCGAAGGCCGTGGTGCGTCCTGTCCGGCTGGCAGGAACCACTGTCACTAACGCTACACTTCATAATCAGGATTTCATTACCGAACGGGATATTCGCATCGGAGATACGGTGCTGATCCGGAAAGCCGGTGAAATCATTCCGGAAATTTTAGAGGTAGTACCCTCCGAACGGCCCAAGGATTCGAAACCCTACCGGATTCCGGCGGTGTGTCCTGCCTGCGGCGCGGCAGCAGTTAAGGATGATGATGGCGCGTTTCTGCGCTGTACCGGGGCGGAATGTCCTGCCCAGCTGGGCAGAAATATCGCCCACTTCGCCAGCCGGGATGCTATGGATATTGAGGGCTTGGGCCCATCCATTGTGGAGGCTTTGCTGGAAAGGAACTTGATCCACTCACCGGCAGATATCTATTATCTAACTTTAGACCAAATGAAGAGCCTGTGGCAAAAAGGGGACACGGCAGCAAAAAAACTGCTTGCGGCCATTGAAGCCAGCAAGGATGCAGACGTGAGCCGATTGATCTACGCACTGGGCATCCGACAGGTGGGTGCAAAGACCGGCAAGGTGCTGGCATCCTATTTTGGCTCTCTGGACGCTCTTGCTTCAGCCACTCTGGAGGAATTGACGCAGATTGAGGATGTGGGAGAGATCACCGCGCAAAATATCGCTCAGTGGTTTTCACAGCCCCAATCCAAACATATGGTGGAACGACTGCGGCAGGCAGGTGTAAATTTTGAAAGTAAGCGAACCATTACCGACGACCGCTTTGCAGGTCTCACCTTTGTGCTCACCGGCGCTTTGAGTATGTTCACCCGGGAGGAAGCAACGGAGAAAATTGAACTTTTTGGCGGCAAGGCAGCCGGCTCTGTTTCCAAAAGAACAAGCTATGTGGTAGTAGGGGAGAACGCCGGTTCCAAGGAGAGAAAGGCCAGGGAACTGGGGATTCCCGTCCTTAGCGAAGCAGAATTCCTTGCTATGATTCAGTAATAAAAATACCGGAAAGCGTTTGCTTTCCGGTATTTTTCATAGAGAGAAATCCTCTTCGTCGTATTTATGAAAATCCATGGCTTTCGGCTTCTTTGGAATCCGTTTGCAGGGAGCATATGTAAATTTCCTGCACTTTTTGTCCACGGACACGACACCCCGCTTGGTGCAAAGCACCAGACCGTCATCAATACTGACGGCGTGGTCGCAGTAGCCGCAGGATTTTTCGATTCGTTTTCTGAAGAGCATACTGATGCCTCCCAACTTTTGTATACTGGGATTATACACGATGCAGCGCGTAATTGCTACAACTTTTTTCCCGTTTTTTGAGAAATAACAGCAAAATACCTCCAATTGCAAGTAAAGATAGGTAGAATTGTACATTTACATGGTATAAAGCGTCCCCGGAAAAGGTAATTTGTTGATAAACAGCCGCCAGTAATAAACTGATCAGCATTTGCAGAAATTTCCCTGGAAGGTACATACCCATGCCTATCGGAGCAGCAACTGAAAGAGTCTGCATGGTAATGCACAATCCACCGAACGCCAGAAATCCCGCGCAAAGTATAAACCGGAGTCCTTCGCTGTCCAACAGCACCAAGGAAAGGCAGCCAATGGTAAGCTCCAGAAATCCGTGGGTCAGTATTTGATAGATCGGTGGAATATACCATAAAAACCACCGCTGCAAAAAAGCCAGCAGCACTCGGAAAATTATAATCCAACCGCACACCTGGGCGGTGATCCGGAGACTGCGTTTCAACGCCTCCGGCAGGGTTACAGCCTTTTTTCTGCTTAATGTGGTGACATTTCTGCTGCCGCCGGGGAGTAACATCCCGGTCAGCAATGCAGACAGCATATGAATCCCCCAGAGAACCCAGGGCCGTTCCGGTGATGTGAAGCAAAGACCGGCAATGCCGAAGAGGAACGAGGGACCAGCATTGCTGCAAAAGCCAAGCATCCGCCTGGCATCCTGTTTTGTTATCTGTCCGCTTAGAAACCCATCGGTGACCGCTTGGGCTCCTGTTGGATACCCACCCAAAGCACCCACTAAGAAAATTGGCTCAGAGCCTTTTGGTATCCTTAGCAATCCTCCCAAAGGCTTTAGAATCTTTAAGTTCATCCCTGTCAATCCGGAGGTCAAAAGGGTAGAAAACACAAAGAAGGGGAATAAGGATGGGATTACTGTCCGCAGACATAGTTCTATCGCATCCTTGGCGCCGTTAAATGCAGTCTTTGTATCCAGAATCAGCATCAGCATTCCAACTGCTCCCGCTAAACTTGTCCAGATTTTTTTGCCCACAATATCTCACCTCAGAAGAATCTATGCATTTTGGAGCAAGAACATCACTTAAGCGCATATATTTTCAAAAAGGAGGTAGTGGGATGAAGGGAAAAGGGAATTTTTTGGAACGTCTTTCCGGGGCTGCGGACATGGCTGATGAACCCCTGCCCGGGATTCCGCTGGTGGAGATCGCGGGAGGAAAGAGAGTGCTTATTGAGCACCACTGCGGTGTATCTGCCTACGGACCGGAACAAATTCGGGTAAGGGTGAAATTCGGACAAATATGTGTTTGCGGCGCAGGGCTTGTGCTGACACGAATGATTAAGGGCCAATTGATTATTTCCGGCAGAATCGACAGCGTTTCTCTTGACAGGGGGTGCTCTTAATGGATATTTGGCACTCCCTGGGAGGTATTGTGGATGTAGAGCTGATCAGCGCAGATATACCGGCAGCATTAACTGCAATCAGCCGGGCCGGGATTCCGCTCTATAACTCTGAAACAAAGGATGAATTTACGATTCATTTTTCCATAGATCGAAAGAATTTTAAGAAGCTAAAACACATCTTAAAACGGCGAGGTGAGAAGTTTAAGGTATACAGAAAACACGGACTCTATTGGCGTTTTAAGAGCCTCCTGCGCCGTCCTGTGCTGGTTTTTGGCTTGGCGGCTCTGCTAGCATTCGCATGTTTTGTGCCATCAAGAATCTTTTTCATCCGCGTGGAAGGCAATATCTCACTGCCTACAAATCTAATATTGGAGCAAGCTGCCCAAAGTGGAATTTGTTTTGGGTCATCCCGACGGGAAGTACGCAGTGAGAAAATGAAAAACCGGCTTCTCGAGGCGCTGCCACAATTGCAATGGGCCGGGATCAATACCAACGGCTGCGTAGCGACCATTACGGTCCGGGAACGGCAGGAAACCGAAAAGCCTCAGGTAAAAACCGGTGTCAGCAGTATCGTGGCAATCTGTGACGGCGTGGTTCTTTCCTGTACCGCGACCAAGGGGAATCTTCTTTGCAAACCGGGGCAGGCCGTAAAAACCGGACAAACCTTAATTTCGGGGTATACCGACTGCGGATTATCCCTCCGTGCCACCCAGGCAGCCGGTGAGATTTACGCACGTACCCAGCGGGAATTATCTGTTGTTTGTCTGTCTTCCTGCAGAAAAAAAGAGGTACAAACCAAAATTGTAAAAAAATATAGTCTGATTGTCGGAAAAAAACGAATAAATTTATCGAAAGATAGTGGAATTTTAGATACCAGTTGTGATAAAATGTATGTTGAGGATTTTATAACCTTACCGGGTGGCTTTCAGCTGCCGGTATCCATTGTCACGGAAACCTGGATTATTTACGAGTGTGTGGAGATGACACAAGAGGAAGCTCTGCTTACAGAGCAGGTATCTAGTTTTGCGCGCTCGCAGCTAAAGCAATCCATGATCGCAGGGGAAATTCTCACTGCCTCTGAGAAAACACAGATGGAGGATGCTTGCTATCGGCTGGAAGGGCAATATGCCTGCCGGGAAATGATTGGCAGAGTACAGGAAGAGGAGATCATTACACCTTATGGAAAAAATGACTGAACGCAGCGTCAATGCTGAGCGCATAGAGGATCTAATTGCCGTGTTCGGCTCTTTTGACGAGAATATAAAGCGGATTGAACAGGCTCTGAGTGTCACCATTGTCAACCGTGGCACGGAATTAAAAGTCAGCGGAGAAGAAGAGTCTGTGGATAAGGGCGTAAGAACCCTGGAGGCGCTGCTTTCCCTTGCCGCCAAGGGAGAAACCATTGACGAGCAGCGGGTTCGTTATTTGATGACCCTGGTACAGGAGGGCAATGAGGATCAAGTATCGAAAATGGCCAAGGACGTGGTCTGTATCACCGCCAAGGGAAAACCAATTAAGGCAAAGACCGTTGGCCAGCAAACCTATATCAAGGCCATCCAGCGCAATACCATTACTCTCGGTGTCGGCCCCGCCGGTACAGGCAAAACCTATCTTGCCGTTGCCGCTGCAGTGGCTGCTTTCCGGGAGCGGACAATCAACCGCATTATCTTGACCCGACCTGCAGTGGAAGCAGGAGAACGTCTGGGCTTCCTGCCCGGCGATTTGCAGAACAAGGTCGACCCCTACCTGCGTCCGCTGTATGATGCCCTTTATGAAATGCTGGGCCCGGAGACGTTCCAGAAATACCAGGAACGGGGTTGTATCGAAGTCGCGCCCCTTGCCTATATGCGCGGTCGTACGCTGGATGACAGCTTCATCATTTTGGATGAAGCCCAGAATACCACCAGGGAGCAGATGAAAATGTTTCTGACCCGGTTGGGCTTTGGTTCAAAGATCGTAATCACCGGCGACGTCACCCAAATCGACCTGCCGGAGGACAAGGTTTCCGGTCTTAAGGATGCCATTCGTGTGCTGGAAAATGTGCAGGACATCGCCATTTGCCGCCTAACCGGCGCGGACGTGGTTCGGCACGCCTTGGTGCAGCAGATCATCACCGCCTATGAAAAGGCGGAAAAGAGCAGGGAAGTAAAGAAACCCGCCCAAAACACAAAAGCACAATATCAGAGGAAGAGAAACAATGAATCATAAAATCAACATAACCTATGATGTTTTTACCCCTCAGCAGATGCTGGTTTCCTCCATTATCCGGCAGTGTATCCATGCTGTATTGCAGGCGGAGGGGATTGACGCGGACTGCGAAATCAATGTTCTGGTGACCAATGACCGGGGAATCCACGCCATCAATTTGGCAAGCCGTGAGATCGATCGCCCAACTGATGTTCTGAGTTTTCCCATGTTCCAACTGGAACCGGGAAATCCGCCGACAGATTGGAAGGATTATTTAGACCCGGAAACCGGTCTGTGTCCCCTTGGGGATATGTGCATCAGCCTGGAACGGGCAAAGGCGCAGGCAAAGGAATTCGGTCATACCTCCCGCCGGGAAATCGGCTATCTGACCATCCATTCTGTGCTTCATCTTCTGGGTTATGACCATCTGGATGAGGGTGTGCAGAAAAAGCAAATGCGCGCCCGGGAAGAAGCCATTGCCAACACCATCCGGGGTATGCGCCGGAATTGATACAGGAGAGAAATTCTATGAATACAAAAACAGCCATGATTACCATCGCCGGCCGGCCCAATGTGGGTAAATCCACTTTGACAAATTACTTAGTGGGTGAGAAAATCGCCATTGTTTCCAACAAGCCTCAGACCACCCGGAACCGAATTTGCGGCATCCTAACAAGAGAAAATACCCAATTTGTATTTGTGGACACTCCGGGTTTCCACAAGCCCCGGACAAAGTTGGGAGATTACATGGTGGGAGTCACCAGAGATTCCATTGCCGATGTGGATTTAACCGTACTTGTGGTTGAGCCCATTGCTTCTGTAGGTCCTCAGGAACAAGCTCTTTTGGAGCAGCTAAAAAGCAAAAACTGCCCCATTGTGCTGGCCATCAATAAGATTGATACGGTGGAAAAGGAGAGCCTGCTGGAGGTTATTTCTCTGTATTCCCAGGAAGCGCAGTTTGACGCTATCATTCCCATTTCCGCCAAAACCGGCGATGGGGTAGAGGAGCTGCTGCAGCTGTGCGAAAAGTATGCAGTAGATGGCCCGTTCCTGTTCCCGGAAGACATCACCACAGATCAGCCGGAGCGGCAGGTCATGGCGGAAATTATCCGTGAGAAGCTGCTGTGGTGCCTGGATCGTGAGATTCCTCACGGCACAGCTGTGGAAATCACGAAATTTACGGAGCGTGATAACGGAATCATCGACATCGATGCCACTATTTTCTGTGAAAAAGCCAGCCATAAGGGCATTATTATCGGCAAGCAAGGCGCGATGCTGAAAAAGATTTCTACCATGGCCCGGAACGACTGCGAAAAATTCATGGGTACCAAAGTATTTCTAACCACCTGGGTGAAGGTAAAGGAAAATTGGCGGGACAGTGATTTCCTTGTCCGCAATTTTGGTTACAGAGAATAATTTCCTCGGTTATTGTTCCATTCTTCGGTAAACCCTAATTCCGGAGGGATGGATATGAACGCAAGGGATTACTGGCAATTCTTTTTGGAAACCGGCGCACCGGAAGCGTACCTCATGTACACCCGGGCGTTGAAATCGGAGGCTATCCATGTATCTGAAGACACGGGCGCTGGTGCTGCGGGTTACGGACTACAATGATCGGGATGCTTTGCTGACCCTGCTCACCCCACACAACGGAAAAATCACTGCCAAGGCCCGGGGGCTTCGGAGAAAGAACAGTCCGCTCATCGCCGCCTGTCAGCTTCTGGCGTACAGTGATTATACCTTGTTTGAATATAACGGCCACTATACTGTCAACGAAGCTGCCTCTGTGGAGCTTTTCCAGGGACTGCGCAGGGACTTGACGAAGCTATCCTTGGGCACATACTTCGCGCAGGCAACGGATCTGCTTTCCCAGGAGGACCTGCCCAATCCGGAGCTTTTGAGTCTGCTTCTCAACTGCTTATATGCGCTTGCAGCAGATTCTTCTGATGAGAACAAAATCAAGGCGATATTTGAACTAAGGGCAGCCTGCATCGCAGGTTTTATGCCGGATCTTGCCAGCTGCCATGCCTGTGGCTCTGAGAATCCCGACCGGTTTGACCTTTCCGAGGGCCGCTTAGAGTGCAGCCGATGCAGGGACTTAGATTCCCGGGGCATCCGTCTTCCTGTTTCTCCGGGAACGCTGCAGGCCATGCGCTACATTTCTCTCTGCGACCCGAAACGACTGTTTTCCTTCACCCTGGGGGAGGAGAATATGGCCCAACTGTCCCAGATTACGGAGGCCTATTTAACTACCCAACTGGAACGGGGATTTTCTACCCTGGATTTTTACAAATCGCTACTTATTTAGGAGTTTACCATGTCTGAGTTATATGAAAAGTCCATTCTGAAACTGGAATTGGATCAAGTGCTGGAGCTGCTTTCCCAGTGTGCGGGAAGCTTTGAGGGAAAAGCCGCCTGCTTAACGCTGCGGCCCAGCTCCGATCTGGAAGATGTTCAGGCTCTTCTGGATGAAACCACCGCTGCCAGCGATATGTGTACCCGTAAGGGCAATCCGGTGTTCGGAGATGTGACCGATGTATCTGCCTCTCTGGAACGGGCTGACCGGGGCGGCTGCCTTCAGCCGGCGGAACTTTTACAGATCGCCGGAGTGCTGCGCTGCGCAAGAAATATCAAGGGTTACGTTTCCGAAGATGATCCGGTAACTATCCTTGATCCTTTGTTTGCTGCCCTGACCCCCAACAAATATCTGGAAGACCGTATCTTCGGTGCGATTCTCTCCGAAGAAGAAATTGCAGACAATGCAAGTCCCGACCTTGCGGACATTCGCCGCCACATGCGGATTCAGTCTGCGAAAATCAAGGACGGCCTGCAAAAAATCATTTCCTCTCCGGCCTATTCCAAATATCTCCGGGAACCTATCATCACGATTCGCCAGGGCCGGTATGTTGTGCCGGTGAAAAGCGAGCACAAGGGGGATGTCCCCGGCCTGGTTCACGATGTATCCGCCACCGGTTCTACCTATTTTGTAGAGCCCATGTCGGCGGTAAATGCAAATAACGCCCTCCGGGAGCTGGAAATCAAGGAAAAGAAGGAGATCGAGCGGATTCTTTCGGAACTGTCCTCCGAAGCGGCTGCCTATGCTGAGGCCATCAATTTGGATGTTCGGCTGCTGATCCGCCTGGATGTGATTTTCGCAAAGGCCCGACTTTCCTACCGAATGCGGGCTTGGGCGCCGATTATGAATGACAAGGGCAGGGTAGAGCTGCGTAATGCCCGGCATCCTTTGATTGAACCAAAAAGGGTCGTACCGATTTCCCTGCATTTGGGCAAGGAATTTGACAGCATGATCATTACCGGCCCCAACACCGGCGGTAAAACCGTAACGCTGAAGACCATCGGCCTTTTGACATTAATGGCAGAGTGTGGTCTGCACATTCCGGCAGGTGACGGAAGCACCCTTTCCACCTTTGATGCTATTTTAGCAGACATCGGCGACGAGCAATCCATTGCCCAGAGTCTGTCCACTTTCTCCAGCCACATGCGGACCATTGTGGATGTGGTGTCGGAATGCGACGACCGGACGTTGGTTCTGTTTGATGAACTTGGCGCCGGTACAGACCCTGCGGAGGGCGCAGCACTCGCCATCGCACTGATTGAATTTTGCCGCAAAATGGGCAGCCGCGTTGTGGCGACCACCCACTATGCAGAGCTAAAACTCTATGCCATGCGGACGGAAGGCGTTATCAACGCATCCTGCGAATTTAATGTGGAGACCCTTCAACCCACCTATAAACTGTTGATCGGTATTCCCGGAAAATCCAACGCCTTTGCCATCTCCAGAAAGTTAGGACTTTCCGAGGATATTCTCAAGGAAGCCAATGATCTGGTTGGCAAGAGCGACAAAGATTTTGAAGATGTCCTTTCCCAGCTGGAGCAGCAGCGCCAGCAAATGGAGTCTGCCCGCATGGAAGCAGAGCGGCTGAAGCGGGAAACGGAGAACATCCGCAAGCAGAGCGAAGCCTACAATATTCAGCTGCAAAAGGAAAAGGAAAAAGCCATGGAAGCCGCCCGTCGGGAGGCCCAGCAGATCATTGAGGACGCGAGAATCGCCGCCAATTTGGCGTCCGAGGAACTGAAAGCACTGCGAAAACAGCTTACCGAAGGCGCGGATACCACCGGCATCAATCAGCGGCAGACAGAGCTGCGCAGAACCCTCAACGAAGCGGAAAGCAAGATCCGCGCAGGGCAGGGGAAGACACAGCGACCGCAGCCCAAGCGTTCTGTTTTGGTTGGAGATACTGTTGAACTCTTGAAGCTCGGCACAAAGGCGACAGTGATCGCCATCAACAAAGACGGCACCTATCAGCTCCAGGCAGGCATTATGAAGCTGACTATAAAACCGGATGAAGTTTATCTTTTGGAAAACGAAAATCCCTATCAAACCAAGGGTCGGCCTGCCCATTCCGGACGTGAAATGAAGATGTCTGCCATGCCGGCAGAGGTGGATCTGCGGGGTATGGATACCGTGGAAGCCATTTGTGTTTTACAGAGATATATGGACGAAGCCATGCGCGCCAACCTTCCTTCCGTACGGATTATCCACGGAAAGGGCACCGGTGCGCTCCGGGCCGCGGTGCAGCAGGAACTGAAAAAGGACAAGCATGTGAAATCCTTCCGCCTCGGAGTTTACGGAGAAGGCGAAGACGGCGTAACCATTGCAGAATTCCGTTGATATTTGGAAGAAAAGGCCAATTATGATGGTGTTTTGTGTAAGTGTAACGAAATTAGGTTGACTTTTTTATTTAATTTGCTATGATGTATTTAGAATGATTTCGGGATTTTTCCGGAATTCACAAGGAGTGTGTCATCGTGATTGAGAAGGAAATCGTAGTAAAATGCGAATCCGGACTGCATAACCGCCAGGCTACATACTTTGTCCAAAAGGCAAATGAGTTCGTCAGCACCGTTTATCTGGAGTCTGAAAACCGCAGGATGAATGCCAAGAGCTTGCTCGGTATCATGTCGCTGGGTGTCATCACCGGAGCAGTAGTTACATTATCTGCTGAGGGAGCTGATGCTCAGGCGGCAATTGACGCATTGGAGCAAATGCTCCTGCGGGATGCTTATTAATACTCGATTTTGTATTTTCCGCCTCAATGCCGGATTGACCCCAGCATTGAGGCGGAATTTTTGGTGAGACTATGACCTATAATGAGTTAAAGGAAAAAGCCCTGTCCCTGCCGCTGGCGCCGGGCGTGTATATCATGCAGGACAAAACAGGCCAAGTGATTTACGTAGGGAAGGCAAAGAAACTAAAAAATCGCGTCAGCCAATATTTTCAGGACACCGCATCTCACAGCCCGAAGACCCGAATCATGGTCAGTAAGATTGACCGCTTCGATGTCATTGTCACCGCATCGGAATTTGAAGCGCTGGTGCTGGAGTGCTCGCTGATCAAACGGCATTTGCCAAAATATAACATCCTTTTGAAGGACGATAAGGGCTATCCCTACCTGCGGCTGAACATGAAAGATCCCTATCCCAGTATTACCATGGTCAGCAAGCTTTCCGATGACGGTGCGGACTATTACGGTCCATACGGGACAAGAAATATCACAAACAATGTCATGGAAGCCATCCGCGCCACGCTGAAGCTACCAGCCTGCCACAAGCAATTTCCAAGAGATATCGGCAAGGACAGGCCCTGTTTAAACTTTCACATGAACCAATGCGCCGGCTGGTGCCAAACCTCCATGTCCGCGGAAGAATACCGGCGGAGAATGGAACAGGCAAAACAGCTACTAAGCGGCCATTACAAGGAAGTGGCCGCAGATGTCAAAAAGCAAATGCTCAGCGCTGCGGAAGCACTGGATTTTGAGCAGGCGAGCGCACTTCGTGACCGTCTTCGAGCAGTAGAGGCCCTTGGTCAAAAACAATTGGTCACCGCCGGCAGCCTTGCGGATACGGATGTGATCGGCTACGGCAGCACACAAGCAAAAGCCTGCCTGGCTGTACTCCACTTTTCCGGCGGCAATTTACTGGATAAGGACTACGAGATCTTCTCCGTACCGGAAGATCCGGCAGAGGCAGTGTCCAGTCTGGTAAAGCAGTACTATTTAAGCCGGGGAGTTGCACCAAAGCGGGTGCTTTTACCCTTCACATTGGATGATACCGACCTATTTTCAGAACTTCTATACCAACAATTTGGGAAAAAGACACGTTTTTCCGTGCCGCAACGTGGGGATAATCTGCAATTGATAGCCCTTGCCAATAAGAATGCTGCAGAAGAGGCAGAAAGGGTAACCGGGAAAGAGGAGAAAATATCCGCCACCTTATCGCTTTTTGGCAAGCTCCTTGGCATGAATCCACCCAACAGAATTGAGTCCTTCGATATTTCCAACATCTCCGGAACGGATATCGTGGCCAGTATGGTGGTGTTTGAAAGCGGAAGGCCCAAAAAAAGCGAATACAAACGCTTTCAAATCGAAGGCCTTACAAACCAAGACGATTACAGTTCTATGGAGCAGGTCATCCTCCGCAGATTTCGTCGATATCTGGATGGAGATAAGGGTTTTTCTGATGCCCCCGATCTGCTGCTGATCGACGGCGGCACTGCCCATGCCGGCATAGCCCTGCGGGCGCTGCAATCACTGAATCTTGACTTCCCGGTATTCGGCATGGTCAAGGACAGTAAGCACCGCACAAGATCCCTGGTGACCCCGGAGGGCAGGGAGATCGCCATTGACAGTAACCAGTCCGTCTTTGCATTTGTAGGTTCCATTCAGGAGGAGACCCATCGGTTTGCTATCACTTATCACCGCAATCTTCGCAGTAAGCGGCTGAAACGCTCTGCGCTTGACCAGATACCCGGCATCGGGCCGAAACGGAAGCAGGATCTGCTAAAAACCTTTGGCTCTATTGCTTCCATTTCTCAGGCTGGCATTGATGAGCTGCAGCGGATTCTGCCTGCAGATGCGGCCGCTTCTGTGTATCAACATTTTCATCCCAATAAGGAGAATTGATATTATGCGCGTCATTTCCGGCAAATACCGGGGCACACCTCTAAAGACACCTGCAGGCATGCAGACACGTCCCACCGCCGACCGGGTAAAGGAAGCCCTGTTCAGCATTATACAATTTGAGATTCCCGGAGCCCGGGTGCTGGATTTGTTTGGTGGGACCGGTCAGCTTGGCATTGAAGCCCTGAGTCGGGGCGCAAAGCATGCGGTATTTGTGGATGCCGGGGAGGAAGCATGCAAGCTGATTCGGGAGAATTTACGAAAGGTACACGCGGAGTCCGAGGCGCAGGTGGTGCGCTCCGATTACATGGCATACCTGAATTCCTGCAGGGAAACCTTTGATTTCATCTTTTTAGACCCACCTTATGCAGAAGTTTTTCTGGAAAACGCATTAAATAAGATAACAGAAATTGACATTTTGCAATCTGGTGGTATAATAGTTGCGGAACGCCCTGTGGGAAAGGATCTTCCGTGGGATTTTTCCGGTTTTACCCGTTCCAAGGATTATAAATACGGAAACACACTGCTGACTCTTTTCCGCAAAGCTTAGGGCAGGGAAGTAGATATATGAAAATAGCCATCTATCCCGGCAGCTTTGACCCCATTACCAGCGGTCATTTGAATATCATTCGCCGGGGCGCGAAGATATTTGATAAGCTGATCGTCTGCGTCATGAACAATGCCGGTAAAAACCCCATGTTTACGCAGGAAGAACGAGTGCATCTAATATCCAAGGTCACCTCGGATTTGCCCAATGTAGAGGTAGACTGCTCCAACGCGCTTTTGGCGGATTATGCCAAAAGCAAGGGAAGCTGCGTCATTCTGAAAGGTCTCCGTGCAGGCTCTGATTTTGAAAATGAATTCCAGATGGCCTTGATCAATCACAAGATCAACCCCGGACTGGACACTATGTTTCTGACCGCAGAGCACCAATATATGTATCTTAGCTCCAGCACCGTCAAGGAGCTTGGGAGTTACGATGTTGATCTGAGTGATTTCCTGCCGGAACAGATCATCCCTGATTTTAAACAACGTATCAACGCCATACGTCAAGGAGGAAATAAAAAATGAACGAGCAACACATCGAAAACATCATCAGCGCCCTATATGATATGATTCAGGATGCCCGGGCACTGCCTCTGGGCGCCGACAAGTGCATTCTGGAACGGGATAAGGTTCTGGATATGCTGGATGAAATCATTGCTCAGCTGCCTGCGGAACTGAAGCAGTCCCGTACCATTGTGGAATCCCGTAACGAACTCATCGGTCAGGCCCGTCGCGAAGCTGAGGGCATTATCCGCGAGGCTCAGCAGAAGGCCAAGGATCTGATCGCGCAGGAAGCTATTTATCAGGAAGCGAAGCGTCAGTGCCAGGAAATGTATAACATGACCCAGAACCGCATTGCCGAGCTGCGGAAGGCCAGCAACAACTATATGGATGATGCCCTGCGCCGTACTGAGGAAGCCATCGCTCAGTCCCTGGCTGAGGTTCGGGATACCCGAGTGAAGTTCCGTGCGCTGACGGAAGCTCAGGAAAACCGCAACAACGAAGCCGCTGCTGAAATTGAGGATTAATCCATAGATAGAAAACAGCTCAAAATTTTTGAGCTGTTTTTTCTTGAAATATATCGGAGGTATGCTTATGAACTATTTGGACCGTTATCATCAGTGGTGTAATGCCGGACTTCCGGAAGATATGCAACAGGAGCTGGAGTCACTCAAGAATCAGGAAGAGGAGTTAAAAGGACGTTTTGGCGGTGATCTTCAGTTTGGCACAGCCGGTATGCGGGGGATCATGGGCGCGGGCAGCAACCGACTGAATCGATATACTGTTCGCCGGGCAGCCCAGGGCATGGCCCAGTGGCTGTCGAAAACCGATCTGCCCCAGAAAGCCGCCATCGGCTATGACTCCCGGCACAATTCTCAGCTCTTTGCAGAGGTCTGCGCGGTGGCATTTGCAGAGGCGGGCATTCACACCTATCTTTACGACCGCCTGGCTCCCACCCCCATGCTCAGTTATGCTGTTCGACAGTTGGGCTGCGGCTGCGGCATTGTTATCTCCGCCAGTCATAACGCCGGCGCATATAACGGTGTGAAATGCTACGGCCCGGACGGCTGCCAGATGACCGATGAACCTGCTGCTGTGGTGACTGCTAAAATTTCAGAAATTGCCTATTTCATTCCCGAGACAAAATCCTTCCAGGAGTATATGGACGAAGGTCTTATTTCCTATATTGGCCAGGATCTGTGGGAAAGCTATTATGAAACCGTTTTGGCGGAAGCCGTAAACCCTGAGGTAATTGCCAAGGCAGGCCTTAATCTAGTGTATACTCCGCTGTGCGGCACCGGTAACGAACCTGTTCGGGAGGTACTGGGACGTTTGGGCGTGAATATTACTGTGGTAGGCTGCCAGGAAAAGCCGGACGGCGATTTCAAGACATGTGAATATCCCAACCCAGAAACCGATGCTGCCCTGCAGGAAAGCTACAAGGTGGCTGACACTGTAGATTGCGATCTGATCCTTGGCACTGACCCGGATGCGGATCGGGTGGCCATCGCAGTTCCTGAGGGAACAGGCTATCGGAAGCTTTCCGGTAATGAATTAGGCTGCCTGCTCATGGACTACATTTTAAAAGCCCGGAGTGCCTGCGGTAATATCCCTCAAGGCGCTGAGGTTATCAGAAGCATCGTGTCCTCTCCCTTGGCAGATCGGATCGCAGGGCATTATGGGGTAGAGATGAAAGCGGTGCTCACCGGGTTTAAGTATATCGGCGGCGAGATTCTCGAGCTGGAAAACCGGGGGCAAGAAGATAAGTTCATCTTCGGCTTTGAAGAAAGCTGCGGCTACCTGAAGGGCACCTACGCCCGGGACAAGGATGCCGTGGTGGCTTCCATGCTGGTCTGTGAAATGGCATCAGCCTTAAAAGTTGAGGGTAAGAGCGCGCTGGATGCCCTGACTGAGCTTTATGAGACCTATGGCTATTACCTGGCCCATGTGCAAAGCGTGGAGCTGACAGGCTCTGACGCCATGGAGAAGGCGGCTAAATTGATGGCAGATCTCCGCGGGAAAATTCCTGAAACCATCGGTGGCGCCAAGGTCAGCATGGTCCGTGATTATCTGGCCCGGGAATCCACAGATCTCGCTACCGGCGAGAAGATGGATATCCCGCTCCCAAAATCAAACGTCCTGGAATTTATTTTGGGTCAGCAGGGAAGTGTAATTGTTCGCCCCTCCGGCACAGAGCCCAAGGTGAAGTTCTACTACACCGCAGTTGGCAAGGATCTGAATGAAGCAAAAATTCTGCTGGATAAGCTGATCGCTCAGATGTCTGTATAACGAAAACATGATAAGAACCGGAACACTTGTTCCGGTTCTTTTTTATTTGTTGTGAGAATAGCATGATAACGAAAGGGGAGAGGATTATGTCCGCAAAGAAAATGAAACAAAACACCTCCAGCTCGATTCCAGCCGGGATAGGAATCGGATTACTGGTAAGCATTGTAATCACCCTGGCTGGCAGCGCATTGACTGCATACCTGATCCACGGCGAATCGGTGCCAGAGGAGGGGATGGGGTACGGAATTCTCCTTACACTGCTGCTGAGCGCCATTGCCGGGGCATGGATCTCAGTCGGGAGAATCCAACGCTTAAGGATGCAAATGTGTATGCTGTCAGGTTTGTGCTATTATTTGACCCTTCTTTCTATGACTGCGCTGTTTTTCGGCGGTCAATACAGTGGAATGGGTGTCACAGCATTGGTGGTGCTTGGCGGCTGCGGAACCGTGGCAATTCTAGGCGCAATTGGAGGAAAGCGTCGTAAAATAGGTAAGAAAATAAAGGTCCATCGTTAAATTGCACAAAAATCAGATGCGGGTAAGTTATATTTACCCACCATCTGCATTTTGCAGGAAATCCTGCAACGTCTACATTTAGTATTTAAAATTTATTTGTCACCCCACATCTGGAGATATCGTATAAAATGATAAATAATCGCAACAAAGAAGTTGCATCAGTTAACATAACCATGTTAACATAAAAATCGGCATTATTTACAAAAATGGTAAAAATAGATAAAACAACTTGAAAAACAAGCGTTTTTGGAGTATAGTATTTATGCATTGTGATTTGCGGCGTCTTTTTACGCCCTTTTTCACCTCCGGCTATCTATCTGCTTCAAATTCTTGTTTACAGAATTCGCCGGGAGGAAGAGACGTATGTACAAGCGTTTTCGCAAAATCATTCCTGTTATTACAAGAAATTCGGATGTCATAACCCTTGCATTTATTCTTCTGTTTGGATATCTCATCGGAACATTTCTTGCAGCAGAAACACCGGTCAGTTTTTTCACCTTGATGCGCAGCGCTGCAAACAGTCCTGTGTCGATCGTTGGATCGTTAATTTCTGCTTTTTTACCTTTCCTTTTGGCATTTGCCGCCGTGTATTTTGGAAGGCCGGCGCTTTTGTATTTCATTCTTTTTTGTAAGGCCGTTGCATTTTCTCATTGCAGTATGTGCTGCCACTTTACCTTCGGTTACGGTGGCTGGCTGGTTCGGCTTCTTCTGCAATTTTCCGACATCCTTTTATTGCCGGTGCTATGCAGCTTTGTGATTCTCCACCTAAAACAACCGAGAACACTGAGAAAATCCAATGTCTTCATTTACTGCAGCGCCGTGGCGCTTGTGGCTATTATCAAATTTTGTTTCATCTCGCCTTATCTGGCGATGCTGATAGATACATAAGGGAAGGTAATCTTATTCATGTTGGACTTGATCAGCGCTTATGAAAAATACCTGTCCAAGGTAAAAAACGCATCTTCCAACACCATCACCTCCTATCTGCGGGACATCCGGCAGTTTGCTGACTGGCTGCGCAGCGTAGAAGACACCGATGTTGTAGATGCCACGCAACTGAATATCAGCAGCTATCTGTCCCATTTGGAGGAGGATGGACGCTCCGGCGCTACCGTATCCCGAAATCTGGCCAGTCTGAAGAACTTTTACAGCTACGTAGTTTCTACCGGCTTTTTGGAGAATACCCCTGTAACAAACATTCGTGTGGACAGGGGAGAGAAGAAGCTTCCTCAGATTTTAACCGGTCGGGAAATTGAATTGCTTCTTGCTCAACCCGCATGTGTGGATGCCAAGGGCTTCCGCGACAAGGCTATGCTGGAAGTCATGTACGCCACCGGTATTCGGGTCACGGAACTGATCGACCTGGATGTGGACGATGTGAATCTGGAAATTGGCACCATTAAATGTGCCGGCGCAAAGAAATCCAGATCCATCCCGCTGTATCCTGCAGCTTTGAAGGCTCTGAGCGCATACTTAACAGACGTCCGCAGCGCTATGATCTCCGATCCGGATGAACCTGCGCTGTTTGTAAACATCAATGGCACCCGAATGAGCCGACAGGGCTTTTGGAAGATTCTGAAACATTACCAGGAGACGGCCAATATTGAAAAGGAGATCACTCCTCACACTCTTCGCCACAGCTTTGCTGTGCATCTGCTGGAAAACGGTGCTGACCTTGGCTCCGTCCAGGAGCTGATGGGCCACAGCGACATTTCTTCCACTCAAATGTATACGCAGATGATCAACCAAAAACTGAAATCTGTGTATGCCAAATGCCATCCCAGAGCTTAAAAGGTCTGCCAAACCGTGAGGGTAGGGCAGACCTTTTTTTATGAAAACACCGGAGCGCTTTGAAACGCTCCGGTGTTCCTTATGTAGTTAGATACCGGTCATAGCCGCCAGAACATCCACTTCCATATTCTGAATACTGCGCGTCATCGCAAGGCCTTCGTCAATGTCCACGTCAATAAACCGACCGCCGTTGGTGCAGATTACTCGGTTGGTTTTGCCTGCCATCAGAAGTTCCACCGCCAGATAGCCCATCTTGGTTGCATTTACCCGATCCCGACCGCTGGGAGTGCCGCCGCGCTGGATATGACCCAGCACCGTCACCCGGGGATCCAGGTCGATGGACTGCTTGATCTTTTCCGCAATCTCTGCAGCAGAGCCGGCACCTTCCGCCACCACGATCATGTAATGGGTGAAGCCGTTGAAGCGGGCGCGTCGAATCTTTTCAATGACGTCCCGTTCAAAGTCAATTTTTTCTTCCGGCACCAATACCGCGGTTGCGCCAACGGCCAGACCCACATACAAGGCCAGATATCCGGCATTGCGCCCCATAACCTCAACAACGGAACATCGCTCATGAGACTGCATAGTGTCCCGAAGCTTATCGATACTCTCAATGGCCGTGTTGGCCGCGGTATCAAAACCAATACTGTAATTAGTGCAGCTAATGTCATTGTCTATGGTAGCCGGGATCGCCACAACATTGATCCCATGTTTCGACAGCGCTCTTGCGCCACGGAAGGTGCCGTCACCTCCAATAGCCACAATGCCGTCCAGCCCCAGGAATTTGCATGTAGAAACCGCTTTACGCTGGCCTTCCTCTGTCATAAATTCCTTGCTTCTTGCGGTGTAGAGAATGGTACCGCCACGGTTAATGGTATGTCCAACGCTCTTTTCATCCAGCTTTATAACGTCACCTGAGATCAAACCGTTGTAACCGCGCCGGATGCCGTAGCACTCCACGCCATGATACATAGCCGTTCTAACAACTGCCCGGACGCAGGCGTTCATGCCTGGGGCGTCACCGCCGCTTGTCAATACACCAATTCTCTTTACACTCACAGTAACTCCTCCAATGATGAAATCTACATTTATTTTACCGTTTATATATCAAAATGTAAAGGCTGATTTTCGATTTTTCAATGCCTTTTGGAAAGAAATCCCTATACAATATTTTCTAAAAAAATGGTTGCAAATTTGTTACAGCCATGTTAATATAGAAAAGAATCAAGCATATTCACTAAACAACCACGGGATATGAGGATTCAAAAAGGAACTTATGCATACATAAGACCAAAAACAAATCTCGTATCCTGCGGGATGCAAATCTGAAAGGAGAACTTAAAAATGAAAAAAATCTTTGCAATTGCCCTGGCACTGGTCATGCTGGTAAGCGTGCTGCCTGTTCTGGGCGTGTCCGCAGCGGAAACGAAGGTTGACCTTTCCGGTTACACCAAGACCGGTGACAAGGTTACCGTCAGCGGCTCTTCCGCAACCTGGGAAGACGCTCCCACAGGTAACATGGACCAAGCCGAATTCGTCGGTATTGAGAAAAAAGGTGTCTTCACCGAAGTTAAGGACGAATACATCAATCTGAATCTGACCATCGAAAAGATGCCCGTATTCAAACAGGTTAATTCCGGTAACAGCCACGTTGCCAATGGCTTCTTTGTAGCTTGCATGCGCAATTACGGTGGCCCCGCTTCCGGTCAAGGCGACTACCTCAGATTCAACATCGTGCGGCTCGACGAAGCCGGCAACCTCTCCATCGGTGTTGCTAAGGACGGTACCAGCAATGCCTTTGTAGATCATGTCACCCCGCTGGGAAAGAAGGTTGGCGACACCTTCAAGCTGACTGTTCGTTGGTGCTCCGACAACAAGGTAGAAGTCTACTGTGACGGCGAGCTGATTGTTTCCTATTCCGATGTTGCTTATTATGCCGGCAACAGTGGCCGTAAGAACTTCATGCGTATCGGCTACTGCTCCAATCAGGCTCTAGCTACTGATACCATGGATGTTAAGATCGTGCTCAACAGCGTAAGCCTGGGCAAGGCCGAAGCTCACACCCACACCGCTGAACCCGATGACGGCAACTGCATGACCCCTGTCCTGTGTGCCTGTGGCGAAGTCATGACTCCTGGCGCCGCACATACCCCTGCCGCTGAAAAGGTCGGTGTAGTAGCTGCTACTGCTACCGTGCCCGGCTACACCGGCGATGTTGTTTGCTCTGTCTGCAACACTGTAATTACCAAGGGCGAAGTGATCCCTGCTACCGGCACTCCTGCCGAGTCTACTCCCGCTGAGAGCACTCCTGCTGAGTCTACTCCTGCTGAGAGCACTCCCGTTGCTACCACTCCTGCAGCTACCACTCCCGCTGCTACCACTCCCGCTGCTACCACTCCTGCAGCTACCACTCCCACCAACCCCGAGACCGGCAATGATGGCTTCAACGCTATGTATATTGCGCTGCTGACTGTCACTCTGCTGGCTGTCGTTGCACTGCTGGTTCCCGGAATCCGCAACAAGCTGATCCGCAAGTAATATCTCCAGTTTTGAAAGGCAATGGCTTTCGCCATTGCCTTTCTTTTTTATTTGTAACAAAGTAGGGGAGGGGATAAGCAAAATTAAGAATATCTTATACTTTCAAACATTGCGATATATACCGTTTTTTGGTATAATTACTAGAAAAAGGGGGTAATTTTTGTGGAACTCTGGACTGCTAACCATGCGATCACACT
>JAZOUU010000094.1:0-25289 GCA_045658365.1 Faecousia sp. | reverse complement strand
GCACTATTTCTCTGCTGCGGGATAAAAAGTTTTTCCTGTATACCATCACCTTGGCACTGTCCGTATTTGCAAACTACTATGTAGGATTTTTCACCTGTATTTTTGTTCTGCTGCTGTTTATCTGCTACCAGATCTGCCGGTGCAAAAGCGTAGGGCGGTTCTTTTCTGATTTGGGCCGGATCGCCCTATTCTCCATCCTGGCCATCGGTATGACCGCCATTTTAGAGCTGCCGGCCCTGGCTGCTCTGCAAACCACCCAGTCCAGCGTCAATACCTTCCCCGAAAGCTTCTCATTAAATATTGTGGATTACAGTGCCTGCCGTGCCGCCCGGGAGGCCTGGAATGCCTATAAGGTAGCAAATGAACCTACCCTGCTTCTCTGGCTGAAAGCTGTCTGGGAATCCTTTCCCCCAATTCTGTCCGGCATGCGGCAGGTTGCAGGCAATATGAACGGCGGTCTGGAACCCACCTTTAAGGAGGGGCTTCCCAATCTGTACTGCGGCGTGGGAACCATTTTCATGGCATTCCTGTTTTTGACCTCCCGTCATGTAAAGCTGCGGGACAAGCTGTGCAGTGTGTTTTTGCTTCTGTTTTTCATGGTCAGCTTCATTGTCAGGCAGCTTGACTATGTTTGGCACGGTTTCCACTTCACCAATATGATCCCCTACCGCTTCAGCTTCCTGTTCAGCTTTGTCATGCTGTATATGGCTTACCGGGCCTTTTTACTGCGCAGGAGGTTTGAGCTTTGGCAGATTCTTTGCGCCGCCATCCTTTCCGTGAATATTCTTCTTTTCTCTGACGTTTTAAATGACAAACTGAAAGCCCCGGCCTATATTGCCTATAACGGTCTGTTTTTCCTGCTGTATCTGGGTGTATATCTTCTTGCCCGGTGGGATCGCCCCCTGCCCCAGGACGCAGAGAAAGAGCAAATCCGGCGCATTTGCATCCGCCGCCGTCAACGCAGAAAAATTTCTGCTATTGCGCTTGCAGCTATCCTGGCATTGGAAATCGTGTTAAACATCGTAAACTTCGGTGTTACCTTCCCCCCCACCTATATTGGCAACTACCCTCGGGGCACAGAGTATACCGCCTCCATGATCCGTTATATGAAAGAACGGGAAGATGACAACCTGTTTTACCGGGCGGAAACCACCCACACTCAAACTCTGAACGACGGCGCGCTGAACAGCTATCGGGGCATATCCACCTTTACCAGCTCCGCCAATGTAAAGGTTACGGAGTTTACACGGATCATGGGACTCAGCTCCAAAAACACCTACAATCGGTACTGCTTTGAAGAAGGCTCTCCCGTAGCCAATCTGTTTTTCGCTCTGAAATATATGATTGAACGCCAAGGCCGTGTGGAGGAAAATCCCTATTTCGACAATATTCACCACTACGGCAATGTATACCTGCTGGAAAATAATGCCTACCTCCCTCTGGGCTTCCTGGCAGAGTCCGAGCTTGGGGAATTGGAATTTAAATCCACCACCGGCGCGTTCCACTTTCAAAACAAGCTGTTTACCGCCGCCACAGGTATCGAAGATCCCGTGTGGATCACCGCCCCGGTAAATGAACTGACCATTTCTTCTGACACCGTCACATTACAGCAAAAAACAAACACCGGCTATTGCAACTATGCTGCAGGTGCGTCCGGCGGCATCATCAAATTCCACTATCAAATCACCGCTGAGGGCTTTATGTGCATGGATATAGACATGCCTAAAAAGAACAGTTTTACCGTTTGGAAAAATGGAAAACAGCTGTTTAGCGAAAGTATCACCTTGACCCAGACCCTGTCCATCTGTCAGGTGGTTCCCGGTGATGAGATTGAAATTCAAGTCACCTGCAAGGCCAATGAAGACAGCGCCATGAATCTGCGCTCCGCCATTTTGGACGATGCAGTTTTCTGCAAGGGCTATGATATTCTCAATGCTTCCACTCTGGAGCTGACCCATTTCAGCAACACCCGTATCGAGGGCATGGTATCCTGCAACCGGGACGGCCTGCTCTACACCTCCATCCCCCAGGACGGAAACTGGACTGTAACCGTGGACGGACAGGCGGTAGAGTCGGTGGCTGTTGGCGATGCCATGGTAGCTGTACCCCTGACCCAAGGTGATCACACCCTGGTTTTCCGCTATGAAAACGGCGCGTTCTCCCTGGGCTGGAAAATTTCCCTGGTTTGCCTGCTGACCTTTGCCGGCATTTCTCTTTGGATTTATTACCCCAAGCTGAAGCGCCGCAGAGGAAAATACGAACAGTAAAAATGATCCCACAGGAGTAACTCTCCTGTGGGATATTATTTCAAAAAGCCTACATTTCTTGACATTTTTCCCATGTTCCGCTATAATGCGCTTAACAAAATTCTAAGGAGTGTTTCTATGAAGCGCCGAATTTTGACAGGACTGATCTGTGGGATTTTTGCCTTTTTATTGTGCAGCTGCAGTCAACCTACCGGAGAAATCGAGCCCAACGACACCGGTAACTTCACCATCGAAACTCCATTGACCGCTGCGGAGAAATACGCCAATGCCTGCAAGGTCATCGACGAAGCACAGCATCTGCTTTTGACCTACAGCTTTTCGGAAACGCGCAATATCAATGGCGCAGCCTATACCAAAAGTGCCACAGGAACCGCCACATACCAGAATATCCGGCAAGATTCCATGACCGCCGTCGTAGAGGAAACTCTGAAATACGGCACTTATGAAAATACCTACGAAGAATTATACTGCGACAAGTCTGCATACGCGCTGGTAGGTGACTGCATTTTCTCTGCTCCCCTGTCGGCATCCGCCTTTGTAGACCGGCAAATCCCTGCCGTATTAATAGACGGCGAGCTTTATGGATCCATTGTCGCTGAGTCCGCGGAAGCCGGAACTTTGTTTACCTTCTCCCAGCCAGCGGAATTGGAACGCTGGCTCAGCCCCGGGGAATCCGCCGCGCTGGTCACCGCTTCCGGCAGTGCTATGCTGGACTCCAACGGAAGCCTGGCCGAATCTTCTTACCGAGCCACCTATCTGTATCAGGGTGTGGAGTATGTTTATGATGTCACCGTAAAGGTATCCGTCCCCAAAGCGCTGGATTTAAGCGGCCGACATCCTACTCATTTTGAAGAAACCACCCCCATTTCCGACATTCGCATTCCCAAACTGCTGATGCAGATTGTGGGAGACGTGTATTCCTCCGAAACGCTTTCCTGCGAGGCAAAGGAATCTATTTACAGCGAAGCCATTTCGGTATCCCAGGATCGGATAGGAATTTACGAACTTTCCGGTACCGGTGCAGCTCTTAACGCAAAAATGGCCTATACCTTTACGCTGTCCGATTATCGGGGGGATGTTTCCATCTCCTCCCAGGAGCATTTATACCAAAACGGGGAGTTTACTGTCTCTCTGAACGGTGGCGAACCATCCCTCCAGCCCCAGATTTCCCCTCAGACAGTACGGCAAAGCTGTGAGGATGCTGTTTTATCCGCACTGTTTGCCGCAAAATACATCCAAAGCGCCACCTTGCAGGAAGAAGACGGATTTTACCGTCTGGAACTATCCGGAAACGGCACCTTTGTTTCTGATATGATGGTGGGTGTTACCCAATTTCTGAACATAGATCTGGAAAGCCTATGTGACAGTGCACTGACAAACGAAGCCGCAGGCTATGTGGTCATACACACCGCCACAGGCCTCCCTACCGCCATGGGGCTTTCTCTCGACAGGCAGCACATCATCAACACCGTTCCCTATCAGTTAACTTATCGGTTGGAACATGCAATTATTCTGTCCGGCATGGCGCAATAGTGTCTGCATCATTCTAAACTGCCGCTGATAAACAGCGGCAGTTTTTTCCGGTTATGCCCTCATTTTTTAGTAGCCTTGTTTACTTTTGGGGAATTTCATGTTAAAATGGACAAAATCGTTTCTACGGAGTGAGTTCCATGGAATTAGATAACAGCTATGTAACAATCAATTTAGATGCCATTGAGGCAAATTTCAATGCCATTTCCAAAAAAGCCGGAAATGCCGTCATGGCCGTCATCAAAGCTGACGGCTACGGTCACGGCGCAGTGGAAATTGCCCAGCTTTTACAGGCAAAATGCGCATTTTTCGGTCTGGCATCCATTTCGGAAGCCCTGCAGCTTCGCCGGGCCGGAATCTCCACACCCTTGCTGGTGCTGGGACACACACCCGTTTCTGCTTTTCCTGAGGCCATTCAGGAAAACATCCGGGTTACCATTTTTCATTACGAAACAGCGCTGGCCCTATCCCAAGAGGCGGTGCGCCAGAACAAGACCGCCTATTTCCATTTTGCCGTGGACACCGGCATGAGCCGGCTGGGTTTCCAGGTCACTGAGGAACATGCAGATCTATGCGCCGCTATTGCAAGGCTGCCCGGTCTGTGTGCGGAAGGACTTTTTAGTCACTTTGCCACGGCAGACACCGGCGATCTAAACCGCACCCGGGCGCAAGCCGCTTTGTTTTCCCAATTCGATGCCATGCTGAAAGATCGGGGCGTATGCATCCCCATCCGGCATTTGGATAACTCTGCCGGAATTCTGCATTTCGGCTGCGAATATGAAATGGTCCGGGCCGGCATTATCCTCTACGGCATGTACCCCAGCGAGGAAATGGCTGCCTCTGCAATTTCTCTGCAACCGGCGCTCCAGTGGATCAGCAAAATCGTCCACCTGCAGCTTTTGCCTGCGGGACGGGAAATCGGCTACGGCGGCACGTTTGTTACCCAGCGGCCTACATTCGTCGCGACCATTCCCGTTGGCTATGCCGACGGCTATCGAAGGAACCTTTCCAATCGGTTCCACGTGCTGATTCGCGGTAAAAAAGCTCCCATTTTGGGCCGGGTCTGCATGGATCAGATGATGGTGGATGTGACAGACATTCCCGACGTGCAGCTTTCCGACGAGGTAACCCTCATTGGTGTCAACGGCGGTGAAACCATCACCATGGAAGAAATCTCTGCAGCTGCTGACAGCTTTAACTATGAATTTGTCTGCGGCATCAATCACCGCCGAATTCCCCGGGTATACTATCACGGAGACCAGATCAAAACCGTCTCCTACTGTCCTTCCAACAACTAATAGCAAAGAAAGAGGGTCCCCCCATGGCAGAATATCCCCCCCGTCGCCGACAAAGAAGAAGCAATCCCCGCCCCGTCCTGATCCTGATCGCCGCGCTGTGCATCGCGCTGGCAGGACTTGTGGCATTTGCTATCTATCTCGGCCGCGCCAATCCGCCGAAAAATCCCACAAATCCCACTACTTCCAGCGTTGTCACAGAGCCCAGCACCCAACCAACCACCTCCGTGCCTCCCACGACTACGCAGGCGCCAGTGGTAAAGGAGGCTTCCGCCACCTTCAGCGCAGTGGGAGATATGCTGATGCATATGCCCGTGGTCAACACCGGGCTTAACGGCGGTAACGGCGAATACAATTTCGACAGTATCTTCCGCTATTTCTCCGACTATGTGCAATCCGCGGACTTTGCCGCAGGTAATTTGGAAACCACATTGGCCGGCAGTGACTTTAAGCATGATAATGGTAATATCGGCTACTCCGGCTATCCTCAGTTTAACTGCCCGGATGAAATTATTGACGGCATGAAAACTGCCGGCTTTGACATGGTACTCACCGCCAATAACCATTCCTATGACACCCGCACCGTTGGCCTGCGCCGTACTGTGCAAACCATTCTGGATCGAAATTTGAGCGTGCTGGGTACAAAACCCACACCGGAAACGCCCAATTTTGTGATCGTGGAGCGCAACGGCATTGAAATTGCCCTCAGCTGCTACACCTATGAAGATATTGGAAGTTCCAATGAAAAAGGCCCCAACGGTCATCTCATGACGGCCGAAGATGCGCCTTTGATCAATTCCTTTGATTACGCCAATCTTCCGCTGTTCTATGCAGAAATTGAAAGCAATCTGGCGCTAATGGAAGAAGCCGGAGCAGATGCCTATATTCTCTTCCTGCACTGGGGCGATGAATACCATACTGTCCAAAACTCCACCCAATCCGCCATGGCGCAAGCCCTGTGTGATCTGGGTGTAGATGTGATCATCGGCGGACACCCCCATGTGGTGCAGCCTGTGGAGCTGCTGACCTCCACCAAGGACGAAACGCAAAAAACTGTATGCCTGTACTCCATGGGCAACGCAGTCTCCAACCAGCGGCTTGGAAACCTTTCCAACGTATCTACCGCCCATACGGAAGATGGCGTGATGTTCAGCGTGACCTTCAGCCGGTATTCCGATGGCACCGTGATTCTGGAACGAGCCGAGATACTTCCCACCTGGGTAAAGCTGGGCACCAACCAACATTCCGGCCGGTGGGAATACAACATTCTTCCTCTGGACAAGGAAATCGAAGACTGGAAAACCCAATTCGGTTTGTCGGATACCCATCTTGCCAATGCCGAGGCTTCTTATGAGCGCACCATGGCGATTGTAAGAGAGGGTCTCACCGCTGTCAACACATACCTCAGCGCCCACGTTGCCGAGGTAGAACAGCTTTTAGGTGTAGCATAAAAATGAAAATAAGGCTGCTGTTGCAGCCTTATTTTTTCTGTTTGCAAGCGTAAAGGTAGGCAGTTTTATAATCCTCCAGCCCTAAATAACATTGTTCCAATTGGGTGTCTACCTGTTCTTCTCCGGACTTTTCTACCTTATGAAAACACGCCGCGGCCTTTTCGTATTGTTTCAGTGCCAGATATGCCTCTCCCCTTAGCAGCTGCCACTGCGCTGTATCCTGACTGTCCGCCGCTTGCAAATATTCCCCTGCCCGTTCCGGATCCCCATACTCCAACGCCGCCCGGGCCTTGCACAAAAGCGCAGATATCAAGTCCGGTATGGAGCAGCTTTCTCCCGCTTTTGCCAATAGCAACCGGCAAACAGCTTCCTGCTCCGGGCCAAAATAGGGAGTCTCTGCATCAAGGGCTTTGTTCAACAATTCTCTTGCATATATCTTTCGATTCGCTTCCAGAGCTTCCCTCGCCATGGCGATCCGCGACAGCGCCAATAAGTATTCCTTTTCCCAATCAAATTGCTCATCCGATCCCCAGTACTGTTCCAAAAGAGCGGTGACCTGTTCAAAGTTACCGGCGGCAAAGGCCTGTCTGACCTCACGCATCAACCCTTGATTGGGAGAAGTCACCGTATCCTCCTCCAAAAAATAGCTTACAGGCTTTCCTAGCTGTTTTGCCAAATAGGAAAGGGTATCCATGGAGGGTCGTGCGGCGCCGTTTTCAATCTGAGATAGCATATTTCTGGTAATCACATCTCCGCAAAGCTGGCGCTGGGAAAGCCCCAGACGGGTTCTCTCATTTTTTATTCGCTGGCCCAGTTCCACAACAATCCTCCCAGTAATTTTTATTTACCCCCCTCATTCTAGCATATCTTCCTATGCTTTTCCACTATTTTTTAAAAATCATTTGCTATTTTTGCTTCTATGGGTTACCATGGTAGGTACAATTCTCAAAGGAGACAGGTTATGGAGATTCAAAATCGTCGTGGATTAAAGGACGCCGCCATACGCTCTCTGGCGCAGTCTTCCAATTCCCCCAGGAAACTGGTGCTCATTCATCTGGGCGTTAGCTTGCTGGTGTCGCTGCTTCTAAGCATTCTGGATTATTTTCTGGAACAACAAATCAGTACTACCGGTGGCTTGAGCGGTCTGAACAGCCGTTCTCTGATAAGCACGGTACAATATTTGCTACGACTCGCTCAAATTATCGCCCTTTCCTTCTGGCAGATGGGCTATCTGTTTCTGACCTTGAAGCTGGCCCGGGGGGAATCTGCAAATACCGGCGCACTGTTAGAAGGTTTCCGCCGTCTTGGTCCTGTGCTGCGCTATCATCTGATGGTGGGAATTATGCTCCTGGGTATCGTTCTGGGCAGCAGTTATGCAGCCTGGGTGATTTACCTATTCAGCCCCCTCTCTTTGCCCTTAATGGAGGAACTTGAGCCGTTGCTTTCAGATCCCAATCTATTGGAGAATGCTGAGGCTATGGAAGTCATAGCTCAGCACGGACGCCCCCTTTTATTTCTCTATATTGCAATATTGTTGGTTCTTCTCATCCCCTTCTTTTTCCGCTACCGGATGGCCGCACTTACGCTGATGGACACCCCGGAAATTGGCGTTCTTCGCGCCCTGCGAGTCAGCCGAAAAATGATGAAGCATCATTGGATGGATGTCTTCAAGCTGGATCTGAGCTTCTGGTGGTTCTATCTTCTGGAGAGTTTGGTGGTTCTGGTCGCTTACGGAAACTATTTGCTGCCTATGTTGGGGATTTCTCTCCCCCTTTCTCCCAACGCTCTTTATTTTCTGTTTCTCATTCTGTCCATGGTCTGCCAACTGGCTCTGTACGGATGGCGGAAAAATGAGGTTTCCGTGACCTATGTTCATGCTTATGCCACGTTACGGGAAAGCCTGGAAGAATCCTCCGCTCCTCAACGCTGAAATCGCATAGGAGATTCACATGATTGATTTAATAGAAATCGAGGATTTCGAGCGGCCGGAACTGGATGTCTACGCCCGGTTGACGGAGGCTCAGCTTTTAAACCGTTTTGAACCCAAAAAGGGAATGTTTATCGCTGAAAGCCCCAAGGTCATTGCCCGGGCCTTGGATGCCGGCTGCATTCCGGTATCCTTTCTGGTAGAGCGGAACCATATTAACGAAGAAGCCCGGGATGTTCTGGAACGCTGCGCCGGGCTCCCGGTATATACAGCGTCTCTGGAAATTCTCACTCAGCTGACCGGATTTCAGTTGACCCGTGGTATGCTGTGCGCCATGATGCGTCCCCAGCTGCCAAGTGTCCAATCGGTGCTGTCCAATGCAACCCGGGTGGCTGTGCTGGAAGATATTATGAACCCTACTAACATTGGCGCGATATTCCGCTCCGCCGCTGCATTGGGCGTGGACGCGGTACTGCTGACACCGGGCTGCAGCAATCCTCTCTACCGGCGCTCTGCCAGGGTGAGCATGGGTACGGTATTCCAAGTTCCCTGGACTTATCTAAACCAATGGCCTGAGGAAGGTCTTTCCTGCCTGGGTTCTCTTGGATTTAAGACCGCCGCCATGGCATTGCGGGATGATTCCGTCACCGTGGACGATCCCCGGCTTCTGGCAGAAGAAAGGCTGGCCATCATACTGGGCACGGAGGGCGATGGATTGGCCCAGAGCACCATCGCAGATTGCGACTATACGGTGCGGATTCCCATGTCCCATGGAGTAGATTCTTTGAATGTAGCTGCCGCCAGTGCCGTGGCATTTTGGTCGCTGTGCAGGCATTAATTTTCCATCTGAATCGTACAAAACAACATCCCGGAATGCATATGCATTCCGGGATGTCTTATTTAACTGGGGTTTTGCATCCGATTAGCCAACCAGGTGCTTCCGGGAAATTACCAGAACGAACAGACATGCAACGCTGGACAGCATCACTGCCATCATCAGGCTGGGATTCCGGTCGTCGCTGGTCTTGGGAGGCTCTTCGTTGGGTTCAGAAGGTTCTGTAGGCTCAGAAGGCTCCGTGGGTTCAGAAGGCTCTGTGGGTTCAGAGGGCTCTGTGGGTGCCTCCGGCGCAGGCAGCTCGTAAGTGTTCACAAAGGTAAAGTCACCGGTACCTTCTCTCTCAATGGCCAACTGCAGCTGACCGTCCTCGCCCTGGGTGATCTTTACTGTGATTTCATAGACCGTATCATCGTAGGTCATGTGCTCCGTATCTCCTGCAACCTCGGAAAGCTTAAAGGTATAAGTCTTACCCACATCCTCCGCGGTGAAGGTCAAGGGGATCTCCGCCTTTCCGCTGGCATCTGTAGTGATGACCTGCTTCATGCCGTCAGTCTCCAGCTGGAACTTAAAGCCGTCCAGCCCCATCTGTTCCTCGGACTTGTTCACCAATTCCTTCTGCACGCGGATGGTAGTAACCACCGCATCCGGTGTGAAGATATTGGTAAATCCTGCGGTTTCGGCAACAGCAGTCCCCTTGGTAATCACGGTTGTGGCTTTCAGCTCACCGGCCACATCCTTTACTGTTACTGTCAGTGTGTACTGAGCAGTATCATAGGTGATACCCTTCGCACCCTCGTCCTTTTCCACCAGCAGGTAGGTATAGGTGCCTTCTAAATAGTAGACGATTTCGGGGAATGCGAATGCGCCGGCCGCATCGTTTTTCACGGTGCCCAGAACTTCGCCGGACTTCAGATCCTTCAGCTGGAAGGAGAACTCATCCGCCTTCAATTTCCGACCGCCGGTGAGGGTCTTGGTGCCGGAGAAGATGACCGCAGTTTCCTTGGCCTTGTAGCTGTTCTGGAACAGGATTCCTCCTACTTCTGTATAATCATTACTCTCCGGAGAGGACGCCTTTTCATACTTCACAGCCGCATGAAGCGCGCCGTTTCCGTCATCGGTGACAGTAACAGTCACCAAATACTTGGTTTGGTCATAGGTGATGCCGGTATTATTGCCGGGCTGTTCGAAAATCAAGTACTGATACTCGCCAACTGCATCAAAGGTCAGCGCATCAAAACGGAAGCCCTTGCCGTTGTCCACGACCGTTTGGATGTCATTACCACCCACTTCCGTGAGAGTGAACCGGAATTCGTAATCATCCAGATCCTTCTTGTTCTCCGGCAAGCTGCTTTCGTCGGTAAAAATTTTACCATCAGTGGCAGTGGAGTCGCCTTCCACCTGGATAGTGATGGAGGTCGCGGTGTAGGTGTTGATGAAAACAACGCCGCCGGGCCGCGTAAGATTTTCCTCATCCTGAGAAGAAACTACCGCATGAAGCTTGCCGTTGCCAAGGTCAGTGATCTCCACGGTGACGGTGTAGACCTTTTCTGAGTAAGTAACACCGTTGAGGGTGTTATTCACCGCCTCTGCAGGCACAAGCTCAGTGACCTTATACTTGTATGTACCTACTGCAGCATAGGAAATCCTGCCAAAGTCCACACTACCGTTTTCGTCGTTCTTCGCGGTAATGGCGGTGGGCATGGGAGCGCCAGCGGTGATGGCCTCAACCTTGAACGTGAACTCATTTTCCTTAAGCTCACGTCCTACAAGATCTTTATGGGCTGTCAGGTGAACCGTCACCGCATCCGCTTCATAGCTGTTGGTAATCACTGCTACTTCAGCGTTTTCCAAATCGCTGAGCTCAGTAGTACCGTTCAGCTTCGCCACCAGCTTGCCGTTGCCGCCGTCCGTTACCTCGATAGTAAAGTCCCTGGTAACGGTGTCGTAGGTCACGCCGTCCAGCTTGCCGTTAACTGCTGCGTGGGGGACCAGCTCGGTAACGGAGTAGTTGTAAGTACCAACGGTATCAAAGCTGACAGGCGCGAAGTTGAACTTGCCGCTCACATCATTGAATACAGTCTCGGTAGTGCCGTCGGGATGGGTCAGCGTAGCGCGGAAATCGTTGGCTTTCAGATCTCTGTCAAAGCCTGCGCCTACATTCAGCACCTTCTGGGCATGGATATGAAACTGTGCGGTAGCCTCTGCCTTGTAGGTATTTGCAAAGGTGGCAGAAGTGTCGTCGATGCCACCCTTGGTATAGGTCACAGAGCCGATTTCCAGATTACCGATGCCGTTGTCGGTAACGTCCACAGTAACGGTATACTCGGACGTATCGTAAGTGACACCGGGAACATTGGTATTGTTCTCCACCAGCTTGTAGACATAGGTACCTGCCTTCGTGTACTTAATCTGGCTGAAGGTAACTGCGCCGCCCTGAGCTGCATTTACGGTTATGTCTGCGGGCATGGGCGCATCAGGGGTCACAGCGGACAGGGTGAAACTGAACTTATTTGCAAGAACGTCCATGCTGGCGTTCTGTGCACCGGGGGTCAGGTTGGTCAGGGTCTTGTTGGCCTTGATAACTGCCTGCTCCACGGGAGCGGGGGTATAGGTGTTATTGAAGGTAATGCTATCAAACACATTGTTGGCAGGAATTGCTGTCAACTCATTGTAGTTAGACTCACCGTTCTCTCTCCATGCGATCTCAGTCACTACCGCATTACCGCTGGACTGCCCTTCGACCTTTACCCGGATCTCCCAAACGGTCTTATCCACAGTAACGCCGTTGCCGTCTCTCGTCAGTTCCTTCATCACATAGTAGTAATTGGTAGTGCCGCTGACAAAGCGATAAGTTTCGGTGGTAAAGATAATGTCGCCATTTGCGCCGTTCTTGACGGTGATGGGAGTAACACCGGTAATATCGAAGGTATCGCCGGTTTTGTACAGCGCAAACTCGAACTGGCCGTCCTTCAAAGCTGCGCCGGTAAGTGTCTTCTTCGCCGCGAATGTCAGCTTGGTGGAATTGGTCTCATAGACATTCGTGAACTGACCGCCGATTTCCCAAACACCGGTCTGGGGATTCTTATTGGCAGTAACGGTGGCATCAATTGCTTCGATGCTCTTCAGTTCCAGCTTGCCGTCCAGATTTTCATCGGTTATGGTGACCTTGAAATCGTGGTGGGTACGGTCATAAGTCATGCCAGGCAGCTGGTCTTCTTTTTCCGGAACCACTTCTGCAATCCGGAAGAAGTACTCGCCTGCCGCGTGGAACACTTCACCGGAAAGATCCATACTTGCCGTCTTGATATGATCGCTCCGAACAGGATTTTCGTAAACCACGGAGTTCTCTTTAATCATCGTCCATGTGCCGCCAATCAGCCGCTGCAGCTCGAAGTCAAACTGATAGGTGCCAGTATTATCGGCTACATGCTGATAGAGCTTGGTGACCTGGATGACGGCCTCATCGTCCAGAGTAAGGCTCTCAGGGTCGTAAGCATTTTCGAGGTGCACGATTTCACCGTCGGCATCGATGGTGCCTTCAAGAGTCGCTGCGCCTTCGTTCGTCCATGTATAGCCAACAGGCAGAGCGCCCTCGGTCACAGTATACGTTATGCCTACGGGGATCTTTGTGATGACCTTGCGCTCACCATGCTTGATATTGAAGGTGACCGTGCCATCAGTGACGACATGGTCAACGCCATCCAGCTGCACCATGCCGGTAAAGTTCTCCGTGCCGTCTTTCAAGGTGACGGTCACAGGGAATTCGTTGTTATCGGCAGCAGGAGCCAGATTGTCGGCATAGGTGACCAGCTTGGTGACGGTCAGCGCGCCGTACTCCTGCACTGCGTTGGTAAACAGTGACTCGTCAATGGCGTTTTCATCAATGATGCCAGTGTCGCTCTGCTTGTTTTCCAGCCGGTAGCCGTCGCGCTTGGTCTCGGTGACAGTATACTCTGTACCGGCAGTGAGACCCAGAATGTAGATGCTCTCGCCGGGCTGAATGCTTACAGAAAGCCTGCCCTCAGCGCTGACACCTACAGAACCCTTGGTTTCCTCGCCGTTGACCGCCACACGGACAGTTTCATAAGTATTTGCCAAAGTCTGTCCGTCCGGAGCATCCAAGGCGACCTCAAAGGTGAAGCTGACGTCGGGCTTGGAGCCGTCATTCATAATCTTGCTGATCTACAAACCCTGGGCAGGTGCATAGGTGATGCGGCCGTTGTTGCCCAAATACATGATCTCATAATTGTGAGTCGCAACGCCTTCGCCGTTTACCGGGATATCCACCAACTGGTGCATGCGGTACTTGAAGCTTCCGGTAGCATTATCCGTCTTAAGCTTGTCATGATCGTGAATAGTACCGTAGTGCATGGTGCCTTCCTTGATGTAGTAGACACCGTCATCGCCCTGAACCGCATGGGCCAGAGCCTTTGCCTCGACCTTGCCGTAGTGGACATCCACTTTGGCAGTAACTTCCACGCCGATCTGGGCTGCGTTGGCAGTAAAGGTCTTATGTTGGAAATAATACTGCACTCCGTCAACGGGAGCAGTGGTCACCTTTTCATAGGCGGTTCCATTGTAAGTATAAAGAATGGTATCTTCTGTAAAGTAATAGTGCTCATTCTGCTCACTGGGTTCAAAATAAGCATAGGTAATACGGTTTTTCCCAGTATCATAGAGCACTTCAGAACCCTTGTCGGGGTGGCTGGTAGGATCGCTCCAGTTGTTCACAGTAGCGCCGTCCCACTGCCATGCGTTGGTATACAGGTAGTAGTTTCCATTTTCATCCTTGGCAGGATAGCCATCCCGAAGAAACTCTTTAATGTTCAAGGGGGTAAGCTCGCTATGGACCCCCACCTCGTACAGCAGACGGATAGGCTCTGCATCGTTGTAAGTCAGCTTGGCAGGAGTCTGTTCGGTAATTTCCTCACCCTCGCCGGCCTCTACCTCGATTTGGTAGGTCACGGTGGGCAGCAAAGATGCAGGAACACGGAAGGTAACGGTCTGAGAAGACTTTGCCTCCACCTTGCCGTTTGTAATCGGCTTGGAAATCTGGATGGCCACATACATCATGTCGGAGGCATGCGCGGTCTGGCTTTCGGTAGTGGCACCCAACATTGCATAGCAAATATTGGCATAAACTGCGCCCTCGGGAATCACGGGATCGGGATCATCCACATCCCAGAACCCAATGTATTCGCCATTTGCATTGCCGAACCAGCCGATATAATTGCTCCAGTCATTTTCGTTGCTGTAACTCAGTTGACCGGCAGTCCAAGCCTTGTCCAGCAGCTCCCATACACGCTCGGCAGCGGTCTGGTTGGCAGTATCCTGAATGCGCAGGCGCTCCTCCAGTGCCCACACCAAGTTATCGCCCAGGCTGGTGGATGCCTCGATCGTTCCAAATTCACCGTTCTTCATAGCCCGGACCAGCTGCGCGCCGGTATACAGCTTCTCGCCGATCAGGATTCCCTTGATATCCTTCACCTGCATACCTGTGCCGATCTCATCGACGAAAGTAACAAAGCCGCCGGTATTGGCATCAGCTCCTTCAATGCGGGTAACATTATAACCAGCCTTCAAACTGATTTCATTGACAACTCCTTTAAATGCCTCGCTCAACTGGCTGGCATTTTCAGCGGAGAAATAGCGATTAACGTAATTCTTATTTGCAGAAGAGACTGCATTGCTGTATGTAATGGTGGCAGAGGTGTTGCTATTGGTTCTGACAGGCACGTTCATGGTCTTCGCAGAACTGCTGGCAAGGCCTGAGTATTCCGTCCAAAAAGCTTCCACTTCCTGCATTGGGCGGGAGGTATCCAGCACCGCCTCGGCAACAGTAACGCTGCCCATACCGCCCACGCCAAGACCCAGGGTATAGAAATACGCTGTGCCATACTTTTCGGTGATTTTGTTCTTTACATAAACAGCCGACAATTGGGTAATAAATGCCATGCCGGGGGTGGTATCGTAAGTGGGATTGCCACTGCCAATATCCGAAGTATTCGGAACATCGGTAAAGTCCTCGGTGGCATTCGAAGGGGCTCCGTCACTCATCAGCACCAGCACAGGTGTACGTTTGCCGGAAACTGCAGCAGACTCAAACTGCTCCCATGCTCTCCACAAGCCGCCCTGAATATAGGTTCCGGAACTAACACTTACACCGGAAGCGGACATGTTCTGTCCAGCACTGTTTTGCACATATCTGGCGGAAGTGCCGGATCCCACACGGGCAGGACGGATCGTGCCGGAACTGCCGAAGTAGCTGCTGCCGCTTCCGCTGCGCTCAATATATTCCACCGTTCCGTTATCTGTAACTGGGGTATACCGATCCAAAGGCAGCAGGGTGGTTGCAGATGCTGCATAAACCACCACGCCCACCCGGTTGGACTGATTGGTTGTCAGCAAGGTATGAATGGAATCGTTTGTTGCAGAGATCATCTCATTAATTGCTTCGGAAGACATGCTGAGGGAGATGTCCAGCACGAAAATAACATCGGTAGCCGTAACATCCTTGCCAACGATCATACTGTTTGCCCCCAGAGCAGACAAAGCAACCAGGAAGTTGTTATCTGCTACTGACAAACCGGCAACGTTGGGGAATGCAGTGGCGATGTCCTCTTTTTTCAGGACGGACTTATCTGTCCACACACCGCCGGCATGCTCGGTAGTAAGGTTATAAGGATTAAACGCAGTATCCTTCCAGGCATGTAGTGTGCTGGGATCCGCAGTCAGCTGAGAAGCAAGAATTCCGGATTCCTCGCCTGCGGCTTTGGCTCGAGTCAAGATTCCAGCAGGCAGATATGTAAAGAGCATCACCATGCACAGCAGGATGCTCAAGGCTCTTTTGCCTAAGTTTTTATTCATAAAATTACCTCCCCGGTAGTTTGCATTTGCTCAATCTGCTTTTGGTTCGTGTACAAATTATTGGTCACTGCCCTTGATCAGCATTTCGAACGTGTCTTCATTGGTCTTTTCAACAAAATCTTTAAATTGTTCCAAAACCCGTCTCCCCAAAATCCGATAGTCCATGGAAAGGACCTTCCCGATCTTCACGTTTCGAATTTCCTGAGGAACGCCGTAAATTCGCATAATATTGTTCAGCGCGCCGGTAATTCGAGTTTCCAGCGGCGCAGAGTCCCCGGTGGTCATCAATGTTGCGTATTCAATGCCAGACACCAGGATCTCTGCCTCAATATACTGCAATTCGCTCCAGTCTGGACAGAATTCACTGTAAATTAGCTTTGAGCGGATGGTATCATTTTTACGGATAATTTCCAGACACATGGGACTGGAATAGGAGGACAGGAACAAATCCTTTGCAATCTCACTTTCCTCACACATCGCAGCCATGGTCGCAAGCTCCAGGCATACCGCCAACAAGGATGTGGTACCTTCCTCCTCTACCATGTTTTGCAGCATCTCTCCTTGAAAGCGGCAGAGCATTTCTACTAACTCCGCCAGCAGATGTTCCTTTGTAGGAAAGTAGTAAGTCAGATTCCCGGTACTGATATCAAGTTCATCACATATCAGTTTGGGAGTCGTAGCGGATGGGCCTCTTTCCAGAAACAGCCTGGTGGCAGTCTGGATAATTTCATACTTCGTGGTATTTACGCGTCTTCGCGCCACACGCTTCACCTCCTGCTCGTAATCTGCAAATTAGAAAAATCTAATTCGCACTATTGCTAATTTGTACTAATCCTATTTTAGCACAAATCCAAAAAACGCAAGATGTTTTAGTTATATTTTGGATAATTATTTTCAAATTTTGTAAAACAAGAAATCCCCACGCAATATTTGCGTGGGGATTCTCTTATGCATTATAAAATACTGCGCACCAAATAACCGTAAAAACGATTCCAATGAAAAGGAAGATCAGTCCGGTCACAAGAATATGGCTGATATTATGCTTTTTGGCCTCGCTGATTTTACGAGCCCGGTAATCGGCATACCGCTCATATTTTGCTCTGCCCATTGGGACAAAGGTCAGCACAACATTTCTTAGAACGAATCCGATGCCGATGAGCGCCCCCTCCCCGCTGACATACATCATGCCCGCAAAAAGGGTCATCAATATCCCGGAAACGAAGAATGCATCTGATAAGACCTGGACATTTACCGCTGCGCTTTCTGTAAAAAAGCCCCTAGACCACATCACAAGAAACGCGATCAGCGCCTCAATGCCAACACAAATCCCATAATTCCTTAGTTTCACTTTGGTTTCCTGTTCCATTGCTTTAACCATCCGTCCTGTTACTTGATCTGCTCTCTATACTTTTCCTCTTCCACATCATTACAATGCACGAAATGGCCGGGAGTAATTTCACGGAACGAGGGTGCACTTACGGAATAGTCGTGCTCTGCAATGGGGTTGTAATGAATTCTCGTGCGCTGCTTCTCATATACAGGGTCAGGCAAGGGAATTGCGGAGAGAAGAGATTTAGTATAAGGATGCAGAGGATTCTTGAAAAGCTCATCAGAATCCGCCAGCTCAACCATCTTTCCGAAGTACATAACGCCAATCCGGTCAGAGAAGTACTTAACCACCGACAGATCGTGGGCGATGAACAAGATGGTGAGTCCCAAGCGATCCCGCAAATCGTTCAGCAGGTTCAGCACCTGTGCCTGAATGGACACGTCAAGAGCAGAGATCGGCTCGTCAGCAATGATCATCTCAGGCTGCATAATAACCGCTCTGGCAATGCCGATACGCTGGCGCTGACCGCCGGAGAACTCATGAGGATACCGGTCTGCATGCTCACGCACAAGGCCGACAGTCTCTAGGATCTCGTAGACCTTCTCATTGATATATTCCTTATCGGTAATGCCGTTGATCACCAGGCCTTCAGCGATGATGTCGCGCACGGTCATACGGGGATCAAGAGAGGCAATGGGATCCTGGAAAATCATCTGGATTTGGGTGATGAGCTTGCTCTTCTTTGCTACGCGGCAGCGATTCTGGTATTCCCTCTTAAGCACTTTAAGCTTCTCAGCATCGCCCTCCGCGTCCCGGAATTTCTGAGCATACTCCTCTTCCAACTCTTTAAGAAGGGACTGAACGTACTGCTTGTCCACTTCCTTGTTGTTGTACTTTGCGTCCTTGATGAGCGCTCTGTTCTTATCAACAATCGCACCAAGCTCCTGGTTGATCTTCTGAATCTCTTCCTTGATGGCAGCCCTTCTTACATCATCCACATCCTTTTCAGCACGGAGAAGCTTGATCTTCTTGGCTGCGTCGTTGCGGGCGGCAGTAATGGCATTTTGATAAGAGCGAGTGCCTGCTCCGATTCTCTGCCCCTTAAAGTACACGTTACCAGAGGTGATGTTGTACAACTTAATAATGGAACGGCCCGTTGTGGTCTTTCCGCAACCGGACTCGCCTACAAGGCCGAAGGATTCACCCTTGCGAATTTCAAAGCTTACATCGTCAACAGCCTTCAGGTCCTTACGTCCCAAGCGAAAATACTGACAAAGGTGCTCCACTTTCAGCAAAACTTCGTTATTATTCGCCATGGTTGCCACCTCTTTCCTTCATTCGCCGGATACGATCGGTAATGATCTTGGGAATTTCCACCTTAGGAGCGTTGGGATGCAGGAGCCATGTTGCAGCATAGTGTGTGGGGGAAACCTCATACATGGGGGGCTGCATCTCAAAGTCGATCTCCATTGCGTACTTGTTTCTTTCCGCAAAGGCATCGCCCACAGGGGGATAAATCATGTTGGGGGGTGTGCCGGGAATCGCATCCAGCTTCTCATTGGTGTCCAAGTCGGGCATAGAGGACAGCAGTGCCCAGGTATAGGGGTGCTGAGGATTATAGAATACCTCTTCCGCTGTGCCGTACTCTACGATCTTGCCTGCATACATAACGGCAATTCTGTCCGCCATATTGGCAACGACTCCCAAATCGTGGGTGATAAAAATGATCGACAGGTTATGCTCCTGCTTCAGCCGGTTGATCAGCTCCAGGATCTGAGCCTGGATGGTAACGTCCAGCGCCGTGGTAGGCTCGTCACAGATAAGGATATCGGGGTTGGCAGAAAGTGCAATTGCGATTACGATACGCTGACGCATACCGCCGGAAAACTCGAAGGGGTACTGTCTGTAGCGCATTCTCGCTTCGGGAATACCAACTTCCTCCATAAGCTTGATGGCCTTTTCCTTTGCGATCCGCTTGGTCAGCGTGTAAACGACCTGAGATGCCTTAGCCTTCAGGTAATCAATGATCTCCACGCAGCGCTTATCCGCATCGAAGTTCTCTGCTGCAGCAACATCTGCCTTGAACTTGTTCATAACACGGGCAAGAACAGAAACAATGGTCTGAATCTGCACCTCGGGCTCAATCACAGACTTAGGAACGATCTTCCAGTCAACCTTCTTGCCCTTAGCCAACAGTGCCTCTCTCTGGGCAGTCTGCCGGGCAAAACGAGCCTCTTCCTTGGGGTTATTCTTAATATAGAAAAAGTACTTCTCCACTTCTCTGCGGACAGCGCCGCCGAAGGTGTAAGCCACACTGTCCTTGACAATAGCAAGGGGGTCAATGGCAGCCAGAACACTCTTGTTTGTGCTCTTGCAGATCTCTTCCGCCTCCTGAGAAGTAAATTCACCTGCTTTAAAGAAGGCGATAGCTTTCTCCAGTGCATCAATAGCGACCTTCTTGTTTTCGTTGGCCTTGTTAAAGGAATACTGCACCGCGATCTTCATGAGGGCAATAAAGGCGTCCATAAAGTCTTCCTGCAGGAACTTTATTGCGATCTCATTGGCTTCGTCTGCGGACATCTGGCTAAAATCGGTATCAGGGCGCTTGTATACGTAATAACCGATTCTGAAGAAGTTGTACTGAGGCTGCTCTAGCATCTCCTTAGCTGTCTTTTTCAGCGCTTCAAGCGCTTCGATTGTCTCAGTTGATGCTTCGTTCTTGGATGCGTTTGCACCTGCCAGCTTCTTTGCGAAGTCAACAAGGGTCACCTTTTTCCGCTCTGCGCGCATGACGCCATCAAAGGCGGCTGCATGAGCCTTCAGAGTCTCCTGGTATTTGGAAACGAAATATTTGTCATCGATTTCCTCGAATCTGCGTCTGATCAAGCCGAGCATTGCCACAACGTCGACCTTCTGCTTCTTCTCGGTGAGGAACATCAGATCCTCGATAGCCGCAATCATTTCCTCTGCGGCGGTACGAGCTGCATTGTAACTATTCTCCAGCTTGATCGCCTGGATATTGAAATCATCAAAGGTCTTAATAAACTTATCAACATCCGCAGAGGAAAACTTGGCATCCGGAGTTTCGGACAGCGCCTTTTTAATCATTTCAGACAATTCTGCAAGGGTTTTATTAAAGGTCGCGCGGCCTTCCTTGCGGTTTGCCTTATTCTTCAGCAGCATAGCCTCGGTGATCTGCTTACCGATTCGCATGATAGGGTTCAAAGAAGACAGGGGATCTTGGAATATCATAGCGATCTTATCGCCACGAAGCTTGTGCATCTCCTCCTCGGGAATACGGGTGAGGTCTTGTCCGTCATACAGGATCTCGCCGCCCTCATAAATAGAGTTGCCTGCGGAAATACCCATAATTGCCTTAGAGGTAACGGACTTGCCGGATCCGGATTCTCCCACGATGGCTAGGGTCTCGCCCTTGTAAAGGTCAAAGGAAATATTACGCACAGCCTGCACTTTGCCGGCATCTGTACGGAAGGAGACCTTAAGATCATTTACCGATAATTTGATTTCTTTATTCATGCTTAATCCTCCGTTCCTCTGAGGGATGGATTAAACGCATCGCGCAATCCGTTGCCGAACAAATTAAAGCTGAGCATCAAAAGAACCAAGAATGCGCAGGGGAAGAGCGCCACATATCCGGCATTTGCCATAATGGACTGCTGTCCTGCAGCAATCAGCGTACCTACGCTGGTGGTATTTCCTGCTTCCAAATTGATGATACCCAGGTAAGAAAGGCTTGTCTCCGAGTAGATCATGGAAGGAATGATCAACGCAACGCTGGTGACGATGGTGCCCAGACCGTTAGGGAAGATATGCTTAAACATAATTCTTGCATCCCGGGCGCCAAGGGTTCTCGCTGCCAGAACGTATTCCTGATTCTTGAAGCGGTAGAACTGCATACGGGTTCTTCCCGCAATGCCGATCCATCCCGTTGCAAAGAATGCTATAAACAAGACCAAAGCCTGGCTCGAAGTACCCATGTGGTATTTCAGAAGGGTAATTACGATTATGGTGGGAACAGAACCCAGTATCTCGGCAAATCTTTCCATAAACAGGTCAATCTTACCGCCGGAGTAGCCGGAAATAGAGCCCCAAATGACACCGACAATAAAGTTTACCAAGGCCACAAGGGTGGCGAAAATGAAGGAAAATCTTGCACCGTAGGCAAGGCAGGCAAAGATATCCTTACCGGTCTGTGTAGTTCCGAACAGGAACAGCGGCTCTTCGATGCCGTCATTACGCACCACATTATGCTGATAGATATAGTACTCATAGTATTCCGCTCTTACTTCAACACCGCCGTCCACCTTTCGGCCATAGGCATAAAAGTACTGCTTGCCGTTTTCCAGGATACCGTTCTCTCCTTCAAGTCTGAGAGAGTTATACTCAGGAATTAAGCCATTGGTGTCGCCCGCCTCATATTTCCAATAATTAGGGATAATATTGCCGTTATTATCCAGCTTGGGGCGGAGAGTGGCCGCGCTGGGATTTTCTACCTTGTAATAGACATTAGCGTCATACTTATTCTTCTCAAGCGTAGGTCTGTCGGCATACTTGACCACAGGATACAGCACCTGTCTGCCGGTCTCGTCCTGATATCTCTGAATGTCCTTAAACTCATCCGCGGAGATGATCTTGTACTTACCGAAACCGACACCGTAATAGGTATCATAACGGTAAGAATAAGTGGAACCGTCCTTGCTCACGGTATACTCACCGTTTTTAATGATTTCTCTTCCGGTTTCAGCCGCAAGCGCTTTATCCTTAAGAAAACCGACATAGTTGGTTTCCTTCTGTCTACAGCCGTCCCAAAAATCAATGCCGCTTTCGGCAAACAGCTTTGACTTAGGCGTCACATAAGCATACACCATGTCGTAGTAGGAAGGCTGGAAGGGGGTGAAGAAAGGCGCTATAATCGCAAAAAGCACCAGAATCGCAATCACCACGCCGCCAACCACAGCGCCCTTATTCTTGCTGAAACGCTGGAAAGCACCCTGAAAATAGCTCACGGGCTTGGTTTCAAATTTGCTGTCATGATATAAATCATTTCTTGTGGCAAACCGAAACTTCTCTATGGGAATGTTATTTATATTATTGCTCATAATCATTTTGCTCCCATTCTAATTCTCGGGTCAATGAAACCGTAACTAATATCGATAACGATTGCTGCTGTGAGGCTTACCAGAGTGTAGAAACCTGATAACAACATAAAGAAGTCATAATCCTGGAATGTGATTGAGTTGAGGTAGAGTCCGCCAACACCGTTAATACCGAACATTCTCTCAATAATCAGCGAGCCGGAAAGCACCGAAACAAACTCACTGAGGATGGAAGGGAAAATGACGACCATGGAATTGCGCATGGCATGGCGGTAGATGGCCTGCCTTTTTGTAAGGCCCTTGGTTCTGGCCAAAAGCATAAACTCCCCAGTCAGCACTTCGGAAAGCTCTGCCCGGGTGTAGCGGGCATAACTTGCAATGGATCCCAGACACAGAGCAAATACCGCAGGAAGCATGGAACGGAACACTTCCCATGTGAAGTAATCGTCGCTGGTTGACATAGTCAATGGGAACCAACCCAACTTAAAGCAGAACACATACTGGATCATAAGCGCCAACACGATGCCTGGAACCGATATCAACAGAATAATGACAATATTGATCAACTGGTCCTGCCATTTGTTCTTTTTAAGCGCAGCCAAAATACCCAATGCCAGACCAATGGGCACACCGATCAGGGTGGAATAGATATTTATCAAGATCGTGGGGGGCAGATGGCTGACAAAAACTTCCCAGATATCCATACGGAGGTATTCGCCGTAGGTAGTCACAAGGCCAAAGTCACCCTGGGTCACAATTCTCTTGATATAGGTTCCGTACTGGCGCAAAATCGGCACGCGGTCATATTCCCAGACGCCGTTTTCACCCTCTCTAATGTTGGTAATCCAGCCTCTTCCCTCCAGGGTTTTCATAATAATTTCGGGATCCTGTCCGGGAAGCGCATTGGTGGGGATGGGCAGAAGCTTGATAAGCACAAAGCACATCGTGAATATGATGAAGAATGTGAACAACATCAAGCCCAAACGCTTCGTTACATATTTAAACATATACATAGGTTTTTCTCCTCTGTCTTGTTATTTTCCAATTCATAGTGTTTGAGCCAAAAAAGAGGTAATTTCCAAGGCTCTGCGCGCGAATCTGCTGCGCGCCGCCAAAAATGACGTATCAAACCGTCTTTATCAATCAGCAAATAGCATTCTTTTCAGCTATTATAAAACCGGTAGCTATGGATTATTCATGCTCGAAAACAGTCTAGTGTTACTGTCATACCTTCGGAGTTACATGCTTAGCTTTCAGGAATTTCGCTTAAATGCCAAACTAGCGGTGAGCACAGTGGCTCACCGCCGTTTGGTTTATTTTAGTCTAGGTAATTCAGGTATTAAGGATTACTCGGACTTCTTATACTCAGCGGACAGGTCGTTGTTGTTCTGTGCAACGTATGCAGTCCACTCAGCGTCGGTGTAGTTAACTTCCATGTATCTCAGACCGCCGAAGCCCATGAAGGTGTGCTCGTCTTCGGAGAAGTAGGAGAACTTAGCACCCAGGAAGGAACCGCCGCCGTCAGCGATCAGCATGACGCTGCGGGACTCCTTGATGGTGATCTCTTCCAGAGCGGACAGGATCATCAGACGGGCTTCAACAGGAGCAAAGCCTTCACCCCAGTTGTAGGTCTTAGCCTGCTTCTCAGTCTCTGCCAGACCGTTCAGGCAGTAGTACCAGTTCTGCACGCTCATGGTGATGGTCTCACCGGCACCGGCGTAATCGCCAGCGGGCATGGTCAGAGTCAGGTCGATTGCAGAGGTATCCCAGTACATGTGGTAGTTGAGATCGTCGTCGGGGTTAACGAAAGCGCCGATGATATCGAAGGGGTTGAAGGCGTTGCCGGAGAAGCCATAACCGAAGCCGATCTGGGTAGCGCCGGTACGGAAGGCTTCCGCCCACTGAGCGCCAGCGGATGCGTCAAACACAACCTTGATCTTGCCTTCCAGAGCGGTGTCCTTAACCAGGCCGTCCAGAACTTCCTGCAGGTAGCTTGCGCGGAATCTCTGCTTGTCGGTATCGGAAGAAGAACCGTAAACCAGAGTGATGTCCTTAGTAGCGTCGTAGCCATACTTGGCAGGATCAGCAGTCAGGATCGCGATAGCTTCCTTCATCTTTTCCTTTGCCAGAGTGGGGTTGTAGCCGGTCAGAGCATCGTAAGCATCATTGGTGGACAGATCCTTCAGATCGCCGCCGGACCACTTGCCGTCAGCGCCCTGAGTGAAGCCGTAGGCGCGGAGGATACCTTCCTTAGCGATGGTAGCGTTACGGTACTGACCGCCGTCTTCCAGCTCAGGAGAGTTCTCGATGTCGTAGTAGTAAGCAACGTTGATAAGGCCGAAGCAGGGAACTGCAGAACCGGGCCAGATCTTCTCAACGATATCGCTTCTGTTCAGAGCCAGGTTGAAAGCATGACGGAATTCCTGGATAGCCAGAATGCCGTTGTTGTTTTCGCTGTTCTTCAGAGTCTCCAGGTTGGAGTACAGCTGCATACCGAAGGTACCGGTAGAGGTAGAGGTGAAGTAGACGTACTTGGAATCCAGGTACTCAGCAACGTTCTCAGTCTGCAGAGAAGCGTCGTCGTAAGAACCGTTCAGGAAGCCCATCCACTTGGTGGAGAACTCTTCGACCTTACGGCAGTTGATAGCGGTGATGTTGTACTGATTC
>JAZOUU010000093.1:0-2767 GCA_045658365.1 Faecousia sp. | reverse complement strand
TTCTTCCAGGCCCTCCAACTCGTCCGCCTGACCCACATTGCCGGCAACGGCAATGATCTCGCAGTTGTTATAGTTTTCTTTCAGCCAAGGGATAATGATGGATGTATCCAGACCACCGGAGTATGCAAGTACGACTTTTTTGACATTTTCTTTGTTCATAATATTGCCTCCCAATTTCTTGCCAGAAATTATTAATATTTATGCATAGGATTATACACCCCTGCGAACAGGTTGTCAACACCCGGAAGACATTTGTTTTAATTTCTGCAATATGCCTTATTTCTTTGCTTTTTTACACTGATTTTGGTTAAATTATCCTATAAATATTCACCATGTAGCGTATAAGTATACAGAGTTAGCACTTACATTTTCTCTGTAAATATGCTATAATTCTTTTGAGGGACGTGTAAGATTTTTCCTTTTGGATTGTATTAAACAATGAATCGATTCAAAACGAGGTGAGAATATGGAAGACAGCAAGTTACTGCGACTACTACATAAAGACCCGAACGCCGGAATGGAACAATTAATGAATCAGTACACAGGTCTTGTTTATGCTGTTGTCAAAGGCAAACTTGACAATTCTTATTACGTATCATCCGATATTGAAGACTGTGTGGCAGATGTATTCTGCAAATTCTATACGGAGCTGGCTGACTATGATCCCGGTCGATCAAGCATCAAATCCTATCTGTGCGTGATCGCGCGTAACCACGCGATCAACGTTGCAAAAAAGCGAAGCTTTGAAGGCGGACTCTCTCTTGACGATGAACAGTCCCTTTTACAGGTAGCAGATGACCTGATGATCGACAGCGAACTTGCTGACGAGGAACTTCGGCGCGCAGTTATCAAAGCAGTCGAGGATCTTGGCGAACCGGATTCGAGCATTATCTTCCGTAAATATTATTACGGAGAATCCTCAAAAGCGATTGCCAAAGCAGTCGGACTAACTGTGTCGAATGTCGATACCCGAACCCACAGAGCCTTAAGTAAACTTCGTAAACAGTTTGGAGGTAATGAGGCATGAAGAAGACACTACATAATATTTTCGACGAAGCAACTGCAAACGAGATTGAAACCCTCGTCGCCCAAAATGCTGCGTCCGATGTTTCTGCCGATACACTTTCCGCAATCAAGGACAAAATGTATATCAAAACAAATTTAAAGAAAGAAAAGAAAAGCACCAAAAGCATGTATCTTCGCTTCGGAGCGATCGCAGCCTGTTTTGTTCTGATTTTAAGCGCGATCACCATTATGGCAATACTGCATGATTGGGGTAATAACCCTGCGATTCATGATGCGCCGTCAATCTCCACCATGAGGCCCGGCAATAAGATCACAGGCTTACAAGCGCTGGTGTACGGCGATCTTTCATCTGAAAGTGCAGGCATGGCAGATATGATTGTTCCCGGTTTTGAGATACAGACAGTGATCGAGGCCGAGGTTATCGAGGTCCTGCCCGACACATATTATTGGGATGCTTCTTATTATCAACCATACCATGTTGCTAAATTGCGTATCGTCGATTGCATCCGCGGAGATGGATTCCCCGAAGAAATATTCCTGCGCTATTCTCATTATGATACAACCGTATTTGAGGGCTACGAGCGTTTCATTATGACCCTTAATCAAGTAGGCACGGAAAACTATGCGCTTGTCAACGGCACACAGAGTCGAATTGATTATTTTTCCAACATGTTTTCTCTACAGGTAGACGATCTCGGTTACGGTTCTGTGATTGCCTTCAACGACGGAAAGGTTGATGATAGCTTTTGGGATAAAACCGATTACTCATCCAAGTTTTTTGAAAATTACAATTACATCGATAGGCTGCTTGATAAAACGGATCCCTATTACTCCTATTATCCGGCTTCTCGCAATTCAACGATTGCGGAGGTAAAATCGAACATCCTTGCGCTTGCCAAGGATGAAAGCAATCAACATGTTCGCCCTGAACATAATTACGTTACAGTTGATGATGTGTTCATATCGGATGAAGCAAAGGAAATCCAGGCATATTTAGAGCCAAATGAATCAAATGTGTTTGTTTATTATCTGGAGCTTGGAGACGATAGGGTTATTGCAAACTATACCCGCATTGTCAACGGATTCTTAACAGACGAGAGAATTACGATCAACGGGTATCCCGGCGAAAATGGCAACGTAAACAGGCGCGGTGAAATTTATAACGAAGATGATTTTGCGAAACTCCCCAATATCGGCAACGCTCTTGCAAACATGGAATTGTTTGAACTTGTTCCCCCTCATATCGAAATCACAGAGGAAATGCTTCTTGTTCACGCAAATGCAAGTGGTGTTTACCGTAAGGTAGATGGTAAAGTTTACGGAATTATCCGGGTTATGTGGTGTTATAAGCATCCCAACAAGATCGCGGGATCCGAACCGGGATATCAATGCGACGATATGTACTATCTTTACGATGAGAGCGGCAACGGCGTAATCGTCGAAAGAGACGAGTTAAAAGCAGTGATTGGTCAAGATTCTTTTATTCAAAGTTTTCGCTATGAAATTTATGGAGCGCCAATTATATAAAAGCATGGTCGCTGGGCGCACAAATTTCCCCTACATCCCCTCTGCCTTTACAGAGGGGATGTCTCATTGTCGGACGTTTCATATTCGATGATGTTTTTATCTATTCCTACACAATCATTGGATTTCCACGAAACATGATTGCTTTTTCAGAACACATCTTTTATAATTCGGCTGTAAACAATCTTTTGGAGGAATCTCGTATGGAGAATCTACA
>JAZOUU010000092.1:0-3520 GCA_045658365.1 Faecousia sp. | reverse complement strand
AGGGGATACTCTTCCCCGTTGAGGATGAAGCCATTGTCCGGATCAATCCGGAAGCTGCGGCAGCCGAAATGTGTGGAAACGGTATCCAGAACCGTATCTCCGTCCAGCAGCTCTGCAGTGACGGTATAAAGATAGGGATCTCTCCGGCCATGCCACAGGTGGACGTCGGGAATGATGAGATTCGCTACATCGCAGCCGGTGATGCAGGTAACCACGTTGCCTTCAGTGTCGCGGATGGTATAGCGCACCGCAGGGTTAGCCGCATTGGACCAGGTCTGCACTTCCACATTGGCGTTTTTGCCATCCACAATCGGGGTTACCTTAATGCCGGGGGCGCCGTAATAGTCCAGATCAAAATGGGTCTCATTCACGCAAATCAGATTTACATCCCGGTACAATCCGCCATAGAAGGTAAAGTCCGCAACCTGGGGATAGACCCGGTCATTGGCAGAGTTGTCAACCGCAATGACAAGAAGCGTCTTTCCATTCAGCTTCCCGGTCAAATTCACGCGCCAGGTGGAGTAGCCGCCGTCATGGTGGGCAAGATGCTCCCCTGCTAGATACACATCGGCAGAAGAATTCGCACCCTGGATTTCCAGATAATAGCACTGAGCAGCGGGAAGATCCATGGGATCCAGTTCCTTGACATAGTAGGCCGTGCCCCGGAAATAGTCGCTGCCGCCGTCCTGTCCGTCGATGGCATTAAAACAGTGAGGCAGGTTCACAAAGTTCCAACGGTTATCAAGCTGAGTGGGTATCTCGGTGGCTTCCTTGGTAAACAGCCACTTATAGTTAAGATTGATAATTTCGCGCATATTTTCTCTCCTCCGCTTTTTATTTTCATTCTACCAAATGTCGCCCATTGCAAAAACAATATTTCTTTGTTATTATAATACATATCTTTGTTTTGGGGGAATTGTTTTGATTTCCAACTACGAATTGACGAAAAAAATCCTCCGGTGCGCAACCGGTGCAGACCTTTTCCTGTGCAATGGCGACGATACTTCCTTGATCTCCATGTTCCATGAGAATATCTACGGTATCCAGCACAGCGCTGCCAGCGATCGGATGCTGCTGCAGCAATTTCGTTCCATGAAGCCGGGTACAGTGTACGAAGTCAAGGGCTTTTGGAGCATGTATAATATCTCCATCCGCAGTCCGCAGGAAAATGTCTATCTAATTCTGGGTCCCTGCCGTGTGGAGGCCGGTGACGAGGCTGCTCTCCGGGAACAGATGCGTCGGGAAGGGCTGGATGGGGATGCCCTCACCCGGGCACTGCACTTCTGCCTAAGAGTTCCGGTCATTCCCTATGAAACGTTGCACCAGCTTGGCATATTGCTGGCAGAGCATCTGCTGGAGATCCCTCAGCCCGTCCCCTACCAGAACGTGCAGTACAAGTGGAAGCCAAAAGATCAGCAGGAAATCCTGTTGAAAGGCCACTATGAAGAGCTGGAGAAAATGCGCCGGATCGAACAGACCTATGCAGACAGCGCCGCCTTTACGGAGGCTGTAAAGCAGGGCAATCTGTCCCTTGCCTACGCTTTCTCGGGAAAAATACAACGAGCTGCCGGTGAAATGAAGCGAAATCCCAATCCCGTTCGTAATGCGCAAAATTTCTGCATTATTCTCAACACCCAGCTTCGACGGGCTCTGGAGGAATGCAGTGTCCACCCTTACCGGTTGAATCAGGTTTCGGAGGAAATTGCGCTGGAAACTGAAAAATTGCGTACTATAAAGGCAATCGAACAATTCATGCAGGAAATCATCAGAAAATACTGCGAACTGGCCCGAGAGGAACATTTTGTGGGTCAAAGTCCCATGATCCGTTTGGCGGTGACCTATGTGAAGGAGCATCTATCCGACAACCTCACGGTACGGGATACCGCCCGGGCATTACTGGTAAATGCAGATTATCTTTCCACCCGATTTCACAAAGAAATGGGACTTACCTTTATCGATTTCGTAAACCGGGAACGGATCTCTCAGGCTGCAACCCTTTTGAAACGCACTACATTGCAGATTCAGCAGATCTCCGCTGCGGTGGGATACAATAACGCCAGTTACTTTGCCCGACAATTTATCCGCTGGAAAGGGATTTCTCCAAAATCGTACCGTGTGCAAGGTGAGCTATAACACGCCACCACATGGGTGTTGCTAAACAGGTTTTTTGCCCTTGACAAATTTGTGGGGGTATGCTAGAATACTTGGGCAATCAAACAAGAATTCTTACAGATTCGGAGTGATACCCAAGAGGCCGAAGGGGCTCCCCTGCTAAGGGAGTAGGCGTCTAAACAGCGCGCGAGGGGTCAAATCCCTCTCACTCCGCCAAATAAAAGGCCACCCATTGGGTGGCCTTTTATTTGGCATTGAGGGATTTGAACAATCAAATGCAACGCGAATGAGCGTTGCCGGCGACGGCTCGAGGTCGCCGAACATTTATTTTTCGCACTGCGAAAAATGCAACCAAATCCCTCTCACTCCGTATTTTAATCCTACAACAAACAACGAAAAGAGGAATCGATAATGATACTGGAATACGGCCGTCCGGCAGATCCCGCCGGCAGATTGGATAAGGAAATTCGGGCTTATGACCTTTTGGACAAGCTGGGTGTTGCATATCAGCGGGTAGACCATGAGCCGGCCATGACCATGGAAGCCTGCGAGGAAATCGACAAGACCCTGGATGCTCCCACCTGTAAGAATCTGCTCCTTTGTAACCGTCAGCAGACGGATTTCTATCTGCTGCTAATGCAAGGCGACAAGGTGTTCAAGACCAAGGATCTTTCTGCACAATTGGAGGTCTCCCGTCTATCCTTTGCCTCCGGTGAATTTATGGAGGAATTTCTGGACATCACCCCCGGCTCACTGAGTGTGATGGGCCTGATGAACGACAAGGATTTCCGTGTCAAGCTGGTGATCGACTCTCCGGTGCTGGCTGAGGAATACATCGGTTTCCACCCCTGTATCAACACCTCTACCCTGCGGGTGAGGGTTGCAGATCTTATGAATACCATCATTCCCGCCATGGGACACACACCCACTACCGTTACCCTTCCTTAACAAAATCGCCCACCCGTTAAACCGGGGGGGATTTCTTATTGCAAGGCTTTTATAATGGCAGAGGCATCCTGCAGAACAAGATGTGGTTTGTCTGCCGACTGTTCCAAAATCTCCGGGGTGGTCTCGCCGCTCATCACCAGGATTCCGGTGATACCGGCATTCAAGCCGGATTTTACATCGGTATAGATCCGGTCACCCACCACAGCGGTCTCAGCTTTGGCGTAGCCGTACTTCTCCATGGCCAGCTGAGGCATCAAGGGGCTGGGTTTACCAATCACCACAGGTCGCTTGCCGGTGGCATTAAAGACCATATCGCATACACTGCCGCAATCGGGCACACTGCCAAATTCTGTGGGGCACACATAGTCCGGGTTGGTGGCAATATAGGGAATATCTTTTCTTGTAAGCAGCAGACGGCACACATCCTCAAGCTTCCGGAAGGTCAGCTCTGTATCAAAAC
>JAZOUU010000091.1:0-27893 GCA_045658365.1 Faecousia sp. | reverse complement strand
ACTACAACAGGTGCGCGGGTCTGCAGCTCTTCAGCAGTATCCTGGTGATCGTCGATGATCCGCTCCTCGATGGTAACGGTGATTTCCTTTTCCACCTTGCAGCCCATTTCGGTGGCCACAAATTCGGCGGTATCAAAGTCGATGGCCTGATTGATGCCGGCCATGGCGCCATTGAGCATCAAAGTCTTGATGACCTCGCCGGCGGTCTTCTTCATCCGGCTGGCCAGCTCGCCAACGGTGATCTCGTCGGGGATCTTTACGGTGACAGGGGCCTTTCTGGCAACCTCCATCTGGAGTCTGCGCAGCTTCTCCTGCTCCTCGTTGCGGGACTTGTTGCCCTTGAACTTGTTGTCCTTCTTATTCTGCTGCTGGCCTTTTTTGCCGCCAATGCGCTGCTTGCCGCCCTCGTAATTCTGAACGCGCTCGGAAACCAGATTGTCAACATCAGCAAAACGGTTGGCATTGACCTGCACCGCAGAGGTATCCACCACCCGGCGCTCCCGCTTCCGCTCCGGCTCAGCAGGCTTGGGGGTTTCCTTGGGCTGCTGGGGCTTGGGGGATTCAGCTTTGGGCGTATCCGCCTTAGGCGCAGAAGCCTTGGGGGCTTCCTCCTTGGGAGCTTCCTCCTTGGGGGCTTCCTTGGGCGCGACAGCAAACACCTGCTCTAAAGAGGCGATCTGACGGGTCTGGGTGAGATGCTCAAACACGGCATTCAGCTCATCCACAGTCAGCACCTGGGTGTTGGATTTGGGTTTTTCGTAATACTTGGAGATGATCTCCGCAATTTCCTTAGGGGTTACGCCGAAATCCGCGGCGACCTCTTTCACACGATACTTCACATCTATACTCATATATACACCTCCAAAATTATCCGTTCTTCTTCGCAGCGGTTTTGGTACGGCCCATGCGTTTGTTGCGCAGGTGGGCTTTTTTCTCGCTGCTGCGCTGGCGCAGCCGACGTACTTTTTCCTGCAGCGCAGCCGCTTCGGCTTCGTGCGCTTCCGGCAGGGCCTCTACAAGGGACAGGGCCAGGGCAGGATCGGTGATGGCGGCAATGGCCAGGCTGGTACGGCCAATGGCCATACCCATCTCGTCTTTGCTGTATTTCAGCCGCAGGCACAGCTGATTGGTGCCGGCCACCAGGCTTTTTGCCCGGCGCCAGGTATGGTCGGATGCGTCACCGGCTACCAGAACCAAGGCTGCATGAAGATCCCGGGCCGCTGCGGCCACAGGTTCTTCGCCCAGCTCTGCCAGGCCTGCTTTTCGGGCAATGGAAAGGTAGTTTAAGGCTTTATCCACGGACATTTGCCTCCATTTCCCGAATCATGCGGTCATAAACATCCTGAGGGACGGACGTTTCCAGACAGCGCTCCAAAGCCCGGGATTTCTGGGCTTTTTTCAGGCACTCGGCATCGGGACAAACATAGGCGCCCCGGCCGTTGACCTTGCCGCTGAAATCCAGAGATACGGTGCCGTCGGTTCCCCGAACCACTCTCAGCATCTCCCGCTTGGGCTTTCTTTCCCGGCAGCCCATACACTGCCGTTGGGGAATTTTCTTTTGCATGAGGCTACCTCCTTAAGCGGTATTATTCTGCGATTTCCTCTGCCTGGGAAACCGGCTTAATGTCGATCTTATAGCCGGTGAGCCGGGCGGCCAGACGGGCGTTCTGACCTTCCTTGCCGATAGCAAGGCTCAGCTGATCGTCGGGCACGATGACCCGGCAGGCCTTCTGACCGGGCACCGGAGTAACGGAGATCACATCGGCAGGGCTCAAAGCGGCCTTGACGTATTCGCAAGGGTCTTCGGACCAAACTACGATGTCGATCTTTTCGCCGCAAAGCTCTTCCACAACGGCGCCTACACGGCCGCCCCGGGCGCCAACGCAAGCGCCTACGGGATCGATGCCCTCCATGGTAGCGCGGACAGCCATCTTGCTGCGGCTGCCGGGCTCCCGTGCGATGTTGCGGATCTCTACCTGGCCGTCAGCAATTTCCGGGGTTTCCAGCTCAAACAGCCGCCGTACCATATTGGGATGGGTACGGGATACGTAAACATTGGTGGAGCGGGCGCCCTGCCGGGCTTCCAGAACGTAGACCCGGATCTTGTCGCCCTCGGTATAAGTTTCGCCGGGGATCTGCTCGCTGGTGCGCAGCACGGCATTGTGCTGCTCGTTGCCCTGACCCACGGTGACCAGAATGTCGCCGGTGGCGGGATCTTTCCGCAGAATGGTACCCACCAGAACTTCCTGGGTCTTGGAAGAGTAGCTTTCGTAAACCACGCCCCGCTCGGCTTCCCGGATGCCCTGAATCACCACCTGCTTGGCGGTCTGGGCAGCGATGCGGCCGAATTTCTGAATGTCCACGGGAATGGACACGGTGTCGCCGATTTGTACATCGGGGTTAATATGCCGGGCAGCGTCAATGTGGATCTCCAGAGCGGTATCCTCCAGCTCCTCCACCACGGTCTTGACCAAATGCATGGAAAGACCCTTCTCACTTAAATCCACCACCACATTCTCGGCGGGGATATCCCGGTGATCCTCCCGGTCCTTCCGGTAGGCGTTGGTCAGCGCCTGTTTCAGACGCTCCACCATATACTCGACACGAATGCCCTTGAGCTTTTCCAAATCTCTCAGGCTGGCGAAAATTTCTGCTCCGATATCCACGCTGGGCGCTTCGGGCTTTTTCTTGGAAGATCTGGCCATATTTCTATTTCCTCCTGTTGGATTAAAATTCTACGCGAAGACGCACCAGGGCAACTTCGCTCTTTTCAAATGTGATGGTTTCCTTGCCGGCTTCTACGGTTACCTTGCCGTCTTCGTAACCCCGAAGGATGCCGGGGATTTCCTTCAGACCGTTTCTGGGGCGGTAAAGCTTGACCATGATGGGGCTGCTCATAAACCGGGCAAAGTCCGACGGCCGTTTCAAAGCCCGTTCCAAACCTGCGGAGCAGACCTCGAAGTGGTAGGACTCTGCGATAGGGTCCCGCTCATCCAGAATGGGGTCTACCGCCCGGGAGATGGCTTCGCAGTCGGTGATGTCCACGCCGCCTTCTTTCTCGATATACAGCCGCAGGAATCGCTCCGAGCCTTCCCGGACGTATTCCACATCCCAAAGGGAGCAGCCGTGGGCTTCTACAATGGGCTGGGCGAATTGGGCAACCTGTTCTGTTACCTTCATAAAACCCTTCCTTTCATAAGAAAGAGAGAGGGGCGCGCCCCTCTCTCCAAAGTCAAACATCTTACATAGGGATTATAACACCCTTTTTTGGGTTTTGCAACCCCTTTTTTCAGGTTTTTTACCCGGTTTTTCGACTTTTTGCCGGCGCTGGCTTAATTTCCTGCGTGGAGGTATTTTCTGTCCCAATCGTCGTCAAACAAATTGCTGCCGAAATCCATGGGGCAGCCGTGAACCAAATCGTCCGCCAGCTCCTGTAAGTATTGGGTGGGCTCCAGAGATTCCAGATAAAACTCCGGCAGCGCCCCCTCGCCAAGGATCGCACCCAGGATCGCGCCGGTGACCGCGCCGACAGCGGCGCTGCGGCCGGAATGGTTCACTGCGGTGATCATGGCTGCATCGAAATCGCCGTGACAGGTGATGCAGGCATACAGCGCGCCGGCCAGAACCTCCGGAGCGGTACGGCAGCGAAGCTGCTCCATGGCTTCCATTTGAGAAATGGAGGTGGACTGAGAAAGCGTCAGTGCCAGCTGGGACAGTTCCCAGAATTTTACGGTCTGCCCATATTCCCGGCCAAATTGGAACTGAATGGCATCCAAGGTGTTTTGCACCAGTGCCTGGGGGTCAGCATAATCACCCTCCAAAATCCGGCCGAGGGCATGGGTGAGCACCGCGCCGCTTAAGAAGGTCTCCGGATCGCCGTGGGTCAATGCCACCGCCTCCGCGCCTAAGCGGTCCCGTTCCTCCTGGGAAAGGTTCAAATCCCGGGTCAGCAGCGCTATTGGAATTGCTTCCGTCAGTGCGGCGGGATGATCGGACCGGTTTACCGGCTCTTCCGGTGTGCCCAAAGGCTCCCGGCTGAGGGTGGAGAGCATCCAGGTGTCCATGCACCGACGGCGCTTCAATTCCGGCACAGTGGACAGCCAGCAGTAATTCTTTTCCTGGTCGCAGTAGTGCTGGCTTCGGGACCATTCCCGGACGGCCAAAGCAATATAGCGAACCAAGGGCGCCATGGTTTTGCGCATTTGTCCCCGGGTCATGCCCAGAAGCAGGCCGTTGGCGCAAAAGGCAGCCAGCTGGGTATAGGAAGTCACATCGGCATAGCCGTTGACAAGGTCATAGCCCAAAAGACCGTTAGGGCCGTAATCCTCGCAAATTTCGGCCAGAGTCTTGCGGTCAACGGTGTAGCCCATGGCGTCACCCACCGCAAGGCCCAGAAGGCAGCCCCGATAGATATTCTGTTTTTCGTCCATTGGGAGCCCTCCTTTACAGTTTTCTACCAATATTATACTGTTATACAGGGAAAAAGCAAGAAAAATCTGGGATTTAGTCCTCTTGCGGCAGGGCATTCAGCCGCCAGAGCTGGCTTTCATCCAAGCCGGAGTAGTTAATGAGCAGGCAGTGCCGTTTTTCCTCCGGCACACTTCCGTGATAATACCGGCTCAGGGCATTGACCCGAATCCCTGCCGCGGCCCATTGGGCAACCAGCGCATCATCGGTCAAGTCTGTGCGTACCTTCACGAGAAAATGCAGCCCGGCGTTGGTTTCCAGAATGGTCAGTTTCTTTGACCAGGGGCAATTTTGTAATGCCTCAATCACCCGACGGGCCCGGCTGCGGTAGAATTTCCGCATCCGGTTAATGTGTTTTTCAAAATGCCCCTCGCTTAAGAACCGGGCCAGAGCATACTGCTCAAAGCTGGGCACGGTGCAGCCGTAAAAGCCCAGCTGCTGCCGGAATTTTGCCATGAGTCCATCCGGCAGCACCAAAAATCCGATACGGATGGAGGGGGCAAGGCTCTTGGAAAAGGTGTTCATATAGATGACCCGCCCCTGGGTGTCCAAAGTCTGCAGCGTGGGCAGGGGATGGAACCGGAATTCCGAGTCATAATCGTCCTCGATGATATAGCCGTCCCGGGTGTTTGCCCACTGAAGCAGCTCCTTGCGGCGCTGCATGGTGGTCACAACGCCGGTGGGGAAATGGTGGGCGGGAGAAATGTGCAGCACCTGGGCATCCCCCAAAGGCTGAGGAAGAACCCCGGCGTCGTCCATCTGTGCGCTGACACAACGGACACCGCCGGCAGCGTAAATCCTGCGGATTTTATCGTAGCCCGGCTCTTCCACGGCATAGATCCGCTCCTGTCCCAGAAGCTGGATCAGCAGATTGTAAAGGAAGTCCGTGCCGGCGCCGATGAGGATGTTCTCTGGGGAAACCTGCATACCCCGGAAGTCCGCCAGATGCTCGGCAATGGCTATCCGCAGTTCCCGGCAGCCTAAGTGGGGAATGGGCTTCAACAGGGCCGGACCGTAGTCCAGCAGCACCTGCCGTTGCAGCTTGCTCCACACGGAAAAGGGGAAATGGGCAGAGCCGTTGGCGGTCAGATCCAGCACCGCTTCTGCCCTTTCTTCCGGAGGGAGTGAGGGAAGCGGGGTGGCGTGATTTGTCTGAGTAATGGCCTCTACAAAGTAACCCACTTTTTCTTCGGAGCGGATGTAGCCTTCTGCAAGCAGCTGATTGTAGGCAGTTTCCACGGTAATTTTGCTTACCTTTAAGTTTTCCGCCAGCGCCCGCTTGGAGGGGAGCTTTTTGCCCTGGGGCAGAGCGCCGGAGAGAATGTCGGAGCGCAGCTGCCGGTAAAGGGATTCATACAGGGGTAGTCCCGGCATCTTTTTCAGTTCGTAGGTACGCATAGCTCACCTCTCGGATTTCCGCAGGCTGCGCAACCGCGCCACCGCCTTGTCGCCTAAATCGAACACCCGCCGGACAATGAGAAACACGGTGGGGGTCATCAGCAGCAGCGTCAGCATGATCAGGGTGCTTGCCCGGCTGCTGGGAGAAAGCTGGAAGAAGGAAGACAGCGCCGTAAAGCAGAACACCAGAGCAATGGCCATGGCGGAAAAAATCAACTTTCGGAATTTGTCAAAGGGCTTACAGGTCTGGAACAGCACCAGCAGACCCACGATACCCAGCAGCGCTGCGCAGACGGTGGAGGTTTGTTCCAGCGGAATAGAGAAGACCGACATAAAGGCCTGGGCCATCAGCACCACGAAAATATTGGTTAAGCCGCCGGGGAAGGCTCTGCGCAGAACGCCCCGGAGGAAATGTCCCTGCACTCGCTCATAATTGGGCTCCATGGCAAGGAAAAAGGAGGGAACACCGATGGTCAGGGCGGAAATCACGCTCAGGTGCAGCGGCACAATGGGGTAGGGCCAGCTGGTAAACAGGCTGAGAACGGAAAGCCCCAAGGAGAAAATGTTCTTCACCAAAAATAAGGTGGCGGCTCTTTGAATGTTGTTGATCACCCGCCGGCCTTCTCCCACAATTCCGGGCATGGCGGAAAAATCAGAAGTCAGCAGCACCAGCTGGGCAACCTGGCTGGCTGCCTGAGCGCCGGAGGCCATGGCGATGGAGCAGTCAGCTTCTTTCATGGCCAGCACGTCGTTGACACCGTCGCCGGTCATGGCCACGGTATGCCCCTGTTTACGCAGGGCGCGGATCAGCAGCTTTTTCTTATCCGGGGTGACCCGGCCGAAGACGGTGTACTTTTTCGCCGCCTTGGCAAAATCCGCCTCAGTGGAAAGCTGGGTGGTATCCACCCAATGCTCTGCATTGGCGATACCGGCGCGATGGGCCACTTCCGATACGGTAATGGGATTGTCACCGGAAATCACCTTGATGGTCACGCCCTGGGCGGCAAAGTAGGCAAAGGTATCCGGCGCTTCCGGACGGATCTGGTTGGACAGCATGATCAGCGCCAGAGGGTGCAGCTTCCCCGGCTCCAAAATTTCCTGGGGCTCGGCGGCATACTGGGCGATCAGCAGCACCCGGTAGCCCCGGCCGGACCATTCTTCCACGGTCTCCCGCAGCTCCTCATACCGGCTGCCCATGGTAAATTCCGGCGCGCCCACGATGAAAGAGCCCTGTCCCCGGAACACCGCGGCACTCCATTTGGTGGCGGATTGGAAGGGGATCCGCTGGGTGCAAACCCAGTCGGTTTCTCCGGCGAAAACCTCCGCCATGGCTTTGGCGGTGTCGTTTTCCGGCTCAACGCCCGAATAGATGGCAGCCAGAATCCGCTCCAGCCGCTCGGGAGGATCGTCTGTCAGGGCGATGACATTTTCCACCTGCATGCCGGCTGTGGTGATGGTGCCGGTCTTGTCCACGCACAGCACATCCACCCGGGCCAGAGTTTCGATGCAGTTCATATCCTGCACCAGCACCTTTTGCCGCGCCAGTTTCAGAGAGGATACTGCCATGGCTACGCTGGTCAGCAGGTACAGTCCCTCGGGGATCATGCCGATGAGCGCGGATACAGTACCTTCTACGCTGTTTTGCAGACCCAGCTGCAGCACTTTAAATTCCTGATAAAACAGGATCAGACCGATGGGAATTAAGGCAAAGCCCACCACCCGAATCAGCCGGTCCAGAGATTTCATCATTTCCGACTTGGAGGCGTGGGGATTTGCTTTGGCCTCGGCAGCCAGTCGGGCGGCAAAGGAGTCCGCACCTACCCGGGTGAGCCGGGCGCGACCGCTGCCGGCCACTACAAAGCTGCCGGATTTCAGCTGGTCGCCGGGACGTTTCGCAATGGCGTCTTCTTCACCGGTGACCAGAGCTTCGTTCACTTGAAGTTCACCGGAAAGTACAATGCCGTCGGCGCAGATCTGGTCTCCGGAGAGAAATTCCACAACATCGTCGCGCACCAGCAAGTCGGAGCGGATAGTGGTGATCTTTCCGTCCCGGAGGGCGCGGATCTGCTGGGCGGCCACCAGCGTCAGCTTGTCCACCGCCCGTTTTGCCCGGATCTCCTGATAGCAGCCGATGACGGCGTTGCAAATGACAATGATCAGGAAGGTCATGTTCTTTACGGAAGAGCCGCTGAGGGCCAAAATCACCGCCAGAACCACAAACACCAGGTTAAAAAAGGTCAGGCAGTTTTCTAAAATAATACTCTTTTCGCTGCGGGAAGCGCTTTGCACCAGCCCGTTGCTCCAGCCCCTCTCTGCCCGGAGCTGGGCTTCCTGGGTGGTCAGCCCGGTTGGACTGTCCTTTACGAGAACTTCCTGCCGCTGGATCTCAGGTGTTTTTTTCTGAAAGTTCACAGCATACCCCTTCTTTCGGGAATGTTATTTTTTCTGTCCCACAGGGCAAGAACACTACCCCTGGCAACCGCGACGGAGGCAGCCTTGCCGATGAAATGGTTGCTGACACCCAAAGGATATCCTGGGGTCAAACTGCCGTTTTGGAGGGGGTAGTGAAGATTTTTCAAGGTCACCCCTTGGGCTTCCGCTCCTAAACAGAACAGGGACAAAATGCCTTCTGCATCTTGGGGGAACAGAAGGGTTTCTTCCTGAATCACCGTGGCGATATAGTCTTCTCCGATGAGATAGCCCCGGGCGCCCCGGTCTGCCAAAAATTGCAGCACCTGGAAATTGGCGATGGTATGGTCAAGCCGGGGACCGTCCAAACAGCCGTAGAGCCAGAATTCTTTATATCCCAGAGAAAGGCCGCGACGGACAGCCAGCATGGAATCCGTATCGTCCTTTTCCACGGGGAATATATTTGCGCCCTGGGGGGTGTAGCCCAGAGAATCGAAATCGCCCAGCACTGTGTGGGGGGTCAGACCTAAGGCGTCTGTATGCTGCAGGCCGCCATCAGCGGCGATGATATGGTCATCCGGCTGGATGGGCTGCAGCAGACCGCTGCATGCGCCGGAGCAGAAAATTACACATTTATTCATGGTGTTACCTCGTTTTTTAGGGGTTTTTTATATTTTACCACATTCTGGGGAAAAAGGAACCCCCGGATTGCACAGCAGGCAAAAAAATACGCCGTGACGCAGGGTCACGGCAAAAAAATCAATATCGCAGAAAGCGCCGAAGCTTTTCTTCTGCCCGGTGAAGGGTGCGGCAGACCGTACTTTTGTTTACACCCTGCTCCTGGGCAATTTGGGGAATGGTCATCTGCCGGAAATAGTAGTCGGTCAGCGTGCGGCGCTGACATTCCGTCAGCTCCTGGGTGATGACCAGCTTGATCCGGTCCAGCTGCATCTGTTTTGGCAGCCGGGGGCCTAAATATCCCTTAAAGAGTGTATTTTTCATTGCGGTAATACCCCCTGTCGTAGTAGTGCTCTGTCAGTTCTTTCAGTTCGTTCATCTGGGTCAGCATGGGGGTCAGCTCCGCAATGCGGCGCTTTAAGTGCCAGATCTCTTCCGGGTCGTCTGTCTGGGACAGAGCCTGCCGAAGCTGCTTTAGCCGGGCCCGGAGCAGGGAGGCTGAGTATTCATAGCCCGGACTTAGTTCCCGGAGGGTCATGGGGTATCCCTCCGGCACCGCAGGCAAATGAAACTGGGCGCATACAGCGCGCCCTGGCATTTTGGACAAAATGCGGCGGGGGCTTTGGCTTGCTCGTCTATGTAAAGGGTCCCTTCGATGGCTTGACTCAATCACATCATCCTCTCGTGTAAATGGGAAATATGGAAAATGTCGAAAAGACAGAGCAGATTTTCGGGGGAATTTTCCAGTTATTTCCAGACAATAGTATACTACACACTTCGTGTGATGTCCGTCGAAATGTGTAGGAGCCAGATTTCCCCCCATTTCTCGGTTTTTTCATGGTATACTTTTCCCACAAACGGGAAAGGAGAGCGCCTATGTTGGGAGCAAGGATCGCCGCTTTGCGGCGCGGCGCAGGCTGGAGTCAGGCGGAATTGGCGCAGAAATTGCAGATCAGCGCCAGCGCGGTAGGAATGTATGAACAGGGACGCCGGGAGCCGGCGGCGGAGCAGTTGGTCCGGATGGCTGCGCTGTTTGAGGTGACTGTGGATTATTTACTCACCGGAAAACCGGAAAATGAGGAGCAGAGGCTGCGGGCGCAGCAGACGGTGCTGCAATCGGTGGAAGAAATGGACAGGCGATTCCGGCATCGGGGCAATCGACCCTTTACCAGGCAGGAAATGGTGGTGCTGTTTGCCGCCTTGCTGATGGAGTCTTGACGTAAGGGTCTTCCGTGGGGTATGATAGACAAAAAAGGGAGGGATACCCTGTGGAAGATGCAAAATATATGGACGAAGCGCTGCTTTTGGCCCAGGAGGCAGCCAATGAGGGCGAAGTGCCCGTGGGCTGTGTCATCGTCCGGGGCGGCCAAATTGTGGGTCGGGGCAGAAATCGCCGGGAAACAGGGAAAACCGCCCTGGGTCATGCGGAGCTGGAGGCCATTGACGAAGCATGCAGGAATTTAGGCGGCTGGCGGCTGTGGGACTGCACCTTATATGTAACCTTAGAGCCCTGTCCTATGTGCGCCGGCGCCATTGTCAATGCCCGGATTCCCCGGGTGGTTTATGGTGCGTCGGATGCAAAATGCGGCGCCTGCGGCTCGGTGTGCGATTTGTTTTCCATGGATTTCAATCACCATCCTGAGGTGACAGCCGGTGTGAAGAAAGCAGAGGCAAGCGCTCTGCTGAAGACCTTTTTTCAAAATTTGCGGATGGAATTGAAGGATCGTCCCAAGTGGCGCCGTCCGTAAAAAATTAGCGGCAGACCCCCCTTCCGGAAACCGCCAATTTTCGATGCTTTCGCGCTTTTTTGACATTTTTGGGAGGGGCTTATGGATCATCAAAAGAAGATCCTTCGGCTGGGCGCTGCGGCTGTGGCGTTGGCCATTACCCTTCGCCTGTTGGGCGGAGGGATTTTTTCGGCGTTTTTTGGTTTGTTGGAAACCCCGGAGGCCATGTCGCTGCTGATCTTTTTGCAGACAGGGAGAGTGGTGCGCTTTTACCCGGACATGCCGGAGGAGACCCAGCCAACGGAACCTACCCAAATTTTTCCTGTACCGGAAGACCCTGTTCGGCCATCCTTTTCTGAGGCCGATTTGGAAAATATCTCCGTGCTTTACCGCTGCGATTACCGGCCGGAGCTGGAGCCGCTGCTGACCGCGCCGCTGCAGTGGGATCTGACGGGCTCGGAGCCTACGGTGCTGATCGTCCACACCCATGCCACGGAAAGCTATGCGCGGCAGCCGGGGGAAGAATATGAGGAAAATGACCCCTACCGAACCTTGGATGACCGATACAACATGGTATCCATCGGAGATGAGGTGGCCCGGGTGCTGGAAGCCGGGGGCATTACAGTCCTCCACGACCGAAGCTATCACGATTATCCCTCTTACAACGGCTCTTACGGCAATGCCAGGGTGCGCATTGAGGAGTATCTGCGGCAGTACCCTTCCATTCAGATGGTGCTGGACATTCACCGGGATGCCTCCGATGGCGCGGACGGCAGTCAGCTCACCACCGCCGCTACGGTGGCAGGTCAGCCGTCCACCCAGCTGATGGTGGTAGTGGGAACGGATGAGTGGGGAAATTATCATCCGAATTGGCGGGAAAACCTGGCCACGGGGCTGAAGCTGACCGCCCTTTTGGAGCGGCAGAATCCGGGCATTACCCGCCCCCTTACCCTCCGCTCGGAGCGTTTTAATATGGATTTAACCACAGCCAGCTTGCTCATTGAAGTGGGGGCGGCAGGAGATACCCATGCGCAGGCACTGCTGGCCGCCAATGCTCTGGCCCAGGGCATTTTGGAGTTGGCCCGGGGGACGGGATCATAAGAGATTCCACCAGGTGAGGGCATGGCTTTCCCCAATGGCCACCGACAAATGGGAAAGGTGGGTACATACCGCGGCATAGTCTGTGGGCAGATGCTGATTTCGGTAAATTTCCAGTTCGGAAAACAGGCTGTCCATCTGCTCCAGAGGTTCATGATCCACAAAGGAAGCGACAAACCGACGACAGCGCTTCCAGCTGTCTTTTGCAGATTCCGCCAAGGCAACTGCGGCATCCCAATCGCCTTTTTGCACCGCTTCGCAGGCGCCATCCAAATCCCGGGAAAGCTTGGTATGCACTGCGGTGATCCCCACAGTCAAGCCGATCCCTGCAGCCAAAAGTACCGCTAAAATGCCAATGCCCAGCCAAAAACGCTTCATGGGGTTTTCTCCTTTCGCAGCAGCGTGGTTTTGCCGGTGGCATCCAGAGTCAAAAGCCACACGTCCTTTTGTTTCAGCTCCCGTTCCTGCAAAAACCGACGTACCCAGGCCTCGTCCTTGCCTGCGGCGGGAAGGTTCTGCCGATACAAATACCCGTCGCCGATGATGGTGACAGGGAGGGATTGGCGCTCAGGGTGGATGCCAGCATCCTTGGCGCTGGCGGGTTTGTGTTTGGGATAGGAAAACACGGAAAGATTTCCGTTGGTCTCTAAAATGGCGTACTGCACATCGGTTACATTTAATACGTCTTTTTCCCGCAGGTGGCCGGTGAGTTCGTCCAGAGTGATCCGGGTGCGGCGCAGATTGTTTTGCAGGACATGGCCGTTTTCGATGAGGATCACCGGCTTGCCGCACAGAAGCCGGCGAAAGCTTACGCTGCGCAGCGACGCTGCGGACAGCACCAGCTCCACTCCCAGCACCGTGAGGATGGGCACCAGCCCGGAATACAGGGGGATCCCTCCGTCCTGCATGGGGATGGAGGCCAGATTGGCCACCAGCATGGTAACCACGAATTCTGCTGGCTCCATTTGACCTACCTGCCGCTTCCCCATGATCCGGATAACGGCAATCAGAATCAAATATAGTATGATGGTACGAATGTAAGATAAAATCATTTTCTGCCTCCGAAGCGAACTTATGGCTATTTTCTCCCGAAAATGCAGATATATACAAAAAGCAAAAACCGCAGCCAAAGCTGCGGTTTTTGCAACAAAAAAGAGAGGAAGAGAAAAAATGAAAATCAAAAGGAATTTGATATCCTTAGCATAAGGGAAAAATATGAACAAAAAAAGAGGATAATCGTTAAAAAAGTTTTAAGTTATAAAAAACGTCGTGCGTACGTTGCTGTTTGTAAGATTTACAGTAATTTTACTTTACAGCGTAGGTATTTTGCGGTAAAATAGAAAAAAATAAGGAGGTGTCCCCGATGAAAGACGACACACGTGAAGAATTGGAACGGATCGAGAAAGAACTGCTGGATGCGGAGCCTGTGGAGGATACTATGGTCATTCACATGCCGCAGGAGGAAACGGCTGCCCCTGAAGAGGAGCTGCCGGAGGGGTCTCTGGAAGATCTTTTGAACGACACTATGGTGCAGGACATTCTTTCCCAGCCCGGCTTTGAAGATGCCGAGCAGGTACGGGATGCCCAGGAGCCGGAGATTTTTTGCAATTTCTCCAATGGCTATGGCAGAGATCTGGAGCAGACAGAAGACCTGGAATCTGCAAAGGCGAAATCCGACCGCATTGATATTGGCCTGATGATCGCCTCCAGCGCCCTGTGCCTGGGGATCATCGGTATTATGATCTATTGGTGCGTCAGATTTCTGGGATGATGCAAAAAACCGCGCCCGTGGGGCGCTTTGCGCCCACCCCTTCCGGCAGGATGCATTTGGGCAACGTGTTTGCCGCGCTGATCTCCTGGCTGTCGGTAAAATCCCGGAACGGACAGTGGATCCTCCGGATGGAGGATCTGGATACCCAGCGCACCAGCGGAGAATTTGCGGAAACACTTCGGCAGGATCTTCTTTGGCTGGGACTGACCTGGGATTGGGAAATGCCGCCCCAAAGCGAAAGAAGCCAAGTCTACGACCGGTATTTTCAGCAGCTGCAGGAAAAGGATCTGCTGTATCCCTGCTACTGCACCCGAAGTCAGCTCCACAGCGTCAACGCACCTCACCTGAGCGACGGCACCTATGTCTATCCGGGCACCTGTCGAAGCTTAACGGCCCGGCAGCGGGAGGCTTTTGGCCGGCCGGGGGCCTGGCGGCTGAAAGTACCGGACAGGCAGTGGCAGCTGGAAGACTTGTGCCAAGGCGTTTACCGGCAGAATTTGGCCACGGACTGCGGAGATTTTGTGGTGCGTCGGGCAGATGGTGTTTACGTGTACCAGCTGGCGGTTACCGTGGACGACGGTGAGGCCGGTGTTACCGAGGTTGTCCGGGGCGTGGATCTTCTGGGTTCAGCGCCCAGACAAATGTATTTGCAGGAGCTTTTGGGTTTTTCCCACCCGGCTTACGGCCATGTGCCCATGCTGCTCAGCGCCGATGGGCGGCGATTAAGCAAACGGGACAGGGACTTAGATATGGGCGTCCTGCGCAGCCGCATGTCCCCGGAGGCATTGATCGGTACATTGGCCCATGCATCGGGATTGACAGACAGGGCACAGCCTATTTCCGTCCGGGAATTGGCTACGGAGTTTTGCTGGGACAAAATGACCCGTCAGGATATTTATTTAAGCTTGTAACATTTTAACGCAGATTTTTATGAAAATGAACACTAAAGGAGAAAAGACATTGACTTTGCGAGGTATATTGCTATCATAAGCATGAAATTTACCTAGGAGGATACGTTATGGCAAAGAAACCGATTTTGGTGGTTATGGCTGCAGGCATGGGAAGCCGTTACGGCGGCTTAAAGCAGATCGATCCCGTGGGAAGCTGCGGCGAGGCAATTCTGGATTATTCCCTGTACGATGCCCACGAGGCAGGCTTTGAAACTGCCGTGATCATCATTAAGGAAGCCATCCGAGAAGACTTTATGGCCACGGTGGGCAAGCGGCTGGAGAAGTGCCCTATGGAGATCCGCTATGCTTATCAGGAGCTGGACAAGGCCTTGCCTGAGGAATTTGTCATTCCCCAGGAGCGCGCTAAGCCCTGGGGCACAGCCCATGCGGTGCTCTGCGCCAAGGAAGAAATCGGCGATGCGCCCTTTGCGGTCATCAATGCCGACGATTACTACGGAAAGAGCGCTTACCGAGTCATTTACAACGCTCTGTCCCAGGCAAAGGACGGCGAAACCTATGACTACTGCATGGTAGGATATCTTCTGGGCAACACCGTTACGGATAACGGCAGCGTGGCCCGGGGTGTGTGCCAGACCGATGACAAGGGAAATCTGGCAAACATTGTGGAGCGCACCCGGATCGAAAAATTTGATGGCGGCATCCACTTTACCGAGGATGGAGAAAATTGGGAAACCGTTCCGGCGGATACGGTGGTTTCCATGAATATGTGGGGCTATACCCACAGCTTCCTGAAGGAGATCGAAGCCCGGTTCCCGGAGTTCCTTGCAGTGGCGGTCCCCAAAAATCCTGCCAAGGCGGAGTTCTTCCTGCCGTTGGTGATCGAGCAGTTGCTGGAGGAAAAGAAAGCGACCGTAAAGGTGCTGACCTCCGAGGATAAGTGGTACGGCGTCACCTATGCCGCGGATAAGCCCCAGGTGGTGGCAGCACTGAAGGAGAAGACCCAGCAGGGTCTGTATCCCGACGGCCTGTGGAAATAATAAAAATGAAACCGCACGGATTCTTCCGTGCGGTTTTTATTTAGCTGATGCCGTTTTCGTTGGTGGTCACATCTCCGGCTTCCGGATTGTCAAAGTAGGTATCCAGAATAGCTTTGGCGATCTGACCCATGGTAGTACCGCCGCCGGCCTTTTCGCCGTAAACCGCAATGGCGATTTCGGGATCGTTAAAGGGAGCATAGCACACGAAAGCGCCGTGGTCGGAAACATTTTGGCTGCTGCTGTGCTGGGCAGTACCGCTCTTTGCGGCTACTTCAATGGGGTAATTGCCGAAAATCCGGTAAGCAGTACCGTTGGTGGATACCGCCCGCATACCCTGGGTGTAAAGGTAGTAAGCCTCGTCGGAAATGGTCAGGGTGCTGAGAATCTGGGGAGAGTTCTCCAGCTCCAGCTGCTTGTAGTCAGAGGATACCACCCGATTCAGGAAGGTAGCCTTATACCGTACACCCCGGTTGGCCAGAGTTGCGGTGTAGGAGCAAAGCTGAATGGGGGTAAACTGGTTAATGGATTGGCCAATGGAGGCCATGACCTGGTCTGCAGGATACCAGCCCTGCCGGTCCGGGTCGTCTTTGTAAAATTCCTTCTTGGTTTCTGCATTGGCCCGGTGACCCAGTTCTTCGCCCAGTTCAATGCCGGTTTTTTCGCCCAGACCCAGGCCCTTAGCGGTGGAGTCGATGATGCTTAAAGATATTTTGTCACCAATGTCGTAGAAGAAATAGTTGCAGGACACCGCCAGTGCTTCCACCGCATTGATGGTGCCGTGGGTGCCGTGATTGTGGGTCCATGCCATACAGTTGGCGGTAAAGCCCGGGGCATATTTGCTGAAAACACCTTCGTCCCGGATCTTTGTGGTTCGGTCGATGGCGCCGGCTTCCACACCGGCAATGACCATGGACATCTTATACGTGGAGCCGGGGGGATAAGCAGCCTGCAATGCCCGGTTAAACAGGGGCGCGTAGGGCGCATCCTTCAGCATCTCCCAGTCCTCCCGGAAGGTAGCAAGATTATAGGTGGGGTAGCTGGCGCAGGCCAGGACCTGACCGGTTTTCACATCCATGACCACCACAGCGCCGCCTTCCACATCGGAGCCGTCCACGTGTTTTCCTTCTTCCGCCGTGGCGCGAAGGGAGGCGATCAGAGAGGCGAGACTTTCTTCTGCGGTTCTTTGAAGATTCAAATCGATGGTGATTTCCACATTTTTGCCGGAAACGGGCTTCTGTTCCACACCGTTTTCGTCCTTGAGGTAATATTGCTCTACCAAGGTGCCGTCCACGGTAACCCGGTCTACCCGGATGCCGTCCACGCCGTGAAGATACTCTTCAAAAGCCTTCTCCAGACCGCTTTGACCCACTTGGGCATCCTTATTATAAAGGGCGTTGCCGTTCTCATCTGTCAGAGTGCTGTAATAGTCCCATTGGTCCTGGGTCATGGCGGAGCAGTAGCCTAAGATGTGGGCGGCGTATTGGGTGTTGTATTCCCGGACGGTGGAGGTTTCGGTCTTCAAGCCGGGGATGTTCAGCTCCAAAATGGCGGATAGCGCCTGGGTGGAGGCATCTGCAATGAATACATAGTTGGGCAGATTGGTAATGCCCTGCCGCAGATCCAGTTCATAGCGCAAGCCGATGACTGCCCGGGCATCTTCTTCCGACCATTCCTCGGGGATCTTATACAGCGTCCGGAGTTTTTTCATCAGCAGAGGAGCGGAAATATCCGAGTCCAAGCCGCCTTTTTCCGGCAAATAGGCCTGGAAATATCCCTGCCAGGTGGCGTTATATTCACTTAAGGTGTAGGTAAAGGGAGCGGCTTTGGATACGGGGAAGTGGTCATTGTAGGTAATGTCCAGTTCCCGGCAAAGCTCTACCAGAGATTTTAAATAGTCGTTGGTGCCGCTGGCGCTGATGATGACGTAGTGGTTAAACACCAGGTCGTAGCTGGCCCGGTTGCTGACCAGCTTGTTGCCGTTTCGGTCCAGGATTTCGCCCCGGGCTGCCTTCACCACGGTGTAGGTAGTAAAGGTTTTTGTGTTGTCCACAGTGCCATCCGTATCAATGATCTGCATGTCGTAAAGCTTTAAGGCAAAAAAGCCTACGATCAGACAGAATAGCGTTAGCAGAATACCTGCTCTGACGCGGGTTATTCTTTCCATGATTCTCCTCCGATATTGCCGATAGACGAAAAAATAGGGTACAAAAGGGGCATTACCGCCACAGAAAGACCGGAGGTGATGCAAAAGCTAAGCCACCGGGAGGTTGTGGTGTGCCCCAGAAACAGTCCCGTAACAAAGATCAAAAGCTCATACAGGAAAAGCGCGGTCGCTGCGCAGAAAAAGGTCGAGCCAAAGCTCTTGCGCAGGTAACTGCAGCGGAAAATGTTCAGCAAAATCCCGATTCCTGTCAAGAACAGAATGGAGTAAGGGCCGGCGGCAGAGCCGGAAAAATAGAAAATGGCAGAAGCCGTCACCGCGAATACGGCACCGGTATCTGTGGGCAGCATTATGCACAGCAGCAAAATGCCGGCGCTGACCAGATCGGTGGTTGCCCCGAGGATGCTGATCCGACACAAAATTACGTCCTGCACCAGAGACAGTGCAACGAGCGCCAGGGTGTACAGCAGCCACATCAGCAGCGCGCGCCGCTGCCGTTTTGTCAGATATAGCTTATTTAAGAACCCGGAGCCCACCCGGTCGGGGCGAAATTCTCGTTTTCTTCCCAGCATAGGCATTACTCCACATTGAAGTCCGTGAGGATAAAGACCTGTTCCAATGCATCGATATCCGCCGCAGGCCGCAGTAGGGCAAATTTGGCGACACCGGTATCATTAAAGCCGGCATCGATGACATGGCCCAAAATCAAATTCCGGGGGTACACGGTAGAACCGGCGGAAACCACCTGATCGTTGTTGCGGATCACGGCGGAGGAGGGTAGATAATCCATCCGCAGCAGTCCTGCCTGTTCGGAGGTGTAGCCGCCCCGCACCATGCCGCTGTAACCGGAGGATGCGATGGTGGCGCTGATTTCCAGAGAGGAGTCCAGCACGGTTTTGATCACGCTGTAATTGGTACCGGCTTCGATAACCAGTCCCACCATCTCGCCGTTGGCCGTGATGGCGCACATGCCCACTTCAATGCCGGACTGGGTTCCTTTGTTGATGGTGAGCATGTTGGTCCAGTCCACGCTGCTGCGGCCAATGATATAGCCGTCTACTAACTGGTAATCTTCGTGGGCTTTTTTCAGCTCCAGCAAGGCCCGAAGCCGCTCGTTTTCCCGCTTGATGGAGGCGGCATCCCGGGCATCGTCCTGGATCTGGGCAAGCTGACTTTTCAGCGCCTGGTTTTCTGTTGCCAACAGCTCGTAGTTGAAAATGTAATTATAAATTCTCTCTGCCTGGTCCGTCAGTTGGCTCACACCGGAGCGCAGCGGCGACAGCACGCCCTTGACGAACATATCGCCCACCGTTATGCCGGTCAAACCGGACAGCAGCGCCAGTCCTGCGCTGAGCAAAACGGCTACCACCAGCACGATGCGTACTTTTGTGGAAAATAAGTGTTTCATGATATCTCCTCCATGAGCGCCATGCGGTGCAAGCATTGCCAGAGCCTGCACACCGGCAGACCCATCACGTTATAGTAATCTCCGGACATGCTCTCCACAAACAGCGCGGCGCCGCCCTGAATGCCGTAGCTGCCGGCCTTGTCCATGGGTTCGCCGGTGGCAACGTAGGCGGAAATTTCCTTTTGGGAAAGGGGACGAAAGTGAAGCTGAGTTACTTCCGTAAAAGTGTCGATGTCGTTCCTGTGGAGCACGGTCACACCGGTCATGACCTGATGGTCCCGGCCGGACAGCAGAGCAAGCATTTCTTCCGCCTCCCGGGGAGAGTGGGGCTTGCCCAGGATTTTGCCGTCGCAAACCACCACGGTATCGGCGGCGATGACTACATCGTCGTCATTCCGTTCTACCGACAGGGCCTTCAGCCTGCTGACCCGGGCCACTTCATCATAAGCGCCCTTTTCCGGGGACATGGTCTCATCCACGTCGGCAACCCGAACCACAAAGGGCAGATGAAACAGCGCGAAAAGTTCCCTGCGCCGGGGGGATTGGGATGCCAGAATCCATTGCATACTCTCTAACCTCGTTTGTTATTCAAGCCCCCGCAGATACAGTCCCCGTGTTCCGGAACCGGGGTCAAAGGGTGGGGGATTCAGGTAGGCGGACAGAACATTGTCCACTTCCTTTGGGTTTTCTGTGGTGAAATACAGCCGGGTTGCCCACAGGCCCAGCCGGGACAGGTCATCCTGCCGGTCCAGCCAGTTGAGCTTTTTGCCGTTGAGCAGTACACTGCGGCACTTTTCGCCGTCTTTGATAATGGGAAATTCTGCGCCGGTTTTGTCCACCAGCTTGCCGGTACCCAGATTGCAGGTGCAGTTTCCTGTGCGGCCCCGAATCAGGCAGTTTTCCGTGATCATCAGCGGCAGCCGGCCGTAGATGAAAATTTCACACTTCACTGCCTTGCTGACGTCCCGGATTTGGGGCAGAGTCATTTCAAAGCTCAAGGTGGCGGACTGCAGCTGCAGATTTTCCATGAAATTCACCGCACCGGAATTATACAGATTTAGACCAAAATCACCCCGAATTCGCAGCCCTGCCTCCCGAACCGGCAGCAATAGTCCCAGATTGCCCACCAGAGCATCCCGGACACCCATTTTCTTTACCAGCAGCAAATCCTCTTTCAGTCGATCCAGCTCGCTGTCATGGACGATCCGGGGCAGCACCGCGGCGACCCGGACTTTTCGGTTCAGCTCATGGCAAAATACCGGGTCCAGTGCCAGAATGTGCAGGGGTACGTAGAGGATTTCCGGCTTCATTTTCAGCAGCCGGGGGGTGATCTGTTCTGCAGAGGTGACCTGTACTGTCAGACCCGGGTGTTCTTTTTGCCCGGGGATGTGGGCAAATTTTTGGGGACGGTTGATTTGCGGCCGTGCCTGCCGGGCCCGAAGGGCGGTCAGCTGGCTCAAAGCATCCCGTCGCAGGGCATTGATGGCGGCGGCGGACAGGGTCAGCCCGTCGTCAAGGTCAGCGGTAACTTCTTTACAGAGGTAGGGTGTGCCGCCGGTTTTTCCCAGCCGCTCTGCAAGGGAAGCTTCCGTCAGCGCGATGGTTCTGGCCGCTTCCGGCATGGGGCCCCGGACGGTGCAGGTATTATTCTGAGGGTCGGAAACCGTAAGCGACGAGCCGCTGCGGGTAACGGTGGCATGGAAGGTCACGGGTACTAAGCTGTTTTCCGTGGATTCGTAGGTCTGCCGGGCATTTTGCAGCCATTTGGCATCGTCGTACTTATCTTCCCGGATGCCGAACATGCCCTGCCCGGTGCGGCCGGTAAAATATCCGTCGGTAAAGCCCTGCCGGTTAAAGGCAGAGGTAAGGGTCTGCATCATCTCGCCGGTGACAGCACCCTGATCGATGGCCTTGCGGTAAACACCGGTGACAGCGGCCACATATTCCGGCCGCTTCATTCTGCCCTCCAGTTTTAAGGAGGTAACACCCATGTTTTCCAGCTCCCGGAGATAGGAAACCAGACAGTTATCCTTTAGACTCAGAGGGTGCTTTTGCTCCCACCGGCCATAGCCGTAGCTTTGGCGGCAGGGCTGGGCGCAGCGACCCCGGTTGCCGGAGCGGCCGCCGATGGCGGCGGACAGATAGCACTGGCCGGAGTAGCACATGCACAAAGCGCCGTGGGCGAAGACCTCGATTTCGATGGGAGAATGCTGGCAGATGTAGTGGATCTCATCCCGACCCAGCTCCCGGCTCAGCACCACCCGCTGCATACCCATGGCAGCGCAGAACATAACGCCGGGCAGAGAATGAATGGTCATTTGGGTAGAGCCGTGGATGGGAACTTTGGGAGCGATTTGCCGGCAAAGCTGCACCACGCCCAGATCCTGCACGATAAAGGCATCCACGCCGCTGAGAGCGGCCTGCCGAATCAGCGCGCAAACCTCACCGGTCTCCCGGTCGGAAACCAGTGTGTTCAGGGTCAGATGCACGGCAACGCCCCGGATATGGCAGTATTTGACTGCCTCGGCAAGCATCTGCGGTGTGAAATTTTTTGCGCCTTGGCGGGCATTGAAAGCGCCGCAGCCTAAGTAAACGGCATTGGCGCCGTTCTGCACGGCGGCCCGGAGGGCCTCCATGGATCCGGCAGGAGCCAAAAGTTCCAGCATAACAATCCTTCTCCGTTTGACATACTTACAGACAGTATATCACACCTGGCGGCTAAGTTCTAGTCGCTGCTGTAAATTTTCTGAAAATAATCAAATAAAGGCGCGCTGCCGGTAGCAGCGCGCCGGAATGTCAATCGATGCGGTAAAGTCGTTTCCCGTTTTCAAAGGTGATTTTTCGGGCTTCCTCCGGAGAAATTCCCCGAATTTCGGCCAATTTGTCCGCCACCCGGGATACCTGCGAGGGGTCGTTCCGCCGTCCCCGGAAGGGCTCGGGGCACATATAGGGGCAGTCGGTTTCGATGACAATGCGGTCAAGGGGGATAGCCTGGGCGGTCTCCACCGCTTTCCGGGCATTCTTGAAGGTCAGCACCCCGGTAAAACCGATGTACCAGCCCAAATCCACCAGCTGCCGCGCCATTTCCGCAGAGCCGGAGTAGCAATGGAACACACCGGTAACATCGGGAAATTTCCGGATGATGTCCAGGCCGTCTTGATGGGCATCCCGCTCGTGGACGATGACCGGCAGGTCAAGCTCCCGGGCCAGCTCCAGCTGCATTCGAAAAGCCCGCTGCTGAACCTCCCGGGGAATGGTTTCATAGTGATAGTCCAAGCCGATTTCACCGATGGCCTTGACTTTTGGATGAAGTTTACATAATTTTCGATATTCCTCCAGCGCCATTTCGTTCACCTCGTCGGCGGCATCGGGGTGCGTGCCTACGGAAGCGTAGATATAGGGATATTTTTCCGCCAAAGCGATGCACTCCAAGGAAGAAGCAAGGCTGCAGCCGGCGTTGAGCATCAGGCCGATGTGTTTTTCCGGCAGCGCTGCCAAAAGCTCCTCCCGGTCCTGGTCAAAGGCCTCGTCATTCATGTGGGCGTGGGTGTCAAACAGCATTGTGTGTTCCCTCCCGGTCATTTGAAAAGATTAGTTACAGTATACGTCAAAAAAGCCGGCAGGTCAACGGGGAAAGCGGGGGGGCGATATTGCAACCTTGGTTTACTGGGGGTGGGTGAGGGAGTCGTTTGCATTTTCGCCTGTGGCGAAAATTAAGGTTCGGCTCGGTCGAGCCAACAGGAAAGCACGGAGTCTTCTACGACCCAAATGCGCCGTTGGCGCATGGGATTCTCCCACGGCCTAAAAACAGTCCGCCGGACTGTTTTCTTAACGGCCTTTCGAATCCCATCACCCCGAATGCCCATATAAAAACAGGAGATATCCGAAGATATCTCCTGTTTTTATGGGGTGGGTGATGGGATTCGAACCCACGAATACCGGAACCACAATCCGGGGCCTTAACCGCTTGGCGACACCCACCATATTCTATTAGCTGAATGGCACGCCAGAAGGTTGCTCTGATGGACTGGCACACCAGGAGGGACTCGTTTGCATCTGCGCAAAGCGCAGATAAAGGTCCGCCTCCATCAAGCTGTCGGCGGCAACAGTCCACCGGACTGTTGCATTTAAATGGTTCGAGTCCTGTTAAGACTTCTACTAACCTGCAACTGCGGAGCAACTCTGTCAGTGCGTGCAAAGCTTGGCACGCCAGGAGGGACTCGTTAAATCAAGGTTCGGCTCGGTCGAGCCCTCGCCGGCAACGCTCATCCGCGTTGCATTTGATTGTTCTCGCCCTCTGTCCTGCCAAACAAGTTTGGCACGCCAGGAGGGACTCGAACCCCCGACCTACTGCTTAGAAGGCAGTTGCTCTATCCAGCTGAGCTACTGGCGCATGTCGATGGAGCGGGTGACGGGAATCGGACCCGCGTATCCAGCTTGGAAGGCTGGTGTTCTACCATTGAACTACACCCGCAAATCCTCGTCATCTGGCTGTTTCAGCTAGGAAATTTTAGCATAGGAAACCCTGCTTGTCAAGGGTTATTTTGCAAGATGGCCGGGATTTTTTCGTAAATCACATCCGCCACCGCGCCCTGGGCGCAGGGGCATACATTGGGAAAATCCCTGGCAATGACCCCGTCAGCAGGGCAAAATGCGTAGTCTGCGCCCTCCATCATGGTCAAATCATTTTCTGCATCGCCCACGCATACCAGGATTTTTCTGCCCAAAGCTTGCTGTAATTCCCGGGCGCAGCGGAGCTTACTGATGCCGCAGGTATGGACATCGATAATTCGGGGCGCTGCCCGGAAAACGGACACCTTTTCGCCGTAACGTTCCTTCAGCCACTGTTCAGCTTCGTCCATTCTTGCCAGCTCTTCCGCAGAACCGGAGAAAAATTGCCCCACATTTCGTTCTCTTGCTTCACCAAACAGAGCAAACTTTATAAAAGGCCCAACGTCCGTACCGGGGATAGCAGTGGTGCGATGCCAGCCCAGGGCATCGTACATGGCCTCGTATTCCGGCTTGGGGTCGTAAAGATAGTGGGTATTTACGCTTTGGATCTCCAGATTCATCTCGGGGAAGGCTTCGTGCACTTCCGCCATGGTCTGCCAAATGTCCAAATCAATGGTTTTCACCTGCTGCAGGCAGTCGGTGGACACATCGTAGGCGGCGCTGCCGTTATACAGAAGAAAGGGGGCATTGACGGGGATGGTATGAAGCAAAGCCCCCATGGTATTGACGCTGCGGCCGGTGTTGAGGGTGAATGCGCCGCCATTGTCCATAAAATAGCGAATGGCCTGCAGATTCCGCTCCGGGATGGAAGAATCCGGGGCAGTCAAGGTGCGGTCAAAATCCACAGTCAGTAAAACGTCAGAAAACAGCGCCATTATAACATCCTCTCAAGTTTTGCGATCACATCGGTAAAATAGTCGGGCAGGGGGGCAAATACCATCACGGGGCGCAGATCCCGGGGGTGGCGGAAACAAAGCTGCCCGGCGTGTAAACACTGGGTATCCTGCCCCAGCTCCGGCTTTTTGTGGCCATATACCGTATCTCCCAGAATAGGGTGACCGATGTGGGCCATGTGTACCCGGATCTGGTGGGTTCTGCCGGTTTCCAGATGGCAGCGGACATGGGTGTAGCCCCGGTAACGGGCCACCACCTCCCAATGAGTCACGGCCTCTTTGGAGTTGCGGGCGGTGATGGTCATTTTCTTTCGGTCGGAAGGGTGCCGCCCGATGGGGGCATTGACGGTGCCGCTGTCCTCCCGGAAGGAGCCGCAGACGATGGCATCATAGGTTCGCGCCATGCTGTGATCCTTCAGCTGGGATGCCAGCATCCGGTGGGAATAGTCGTTTTTCGCCACAGCCAAAAGGCCGGAGGTATCTTTGTCGATCCGGTGGACGATGCCGGGGCGGAGCTCTCCGTTGATGCCGGAAAGGCTGTCTCCCATGGCAAACAGCAATCCGTTGACCAAGGTATCGTCGCTGTGTCCGGCAGCAGGATGCACCACCAGCCCCTTGGGCTTGTTGATGACCACCACGTCATCGTCTTCGTACACGATATCCAGCGCCATTTCCGTGGGCGTAATCTCCGCTTCCTTGGGTTCAGGGATCGTCAGCTTGATTTCATCTCCCATATTTACCCGGTCATTTTTCCGGCCTGCCTTGCCGTTAAGCAGCACACAGCCCTCGTCCAGCAGCTTTTGGGCTGCGGAGCGGCTCAGTTCCGGGATCGCCCGGGCCAGAAAGGCATCCAGACGTTCCCCGGGAATGTCGGCATAAACAGTCATTTCTTTTCTTCCTTCCAAAAGGCTTTGTTAAAGAAAGCCAACGAAACCATCAGCAAAATACAGCCGCAGGTTACGAAGCAGTCGGCCACGTTGAAGACGGGAAATTTCATAAACTGGGTCTCGATCATATCGACCACGTAACCCAGCCGCAGCCGGTCGATCATATTGCCTAAGCCCCCGCCGTACACCGCAGCGATGCAGAACCATTCAAATTTGGAAAAGGGGAAGGGCTTTTTCGCATACGCCCAGATAATGGCGGCGGTAAGAATGGCAAAAATCAGCGCAAACAGCCATTGCTGTCCCTGCAGCAGGGAAAAGGCTGCGCCGGTGTTTTGCACATAGGTCAGCTGCAAAAATCCGGGCAGCAGGGGCACGTCAGCATACAGGGGGATAAGGGTAACCGTCAAGTATTTTGTCAGCTGGTCGAGGGCTACAATACCCAGCGAAACCAGGGAAAGGAATAAAAACTGCATCTTGCTTCCTCCAAAGCGCATTGGCGCAATACTGGAATTTATCATAGCATGGGCCGCGGGGAAAGTCAAACAAAGCATAAAAAACCGCCCCGGGTATTCCCGGGACGTTGCTTGGAAAGCCCTATGTATCAAGCCAGAAACCGACCGGCCTGCTGCCGGAAGCTCTGGAGCTGCTCGCTGTCGCAGTCGCACAGCACCTTCAGCGGACGGGAAAAGTCCAGGCTGACCATGCCGATAAAGCTTTTGGCGTTGAGCATCTGCATGCCGTTGCCGATGAAAACCCGAAAGGGCTGCACGGTGGCCATGGAGATGAACTCCCGAATCTCCGGAAAGGAGCGAATTGCGATTTGAAATTCCTGCATAATTACCCCCTGCCGCTATACAAAAACAAAAAAATCGTGTATAATGAAGCCAAAGTGTTTGTCCGTGGTGAACATGCTACTATTATAGAAATCTTTTTTGTAGAAATCAATTGATAATTTGGACGATTAATACAAAACAAACCCACGAAATTTGGTGAATTTATCATGAAATTTGGATTTTATACCCTAGGCTGCAAAACAAATCAATATGAAACCCAGGCCATGGAGCAGCTGCTGACGGAGATGGGACATCAGGTGGCGACCTTTGAGGAGGTCTGTGATGGCTATATTATCAACACCTGCTCCGTCACCGCGGTGGCGGATAAGAAGAACCGGGCAGTGATTCGCCGCTGCCGCCGGGATAATCCCAAGGTGGTCATCGGTGTTTGCGGCTGCTATCCCCAGCACGATGCGGATGCGGTGCGCGCGTTAGGTGTGGATGTGCTGGGGGGCAGCGGAAACCGAAGGGATTTTTTGAATAATATGCTCTCTGTTATGACCCAGCGCGATCACAGGGAAAGCCTTGACAATGCTCTGCGCCGCAGGGAATTTGAAGTGCTGCCTGCCGGCGGTTTGCAGGAGCGCACCCGGGCGATGTTAAAAGTGCAGGACGGCTGCGTGAATTTCTGCACTTATTGTATCATTCCTTACACCCGCGGTCCGGTGCGCAGCGCGCCCCTGGAATTGGCGGTAAACCAAGCCAAAGAGTTGGCAGAAAAGGGCTATCGGGAAATTGTCGTCACCGGCATCGAAATCGCCTCCTGGGGTGTGGATTTGCCGGGAAAGCCCTCCGTGGAGACCCTGATCGGAGAGATCTGCCGGGCAGTGCCGGCGCTGCGGGTGCGGCTGGGCAGCTTGGAGCCCAGAATCGTGACGGAAAGCTTTTGTGAGGAGATGAAGCAGCTGCCGAATCTATGCCCTCAATTTCACCTATCTTTGCAGTCCGGCAGCGATGGGGTGCTGGAGCGGATGCGCCGGAAATATGATACAGCCCGGTATTTGGAAAGCGTTCGGCTGCTGAACGCCCATTTCCCCGGCTGCGCTATCACCACCGACTTAATTGTGGCCTTCCCGGGAGAAACGGAGGAGGAATTCGGCGAAAGCCTTGCCTTTATCCGCGATTGCGGCTTTGCGGATATGCACATTTTCCCCTACTCCCGTCGTCCCGGTACACCTGCCGCAGCCATGCCGGGGCAGCATCCCAACCAAGTGAAGGAACAGCGCGCCCACGCTGCCGGTCTGGTAGCAACGGAGCTATCCCAAGCCTATCGGCAGGCTCTGGTGGGCAAGTCCTTACCGGTTCTTTTTGAAGAACCCCAGGGGGAATTCTTTGTGGGTCACGCACCCAACTATGTGAAGGTGTATATCCGGGCAAAGGATCTGCACAATGAGATCCGCACCGTTACCGTCACCGGGTTATACGAAGATGGTGTGATCGCACAATTGGAGGATTGATCATGGAAGCATTTTTTAAAGGACTTCTGAAACGGCTCAGCGCATTTTCTTTGGGAAAGCTATTGCCTGCCGTATTGCTGTTTTTCATCGGTGTGGTGGTGATCCGCATTGTGATGCGGCTGGTAAGTGTGACGCTGAACCGTACAAAAATGGAAAAAGCCGCCCACAGTCTGATCAAGTCCGTGGTGCGGATCGTGCTATATTTGGTATTGTTGCTCATGGCGCTGTCCATGGTGGGTGTGGATG
>JAZOUU010000090.1:0-47949 GCA_045658365.1 Faecousia sp. | reverse complement strand
GAATGGATATTGTTGTACAATGGCATTTCTCGTGCAATGGTGCAAGCGGCTCCTTTCTCCACACAAACCAACAGCCGTGTAAAGCCAGACAGGTTCTGCAGTGGAAAATGCCGTATTGTTCGTGCTTCCATTGTACCCATTTTTGCTGAGAAATCTGTACCGATTCTTTAACTGCGTCTAAAAATTCTTGATTCATTATAAATCACCCCTTTTCTATATTAGAACTTTTGTTCTAATATAATTATACACACTAAGGGAGATTTGTCAAGGGTTACCTTATAACGAAGGGGGTCTTGTCGTGATTTAGCAAAAATCAATAGTTATCAAAAATAGTTACTAATAAAAAAGAGTAGTCATAACGGAATCCGTTATGACTACTCGCATGGTGGACGATATAGGACTCGAACCTATGACCTTCCGCACGTCAAGCGAAGTCATCAAGATTTGCGGGAAGTGTCCACAGCGGGTGGAAACAGCCCATCCCGCATTCCGGTGACCGCTTTTTGCATAGTATTCATATCGGGGTGAGTATACCGAGCGGTGGTGTTAATGTCGGAGTGTCCCAGGAGCTGCTGCACGATGCGCACATCTGCACCTGATGCCAGGGTAAGGGTCGCAAAAGAATGGCGGCAGCAATGGGCAGTAAGGTTACGCACTTCCGGGTATTCTTCCCGCAGAGCCTTGAAAAATTGGGTGTAGTCCCTGGAGAAATTCCGGGGATGCCACAGAGTACCGGAGCGAGTGCCAAAAACGAACTCTCCACGATGAGGCAAAGTATGTACTAGGTGGGCTACTTCCGGCATGAGCGGCACAGTACGCAGGCTCTTGGTTGTCTTGGCCTTGTAGTCCTCTACCATGGCTTTGCCACCTTCCTGGAACACGCCACGCCGGACGGACAAGGTGTTGTCGGTAATATCGTCCCATTTGAGGCCTAGCAGCTCTCCCCGGCGTATGCCAGTAAACAGCAGGGAAACCACAGCAATGGCAATGCGGCGGTAGGGGTAGTCCATGGCAAAGGTCACAATCTTCTGCGCCTCGGCCTCTGTGAAGCTTTCCCTGGGCTTTTCGATAACCTGGGGAATGTGGAGCTTTGAAGAGGGATTACGGATTACCAGGTCATTGTCCAGGGCATCGGAGAACAGTCCGTGAAGCAATACCCGCATTTTGTCAATGTAGGACTTGCTGGCATCCTGGGAAAACTGGTTGATGAAGCCTTGCAGATGCAGCGGCCTAATCTCCGCAAGCTCCATGTCCATTAGATCATCCGGGAATTTCCGGGCAAGCAGCTCTAATTGGTGGTAGGATCTCTCTTTGATTGTGCCGAGCTTATATGTAGTCAGCCATACGGGTATCCATTCACGAAGCGTCATAGTCCACCTCCTGTTCCTCTAGTGTGAAGTAGTGCAGCAACTGCTCCGGGGCGGTTGCGTTCTTGATTTTGGAGTATGTCCCGGTATAGTCCGGGTCGGGTAGCACAACATCGGGAGCGGAGTAGATAAGCTCCTTTTGCTTGAGACCCTGGGAGCGGTAGTACAGATGGGCGTTCAGCTCCTTGACCGAGCTACCAAGCTCCTTGGTGACATACTTGGTAATGTACTTGCTGACCGCATCCGTGGAGCGGATGGGAGAAAGTGTGCAGTAGCCGAATTTCTTATCGTAGGCCGTCCATTGGAACACCGGGTGACCTTTGGCAAGCTCCTTGCGAATATGGGCGGGTAGATGCTCGTCAAGCTGAAACTGCCGGAGGTCTGCCTCCGGGATGCCGGAAACAAGGCCATGCAAGTGCCATGCGCCGTCCTGGTGAGGCTCGGGTATAAGCAAATACTGCACAGAGGCAGCGGCCTTGCGATAGTTGTAGTTGTTCAGCCACTTGGCAAAGGACTTCATGCAGCTTTCCAGGTCGTAGCGGTCTTTAACTTTCTCCTGGGAGAATGTGAGAGTGCAGAAGTAGGCGAAGTCATTACAGAGCGCAAGCTCGAATACCTTACTCTTGGCACGGCGGATATTCTCCGGGAGTTTTTCCTCGTTCCCTGCTTCACCTTTGCGGGTGAACTCTCTGCATCCGTCTGCAAGCTCATAACCGGGCTTGCGTACCCTGGCGCATACTGTCAGCTTGGAAACCTGGTCATTGTAGCGGTATAAGAAACCCTTGTTGTAGTCGAACAAATCATGCTCCGCAATTCTAAAGTTGGGCACGGGGAAACCTCCTTTCCTGGTGGGGTGAGTAAAATATGACCTATAGTCAAGTTGCGGGGGCTGTTCCGTGCTTTCGCAGAGCAGCCGGGTGGTGGTCGATACCTGGGCGCAGGGGCGCATGGTGGACAAGGTGCGCATGAAGGTGGTCGGTAACTTGAGGTGCAGCAGCCCGCAACGGAAGCTAGGCGGTAGCCGATACCTGGCTATGGGTGGGTGCGTCTACCTACCTGGGCAAGACCGCCGGGGCAACCTGGGTGCGCTGCCTGGGGCGTCTACCTCCGGCTTCCATGCGAGCCGCTTCACTCTCGCATCTCCGTATCGCCCCCCGGTACATCTCAGTTTGCGTTTTCCTCTCTGTCTGCGATTTTATCACCATCCGCAATCTTTGTCAACTCCATTTGCGTTTAGAACGCAGTTTGCAACGAAATAGTTATTGCATCTTGCATCGCAAGCGGTTACAATGATTGCAGATTGCAATGAAAGGGCGTATCAACATGGAAGAACTGCAGCTTGCATACAAGGGCGAATTTACCATCGAGCAACGCAAGATTATGACCGCGGAGGCACTCCAGGAATTACGAAAGGCCAGGAAGCTGTCACAGAAAGAAGTAGCTGCCCATCTCAATATCCCGGCCACCACATACAACACCTATGAAAGCGGACGCACCGAGCCGCCTATCGAAATCCTGGTGCGGTTGTCCCATTTGTATGGGATGCCTATTGACATCATTGTGCAGCGGGACAGAACATACACCACAGCGGAGGATGTGGGTCAGAAGATGGTCGCATTCAAAGAGCAGTTGGCAGAGATTGACAAGCAGATTGCGGAACAAGGCGTGGATGCCCCCGGTGTTCCGGAGTTTATGGCAGCATTGAACAAGCTCGCCGATGCAATGACGGCCTACAGCCAGACAGAGGCAGCTCAAAAGGCACTTAACAAGGGCATGAAGGATTGACCCCTGGAAACGAAAAGCACCCCCGGAGGCGAGCAGCAGCTTCGCATCCGGGGGTGTGCTTTTTCCGTTTTCTCTCATGCAGCATACCTATGTGCGGTCAAGCCGCACATAGACACTCTGCATTCTTTTCTGCATATTCTTCCATTTCCAGGCATAAAAAAAGCCCTGCCATCCAATCAAGGATAGCAGGGTGTCTTTGGTGGACGATATAGGACTCGAACCTATGACCTTCCGCACGTCAAGCGGATGCTCTAGCCAGCTGAGCTAATCGTCCAAGCGCATGACAGATTATACCGCTTCGCATCCGTTTTGTCAAGCCCCTTTTTCGATTTTTTATTCTGCATATGCCGCAATATCGTTTCGGGCAAAAAAGACGGCAACAATTTAAATACACACCCAAAAACACGCAGAATCATTCAGAAAATCGCGAAAAAGTGCTTGACTTTTAGCAATCCCAGTGCTAAAATAGGAAAGCCGCATTGAATGGGCTTAAGTTGGCATGTCAAAATGCCCGCCTTTAGAGCGAGACTACAAATATGAAGTAGGTGAAACAAATGAAAGCAGTTATCGTGACCGGTGGCAAGCAGTACACCGTTTCCGAGGGTGATGTCCTGTACGTTGAGAAGCTGGGCGTCGAGGCCGAGGAAACCGTCAAGTTTGACCAGGTTCTGGCTGTGCTGGACGGCGAAAACACCAAGGTGGGCACTCCCGTTGTAGAAGGCGCTTGCGTGGAAGCTAAGGTCGTTAAGAACGGCAAGGCTAAGAAGATCGTTGTCTTCAAGTACAAGGCTAAGAAGAACGAGAAGAAGAAGATTGGTCATCGTCAGCCTTACACCAAGGTGGAGATCACCAAGATCGCTCTGTAATTGAAACTATGACAAGATGCGAATTTTTCACGGAAGATGACCGAATCACAGGATTCTCCATCTCCGGACACAGCGGCTATGCTGAAAAGGGCGCCGATATCGTCTGCGCCGCCATCTCCGCCGTTGTTACTATGGCCGAGGCTACCATCAACGAAGTTTGCGGTGCCAAGGCAAAGGTTCGGGTCAAGGAAGAGGATGCCCGCATCACTCTGACCCTCCCCGCCTCCTGCGATGAGGAAGACAGTGTACAGGCAGTTCTTGCCGGAATGCTGCTGACCTTGGCAGGCCTGCGGGATGATTATCCTGATTATATCGAAGTTTTGGAGGTGTAACACCATGTTGAAGATTGGTATTCAGTTCTTCGCTCACCACAAAGGCGGCGGTTCCACCAAGAACGGCCGTGATTCCGAGTCCAAGCGTCTGGGCGTGAAGCGTGCGGACGGTCAGTTTGTTCTGGCCGGCAACATTCTGGTTCGCCAGAGAGGCACCCACATCCATCCCGGTGTCAACGTCGGCATCGGCAGCGATGACACCCTGTTTGCTCTGGTTGACGGCACCGTCAAGTTTGAGCGCAAGGGCAAGGACCGTCGGCAGTGCTCCGTTTACACTGAGCAGTAATTGACCGTATGAAGAACGAAGGGCTGTTGCATAATGAATGCGACAGCCCTTTTTCTTAAAATCATGCAGTGCGATAAATGATCGTTTAGCTTATCGCCAAGGCTCCCCTTGTCAGGGGAGCTGTCACGCGAACAGCGTGACTGAGGGGTAGTTTCTCTCCCTCCGTCTTCGCCAAAGGCGAAGCCACCTCCCTCGGCAAAGGGAGGCTTTGGTGCACGCCATTCGTAAGATAAACGATCATTTATGGCATTACATTAACCTTTTACAAAGGAGGAAATCCTATGTTTGTAGATAAAGTACGCATCACCGTCATTGGCGGTCGCGGCGGTGACGGTGCCGTTGCTTTTCACAGGGAGAAATATGTGGCAGCCGGCGGCCCGGACGGTGGCGACGGCGGTCATGGCGGCAATGTCATCCTTCAGGTAAACGACAATATGTCCACCTTGCTTGACTTCCGCTATAAAAGAAAGTACACTGCAGAATCCGGCGCCAACGGCGCAGGAAAACGCTGCAACGGCAAACGTGGCGAAGCGCTGACCATTCAGGTGCCCAGAGGTACCGTGGTTCGGGATGCCGCCAGCAATCAAATTATTGTGGATATGTCCACCGGCGAGGACTTCGTCATCGCCAAGGGCGGCCGGGGCGGCTGGGGCAACTCCCATTTTGCGACCCCCACCCGTCAGGTACCTCGCTTTGCAAAAGCCGGATTGAAGGGTGAAGAACGGGACATTATTTTGGAGCTAAAGCTTCTTGCAGATGTGGGCCTTGTGGGATTCCCCAACGTGGGTAAATCCACCCTGCTCTCCGTCACCTCCAACGCCCGACCCAAAATTGCAAATTACCACTTCACTACCCTGTTCCCCAATTTGGGCGTGATCTATGTAGACGAAGGTGTTTCCTTTGTCATGGCGGACATCCCCGGCATTATCGAGGGCGCTGCGGAAGGCGCAGGTTTGGGCCATGATTTTCTCCGTCACATTGACCGCTGCCGGTTGCTGGTGCACGTAATTGACGTTTCCGGCAGCGAGGGTCGGGATCCTGTGGAGGACTTCGAGGCGATTTGCGCCGAGCTGGAGAACTACAGCGTGGATCTATCCAACCGGCCCATGATCGTTGCCGCCAACAAGTGCGATCTGCTTCCCCCGGATTCCGATAATCTGGCCCGGCTGCGCGCCGTGGTAGAAGCCGCCGGCTGCGAACTGTATGAGATTTCTGCCGGTACCACTCAGGGCACCAAGAATCTGATGCGCGTGGTAGCCCAAAAGCTGCAAACACTTCCGCCGGTTATCATCTATGAGCCGGAGTATGTCGCTCCCGTTCCCGAAGCAGGAAATCCCACAGAGCTCACCATCGAGCACCTTGGTAACACCTGGCTCATTACCGGCACCTGGCTGGAGAGACTCATTCAGAATATCAATTTCGACGATTATGAGTCCAGAAACTATTTTGATTTACAGCTCAGAAAGTGCGGACTTTTTGCTCGTTTGGAGGAAATGGGCATCCAGGACGGGGATACCGTGGATATTTATGATTTTCAATTCGATTATCAGCGATAAAGTATTTGCCATTTTCGACTATTCTGTGCTATAATAATGGGGTCACCGCAAGGTGACCCCATTTCCTGCTTTACGGGGGTATTTGTAATGATCCAAAACTTAAACCGCCTTAATTTTAAAAACTACGGCACCGTGTCCCTGGAGCATGCGCCTTCCGACAATACCAACATAAATTGTGAGTCATGGGAAACCTTGTCCTTAAATCAGGATCCGCCCATCATCTACCAGGCGGCATCAGATGTATGGCTCAATTACGGCGCAGGCATGACCGTACTCTCCGTTTCCAAGGACAACAGAAAATTCCAGCATTTTTATCTGGATAAGTCTGTATGTATCCAGCCCGGCATTTATTTTTCCCTCTCCCCCTTCCGGCAGAAAACCTCCACCGCCGAAATGCGCGCACAGAACCCTCCAAAAATTATGGGACGCGCAGAGGAAAGTAATGATTTTTCTGTGCAGCATCGGATCTGGGTTACAGATCTTTACACCTTTTTCTATCACGAAAAGGAACGGGGCTTTTTCTTTCCCGGAGAATCTCACGCTATGTTTGAGCTGACCTATGTGGATCAAGGCTCTCTGCATTCTGTAGTTGACGGAATGGATACACTTTTGACCCAGGGAGAAATGATCATATACGGCCCTAACCAATGGCATATGCAATACGCAGACATGGATGTAGCCCCCAGATATTTGACCATTTCCTTTGATTTGCAGGGGCATGCCATTCCGGCGCTTATTAATCGCAAGTTTAAGGTGGTGCAAAAATCCGCCACCCTTTTACAGCAATTGCTAATTGAATGGGATCGTATGGATCCCTATTCCACCGACATGATCATTTCTCTGCTGAATATGCTGCTGCTTGTGATCCTCCGTTATGAAAATGCCCCGGACACCAAGCTGAAAGCATCCAACGCTTTGCACTCTGAAAACGAAATTATCCGCAGAGCGCAGCAGTGCATCAGTACCCATGTTTTCGAAAAACTATCCGTTCCATCGGTAGCCCGGATGGTGGACGTGAGTCCTAGCTATTTAACTGCCCTGTTCCATAAGAATCTGCAAATTTCTCCGGGCGAATACATCCGCAGAATTAAATTGCAGGTAAGTAAGCAGATGATCCGGGAGGCAAATTTGAACTTCACGGAAATTGCAGCGTCACTGCAATATTCCACGGTACATCACTTTTCTCGTCAGTTTAAGGAAAAATTCGGTATCACCCCCACGGAATATGCAAAATCCGTGCGCTGATATTTTCAGGAGTCGATTATGGACTTTAAAGTACTTGCTGTTGGCGATGTGGTCGGAAATCCGGGAATGGATCGGATTTCCCGCTCTCTTCGCTATCTAAAACGGAAAACACAGGCAGATTTCGTCATCGTCAACGGAGAAAATGCCAGCGTGGTGGGACTGACCCCCGACCAGGCTGAAACTATTCTGGATGCCGGCGCAGATGTGATCACCATGGGCAACCACACCTTCGGCAAACGGGAGCTGGTGCCCTATTTGGACGATTGTTCCCGGATTTTAAGGCCTGCCAATTATGCGCCCCAGGCCCCGGGACGTGGCATGGGCATCTTTGATTCCAACGCCGGCCCAGTGGCAGTCATCGATTTGATCGGCCGGTGTAATATGGACTACGGCCCGGACAATCCTTTTTTGATGGCGGAAAAACTTCTTAAAGAAGTTGGCACCAAGATTGTTCTGGTGGAATTTCACGCAGAAGCCACATCCGAAAAACTGGCTATGGGCTATATGCTGGACGGCAGAGTCAGCGCCCTGTGGGGCACCCATACCCATGTGCCCACGGCAGATGCCCAGGTTCTTCCTAACGGCACAGGATATGTGACGGACCTGGGTATGACCGGCCCGAAACATTCCGTTCTTGGCATCCGTCCTGACCTGTCCATTGCGAAATTCCGGGGAGATTTGACCGAACGGTATCAATGGGCAAAGGGCGAAACCAAACTGGAAGCCGTACTGTTTACCATAGACAGCGAAACTGGTCGCTGCAAACACGCAGAAAGGGTGGATATTACTGATGAAACTTCTTCACAGCGCTGACTGGCATCTGGACTCTCCCTTTGTAGGACGGACAGAAGCACAGAAGGCATATCTGCGGGGCGAACTGCTGAAAATTCCCGATAAAATCGCTACCCTATGCAAAACAGAGGACTGCAATCTTCTGCTGCTGTCCGGCGACCTTTTTGACGGCCCATACACCAAGGAGAGCTTCCAGGCCGTATCTTCTGCTTTGGCGCAGGCAGGTGTTCCGGTATTTATTGCCCCAGGCAATCATGATTTTTGCGCCCCGGATTCTCCTTATCTTTCTGAGACCTGGCCGGAAAATGTGCATATCTTTACCCATCCGGCAATGGAAAGTGTTCTTCTTCCGGAGCTGGACTGCCGGATCTATGGCGCAGGCTACCAGGCCATGGACTGCAAACCTCTCTTAAAAGGTTTTCATACTGAAGAAGATGCGGCATGGCATATCGGAATCCTTCACAGCGATCCGCTTCAGGCCGCTTCCCCCTACGCTCCCCTCACTGCTCAGCAGGTTCGGGACTCTGGTCTTCATTATCTGGCTTTGGGACATATTCACAAAGGCGGCAGTTTCCGGGCAGGAAACAGTCTTTGCGCCTGGCCCGGCTGCCCCATGGGCAGAGGCTATGATGAATCCGGCATGAAGGGCGTGTTATTGGTTACATTGGAAGAAACCGTCAGTGCCCAGTTCCTGCCCCTCAGCACTCCTCGCTTTTACGACGAGAGCCGGGAGATAACAGACGACCCCCGGGAGGCTATCGAAGCGTTGCTGCCCCCCATCGACACAGAGGACTTTTACCGCATCACTCTGACCGGTTATTCCCCCACACTAAACCTGGATACGCTGATTGCAGAATTCCCCCATGTGCCCAATCTGGAGCTTCGGGACCGGACACTGCCGGAGCTGGATCTTTGGAGTGTCATCGGAGAAGATACCCTGGAAGGTATGTATTTCAAGCTCCTGCACGACGGTCTGGATACCGAAAGTGAAAAGCTGCAGCAGCAGCTAAAGCTGGCAGCCAGAATTTCCCGGCAGATTTTAGACGGTCAGGAGGTAACCCTGCCATGAAAATCTACTCTATGACAGCAACCTTCGGCTCTCTGGAGCATAAAACATTGACCCTTCAGCCGGGGCTGAACATCATTGAAGCCCCCAATGAATGGGGAAAAAGTACCTGGTGCGCCTTCCTGGTAAATATGCTCTACGGGCTGGACACCAGAGCAAAAAGCACCAAAACTGCTCTGGCGGACAAGGACCGCTATGCCCCCTGGTCCGGCACGCCCATGGCAGGCCGCATCGACTTAAACTGGAACGGTCGGGACATTACCATTGAACGCAACACCCGAGGTCGACTCATTTTCGGCGAATTCTCCGCCTATGAAACCGCCACCGGTCTGGACGTGCCGGAGCTGAACGGCAGCAACTGCGGCACCGTCCTTTTGGGCGTGGAGCGCAGCGTCTTCACCCGATCCGGATTCCTGAAGCTTACAGATCTGCCGGTTACCCAGGACGATGCCCTGCGCCGGCGGCTGAATAATCTGGTCACCACAGGTGACGAAAGCGGCGCTGGGGACAAGCTCCAGCAATCTTTGAAGGATCTAAAAAATAAATGCCGCTACAACCGCAGCGGTCTGCTGCCCCAGGCAGAGGCACAGCGGGATCAGCTGGAGGGTCAGCTGGGGGAACTGGAACATCTGTCCCAGCAATGCCAGTCCCTCCGGAATCGTCAGACAGAATTGGAAGAACGCATCACACAGCTGGAAAATCACAAAGTCCACCTGCGCTACGCATCTTCCCTAGCGGGTGCGCAAAAGCTGGAGCAGGCTATGCAGGCAGAGCAAGAGGCTCTGACCGTATATACTTCCCTGTCCCAGAACTGTGAAGGGCTTCCCTCCCGGGAAGAGGCCGAGGAAGCGATCCATACCGGCCAACAGCTGCAGCAACGGTGGGAAAGCCTGCAGATGGAGGGGAATATGCTGCCCCCTGCGCCCCAGACCCCGGAAATTCCCACCCACTACCGTCAACTGGATGCTGATAAGGCGGTTGATACTGCAAAGGAAGACCTTGAAGATCTTACCCGCCTGGAAGCAGCCCACAAGCGCAGAAACAGAATCCTTACCGGCGCGCTCATAACTTGCGGCGCAATCCTCGCTGCCTTGGCAGTTCTCTATTTTGGGTTATCCCTGGGCAGCGATTTGATCTATATCTGCGCTGCTGGTGCGCTTCTGCTGGGTATATTGGTGTGCGCAGGGCTGAATATGGCAGCTGCCAAAGGTCTTCGGGCTCAGATCCAGGCATTACATGACCGACACCCCGGTCTTACCCCCAGCTTATGGGTGAAAGATGCTCAAAATTTCGCTGCGCAATGCCAGGCATACGCTCAGGCCTTGGCAGAGCACACTGCCCTGCGAGGAGATTATGACCAGCGACTGGAATCTCTGAACCGAGAAGTTTCTGAATTTACCGGGGGTGAATCCTTAACCCAAAGTCTTGATCATTGGCGGCAGATTCGAGAAGCCTGGAACGCTCTGGGTGATGCCGCCCGGGATTGGAAGCAGGCGCAAACGCTGTTGGATTCCTTACGTTCCACGGTCAAAACCGTAGAAAAGCCTGCCACTGCCGACACTTTGACAGATCCGGAAAGTGAAACAGATGCTTACTTAAACTCCGCCCGATTTGAACTGCGGCAGCTTCAGCAGAAGCTGGGACAGGCCCAGGGTCGAAGCGAAGCATTGGGGCAGGAAGCGGTCCTGCGCACCCAGCTCAAGGCGGTCAACCACCGGATTCACAAATTGGAAGATACCTATGCCGCCCTGGAACTGGCGCAAAAAGCCCTGTCTGCCGCCAGCGCAGAATTGCAGCGGCGGTTCGCGCCCCGAATCTCCAAACGGGCTCAAGCGCTGTTTTCCAAGCTTACCGGTCAACGGTATGACCGGCTGACGCTCAGTGAGGATCTGAGTCTAAACATCTGCACTGCAGAGGAAGACACCCTGCGGCCTGCTCAGTGGCGCAGCGATGGCACGGTGGATCAGCTGTATTTGGCTCTACGCCTGGCTGTGGCGGAGGAATTGACCCCGGATGCTCCCTTCATTCTGGACGATGCTTTGGTTCGCTTTGACGACAAGCGTTTGGAAACCGCTCTGGATATTCTCAAGGAAACTGCGCAGAATAAGCAGGTGATCCTGTTTACCTGTCAGGGCAGAGAAATGAAATATCAAGGAGCGACGTTATGAGCGGATGCACAGGCTGCAGCAAAGGCTGCTGCGGTAGCTGCGGCAGTTGTGGAGAATGGGTTCTGTCTCTCGGAGAGATCCAAATGCTCCGTACTCTATGGCAAATTCCTTTCCTTCCCGTAGCGAGAACTGCGGAATCCGACTCGCCCATCTATCTGGAGGAAAGCGAATACACTCCGGAAGAATATAGTTTGATTCTCCAACGTCTTGAGAAACGGGGGCTGATTTCCCTGGAATACGGCGTACCCTTGAAAGGCTGCAATTTAAGCGCCTACCGGGATTATCCCATTACCGGCTCGTTTGGCCTGACCGCTAAAGGTCAGGCCGCCGCGGAAACTCTTGAATTGCAGGGCGTTATCGAAGAAACCTAAAAAGCGGCAGGACAAACCTTTGTCCTGCCGCTTTTTCTGCACAATTTGATTGACTTTTTCCAAAAAGAGCGATATACTTCTTATTGCTAAGGGAGTAGTCACCCATTTTGGGGGTCGGTCAACATGCTGGGAATTTTCTCTGGCCTGCCTTAATTGACGAGACTTGCAAATGCAGGCTCGGACTATCCTTTTTTACATCTCCGAGTCATTTTCTGCGAAAGAAGACTTGGAGGTTTTTTATGGGCTTTTTTGAGTTGTTTGCGCTGGCTGTGGGGTTGAGCATGGATGCCTTTGCCGTTTCCGTTTGCAAGGGCTTGGGCATGAAAAAAGCAAGCCTAAAGGGCATGTCGATCTGCGGTGTCTGGTTTGGCGGTTTTCAGGCGCTGATGCCCCTGATCGGTTTTCTGTTAGGCAGCCTCTTTGCCAAGGCCATTCAGTCCTTTGACCATTGGGTCGCCTTCGGTCTGCTGGCAATCATCGGCATCAATATGCTGAAAGAAGCCCTTTCTTCCGACTGTGAATGTGGAGATGACCGCAGCGCAGACCTGTCCTTTAAAACCATGTTTACTATGGCTGTGGCAACCTCCATTGATGCCTTGGCCGTCGGCATTTCTCTTGCCATGGCAGGGGATGTTAACATCTGGGTCGCCGTTGCGCTGATTGGTGTCACTACTTTCCTGCTGTCCGGTGCAGGTGTAAAAATCGGAAGCATCTTTGGGGACAAGTTCGAGAAGAAGGCCCAAATCGCCGGTGGAGTGATTCTCATTCTCCTGGGTGCAAAAATCCTTTTAGAACATTTAGGCGTCCTCTCATATCTTCTGGATCTTTTGGGTCTCTCATCATTTTGACATATAGGACAAGCCCACCGGTTAGACCGGTGGGCTTTTACTATTTCTATCATTGCAGCGCTTTGCGCTTGCGTATCACAATAAAGTAGGCAATGAGTTGGGCAATCAGGGTAATCACCCAGGTAACCGGATAAGAAATAAATAGTCCCTCCGGCGTATGATACTGCGGCATTTGAAACACCGTTGCGATCCAGCCCAACCGGAATCCACAGATCCCGAACACGGAAATCAACATCGGCGCAAGGGATGAGCCGATGCCCCGCAGAGCGCCGGTGGTAACATCCATCAGTCCCAGCAGGAAATAAGGCAGACACACGAATCCCATTCGCAGTACACCGTAGGAAATTGCCAAATCCGAGTCTGTGATGTAAATAGAAAGAAGTTTGGGCGCAAACAGGTAAACCAAACCGCCGGTTGCCATTCCTACCACCGCCACGCAGGCAAGGCACAGAAGCAGTATCTTTCTGACCCGGTCATATTGGCCGGCGCCGGCATTTTGTCCGGAGAAGTTCAGCGCTGTTTGATGGAAGCCATTCATACATACATACACAAAGCCCTCCAGATTGGCTGCCGCTGCGCTGCCGGAAATAAAGATATCTCCAAAGGAATTGATAGATGACTGAATCATAACATTGGAAATGGAAAACAGCGATCCCTGAATTCCTGCCGGCAGTCCAAGAGTGACAATTTTCCCCAGTGGCGCTTTGTGAAAACGCAGTTCCTTCAGCCGTAATTTGCACGCATCGGTGCGGTGCATCAGCGCCCGAACCACCAGCACCATGGAAACGCCCTGGGACAGGATCGTTGCCAGGGCCACGCCTGCTACGTTCATGTGGAATACCGTAACAAAAATAAAGTTCAGAATCACATTCAGCACACCGGCAATTGTCAGATAAATCAACGGTCCTTTGGTGTCCCCAGCTGCTCTGAGTATGGCTGCGCTGAAATTGTAGACCATAGAGAAAACGATTCCGCCAAAGTAAATCCGCATATACACCGCAGAAAGCTTCAGCACATTCTCCGGTGTCCCCATTAAGCGCAACAGCGGCTCAGCAAAGGATACACCAATCACGGTTAAGATCACGCCGCAGACCGCAGCCAAAGGCAAGGCGGTATGAACGGTTTTGTGTACCATTTCCCGGTCCTTGCTGCCGATTCCGTGGGCCACACTGACACCGGCGCCCACAGAAAAACCAATAAACAAATTTATGATCAAATTGGTAATTGAGCCTGTGGCTCCAACTGCGCCCACCGAAATACTTCCGCAAAACTGACCTACCACCACCAGATCCGCTGCATTAAACAGAAGCTGCAGCAAGCTGGTGAGGATGATCGGAACTGTATAGGTAACAATATTTAAAAACAGAGGCCCTTGAAGCATATTCTGGTTTTTACCTCTCATAAAGCCCACCTCCTTCTCAGAACCGAAAAATATTATATTCCCTTTTGCCCCAAAGTGCAAGGATAATTTGCATATTTTGTCCCCGGTAACAAAAGGTCACCGGGGTGGTTTTTGCAGCTTCTTCCAATAGTTTTTTCCGTAGGCAATCCATTCTGCCAAAGCGCAAACAGGAATGGCCGCAAAAAAATCAATGACCGAGTGCTGTTTTATGAATGCCACCGATAAACACACCAGCACCGCCACCATCACTGCGAAAGCTTTGGCCCAGGGTGACGCCCCTTTCTCCTTCAGCCAGGCAGAAGCAATCCCAATCGAGAAAGCCACGTGCAGCGACGGGCACACTCCGGTATTGGTGTCTAGCGCATAAATTGTCCGCACCATATCCGTCAACAAATTTTCTCTGGGGAACACTGTCGGCCGCAAATCCTGCCGGGTGGGAAATAGAATGTAACACAACATCGCGACCACCTGCGTGACAATAATGTAGATCTGCAGACCTTTGAAATTTTCTACATTATACAGCAGGAAATATATCAGCGATACCGCAATCAGAAAATACCAGGCAACATAAGGAATCACAAACCACTCGCAAAAGGGAATCACATCATCCAGGAGGCAGTGTACCGGGTAGCAGTTTTCTCCGGGGATCAGCCGTTCCGTCAAAACGAACAGCGCAAGATACCCTACCCAACTCCACAGAAGATGCAAGTGTCGGAATTGTGGGCTTCCTAAATTGGAGAACCGAAGTGTTCGATAATCAACAACAGGTTTTTTCATTTGGGCATACATCTCCCCACCTTGCAATCTCCGATTATCATAGCGTTTCACTGATGTACTTTTCTGACGAAATTTCCGCTTTAAACAAAAAAGTGATGCGCCTAAGCGCATCACTTCTCCATTTGTCATTTAATCTGCAGGCTGGATCAGAAGATGATAATCAATCTTCCCGGCTTCTGTTTTTTCGATTTCAATATTGTAGGACAAATCCACAACGCCGCCGTCCGGCGTAATATCGAAAAACAGATTGGTAGCGCAAACGGTAATCATCAGTGTCCCCAGTTCCATCTGATACAGAGAATCGTGAGAAACCCCCACACAGAACACCATCTGAGAACGCAGCGCGCCGCTTCGGGTCAATGTAATTCTCTCCGGCTCAATGCGAAAGGTGGTAGTAACGCCGCGCATACCTGTCAGTTCGCTTTCTGCATAGCAAATGTCCCATCCGCCATCCCGGAACTCCATCTGCCCCTCTGTGACCAGCTCGATCACATCCGGCTCCTGCCCCATGTAGGACTGTTTTCCGCAAATGGAAAGCATGACCTTTTGCTTCATTCCGCCGCCTCCAGCGCCAGCTGCAGCAATTTGTCAATCAGCTCGCCATAAGGAATCCCGCTGGCTGCAAAAAGCTTGGGATACATGGAAATAGAGGTAAATCCGGGCAAGGTGTTAATTTCATTAAACACCACGCGGCCCTCCTCGGTGACGAAGAAGTCCACTCGGCTCAGTCCCTGGCAGCCAATGGCTGTATATACCTTTACCGCCGCGTCCCGAACCTGCTCTGCAACCTCCTCGGGAATCCGGGCAGGAATGTAGGCCACGGAAGTATCCGTGATATATTTGGCATCATAATCGTAAAATTCCGCTCCGGAATCAATTTCACCGCAAATAGAAGCCACCGGCGCCTGATTTCCCATCACAGCGACCTCGATTTCCTTGCCGTTGATAAATTCCTCTACCAGAATTTTCTCATCATAAGACCCGGCGCATAGCAGCGCGGAGCGCAGAGCGCTGCGGTCAACCGCCTTGGAAACGCCAACAGAAGAACCGGTTCCGGCAGGCTTTACAAAGACAGGATAAGAGAATTTACTCTCCACCTGGTCTAAAACGGCATCCATCCGGGCATCCAGCTCAGAGTTTCTTACCAGCACCCACTGGGCCTGGCAAATCCCGGCCTGGTCCGCCACCAGCTTGGTCAGTGTCTTATCCATGGACACAGCGGATGCAGAAATATGGGGCCCCACATAGGGAATGCCTGCCAACTGGAGCAGCCCCTGCATAGCGCCGTCTTCCCCGTTTTCGCCGTGGAGTACCGGGAACACCACGTCAATCAGTTCCCGAACCACGCAATCGCCTTCAAAGTCCAGAAGGCCCTGACCCCGAACCGGAGAAATGGCCGCCCGGCGATTATCCGGATGCTCCGTCCATTCGCCGGATGCAATCATTGCGTAATCCGTACCGCCAAAGAGTACCCAGTCCCCGTTCTTGGTGATTCCCACAGGGAAAATATTATACTTCTCCGGATCCATGTTATTGAGTACCGCCTCAGCAGAGCGCAGTGATACCTCATGCTCCGGGCTCATGCCGCCAAACAGCACACACACGCTTAATTTTCTCAAATCATTCGCCTCATTCCAACTAAAAGTGGTTCAATCTATCAATATCCGCGATACCACGGTGAATATATTACTCTTTAACAACTGCCTCGCCTGCCCGATAGATATCGCCAGCGCCCACTGTCAAAATCAAATCGCCGGGCTGGGCCAATGCCTTAAGCTGCTCTGTCACCTCCGGCAGCGTGGCGCAGAAATATCCCCCGGGGATATGTTTGAGCAAATCCTTTGAAGAAATACCGATGGTATTTCGCTCTCTGGCGGCATAAATCTCCGCCAGCACCACCACATCCGGCCGTTTCAACTGTTCAACAAAATCGTCAAACAGAGCATGGGTTCTGGTATAGGTATGGGGCTGGAACGCCACGATCACCCGGCGGTAGCCCATGGTCTTTACCGCATCCAGGGTCGCTGCCAACTCACCGGGATGGTGGGCGTAGTCATCATACAGATCCGCGCCATTGTAGCTTCCCTTATATTCCATTCTGCGGCCTGCGCCACGGAAAGTGGACAATCCGTTTTCCACCGTCTGAGCAGGGATTCCCATTTTCCATGCCACCGCGGCGGCTGCCAAAGCATTGAGGGCATTGTGCCGGCCATAAACTCCGAGAGAAATGCGGCAGTAATGTTCTCCTTCACAAATCACATCGAAGCTGCGCCAATCTTCGGATATATTGTCCGCATGAATCCTGTTCTGCGCCCCAAGTCCGAAAGTCACATAGTCCATACCCTCCAGGGTGGATACGGTATTGACATCGTCCCCATTTGCAAGAATGCCATCGGTGGCCAGCTGGGCAAACTTCCGGAAGGACTTTTTCACGTCCTCCAAATCCTTAAAATAATCCAGATGGTCGGCCTCAATATTCAAAATCACCGCCAAGGAGGGGAAGAAATTTAGGAAAGAATCGCAGTACTCGCAGCTTTCCAGCAAAATCGTGTTCCCCTGCCCGACCCGGTGACCTGCGTGAAGCAGGGGCAGGTATCCGCCAATCATCACTGTGGGATCCAAGGCCGCCTCCATGAAAATATGGGCGATCATAGAGGTAGTGGTGGTTTTTCCGTGGGTCCCGGAAACGCAAACCGCATTTTCATAAGAACGCATAATGATGCCCCAGGCCTGAGCCCGTTCAAAAACCGGGATACCGGATGCCCTGGCGCCGGCAATTTCCGGATTATCATTATGTACTGCCGCGGTGCGAATCACACAATCCACACCTACCACATTTTCCGCCCGGTGGCCAATATCCACCCGGATTCCGTGGGCGATCAGCTCATCGGTAGAAACGGAGGCGTTCATATCCGAACCGGAAACGATCAGTCCCATGCCCTGGAGCACCAGCCCCAAAGGCCGCATGGAAACGCCGCCAATTCCTACCAGATGAACACGCTTTCCGGGCTGAATATATTTTTGTAGAGACAGGGTATTGTTCTCCATAATCACTGCCACTCCATAGTGTTTGAATTTATAACTAAATTATTATACATCATTTGGCCGGATTTTACAACATAAAAAATAAGATTCTTAGCAAAAAAACCTCTCTTTTCCTTCATAAAACTACATGAATTGCTATCCGAATTTCTCCCGTCCACAAAGGGAAATACAGTTGACTTTATGGCGCGGGCGGTGTAAAATATGAACATAGTATGTATGGTGTAAGAATACATATTAAAAAAAGGAAGAGAGGGTATCATTATGTTTTGCGAAAATTGTGGAAAACAAATTGAAGACAACGCAACCTTTTGCGAGCATTGCGGAGCCAAGCAGGAAAGCGCTCCTGTAGCAGCTCCAGCCGCTCCGAAGGCAGCATCTGCATTCTTGACTGCTGTTAAGGCGAAGGTGGCTGCCATCCATAAGAAGAACAAGTGGATTCTTCCCGCCTGCGCTACAGCTCTGGTAGCGGTCATTGTGGCCATTGTGCTGATTGTCAATATTGCCTCCCAGGTTCCCATGCAGAACTATGTGAAAGTAGAAGTCAGCGGTTTTGAAGGTTACAGCTACTTCTACTGCGATCTGGACGAGGAAACCATGCTCCTGCGGGTCATGGGCGAGGAAGACTGCAAGGAATACGGTGACTACGAATACCTTGGCATTTCACCGGAAGAATATTTAATGAAGATTTACAACGATGTTTCTTCTAAAAAGACTTTTGTAAGATTGGCTGAATCCCTTGATGTTACATATGAATTCCCCGAGGGAAAGACCGCATACAACCTTTGCAACGGCGATGAAGTAAAGATCATCCTGACCTGTGACGAAGACGCCGCCAAGGAACTGGGTGTTGCCCTGAAGAGCGGCACCTTCACCTACACCGTAAGTGGTCTGCAGGCCATCGAAACCATTGATGTTCTGGAATATTTCGATGTGACCTACGAAGGCGCCACCGATTATGCCAGAGCCTATCTGACCTGCACCAAATCTGAAACCGTAACCAAGGCTGGCATCACCTTCTTCTTTACAGAAGGTGAAAGATGCTTTGAGTACGCCAGAGATGAGTACCGCAACACCATCTATCTTGATCTGTATGCAGAGAATAACGGCTATCTGAAAAATGGCAGCACCGTTTCCATTTCCCTGCCCTATGAGGCAGATTACTTCGCAGACGAAGGTCTTTTGTTTGCCTCTGTAAAGAAGGACATCACCGTTGCAGGTCTTCAGGAGCCCGTGGAATTTGACCTGCTGCAGTATGTCAAGCCCGTTTACACCGGCTTAAATGGCAGTGGCCACCTGAAGCTGGAAGCTACGGAACAGGAAGTCACCTTCGGCGATTACCGCTTTGACATTGAAGACGGCAACTGCTATTACAAGGACGAGCGCATTTGCTACTTCTACTTCAACAGTAGCAAAAGTTACTCTCTCAGCAATGGCGACACAGTCACCATTACCATTTCCTGCGACGAAGAAGACTTGGCCCGGAAGGGTTTGAAGCTGAAGGCCACCACCACGGATGTAACCGTTGCCGGTCTGCATGAATATGTGACCAAGCTGAGCCAGCTGTCCCCAGTCATGGGCGACTATGAGACCGCCGCCAAGGAAATCATTACAAACTATCTGAATGAGAACTGGAGTGTAGCCGTTCACAATTCCTACTTCGGCTCCTACTCCAATCAGACCATCGGTGACGACCTGACTCTGTATAAGACCATTCTCACCACCCACAAGAGTTCCAACTCTGCATCGGACAACGCTCTGTGGCTTATTTACAGCGTCACCCTCAGCGATAACAAGCTTACCACTCCCACTACCTACTATTTCGCAGTAAGGGATACCGCAATTGCCGTCAGCCCGACTGACAATACGCTGTATAACGAAATCAGCCTTACCAAGTACCGCGGCTATACCAGCTACGAAGACCTCTACGCATACTACATTGAAAGCTACAATCTGAATATCGAAGTATCCCCGGAATAATTAAGGAGGTAAAAAACAATGGCAAAATTCTGTAAATACTGTGGCACCCCCCTGGAAGAGGGCCAGGTCTGCACCTGCGCAGGCGCTCAGGCCGAAACAGCTGCCCCCGTGGCTACCGCTGCTGCGCCCGCTGCCGCCTCTGCGCTGAATTCCACATTCAACGCTGTTAAGGAGGATTTCCTCGGCTATCTGCGCGCCCCCGACGCTACTGTCCGCGCTGCTGTGAATAAGGGCTTGAAGATCCCCGCAATTTTTGCCGGCATCAATGCACTGGCTGCATTCTTCTATTGCTGGAAGCTGATCGTCTCCATCCTCACCGGCATCATGGATGCCTTCGGCGCCAGCGCATATGCATCCGAGGTAAGCTATCCCGTGTTCCTGTTCCTTCTGATCGGCATTTTGTTTACCGTTGTATATGTCGGCCTTTCTGCTTTGGGCCTGTTCAGCATTTCCAAACTGACAAAGAGGGAGCTGACCTTCACCCAGACTGTTATCATCGCCTCTTATCACACCCTGATCCCTACCCTGCTGCTGCTGGCAGGCATCCTGCTCGGATTCATCTCCCTGACCATGCAGTTGATCGTCCTGCCCATTGCGCTGATCATCTGGTCCATCTTTGCTGTTCGTGATGCCAAGGAGTACGCTGGCATGAATGCCACTGTCGCCGGCAAAAACCTGCTGATTCAGACAGTGGTAACCGCAATTGTCGCTGGTCTGGCCGTTTACCTTAGCTATCAGTTGATGGTTTGGGGCCTCGGCGAAGTCTCCGCTGACGGGCAGACTCTAAAAGAATCTTTTAAAGCCATGTCCGAAGGACTTAGCGGTCTTCTCGGCGGCATGGGCGGTTTCTGATCCCCACGATATAATTTGTACAAAAGGCCGGCAGCGAAAGCTGTCGGCCTTTTACCATTCACTTATAGATTTCTCAGAAATGCGATCAAACAATCCGCCAGTGCCCTATGCCCCGCGGCATTAAAGTGAAGTCCGTCCACGGTATAGGTTTCTCTATCTGCCGATCGTTTTGGGTCAATCCCCAGATTTTCAAATAAATCCAGCACAGGAATCCCATGTTTGATACCGGCAGCCTTGATAATTTCCACATAATAAGCCAAGGGTTTGGCATCCGCTCTTTTCCCCGGCTGGTTGGAGGGCTCAGTATCTATTTCGCTATTGGTATTCATATGGGCTGGGGTCATAAAGACAATGGTTTTTCCGGGGTATCTGGTCTTCAGCAGATTCATCAGGAAATTCACCCCGCCGCAAAAAGTTGCTGGCGTCATATCCTCCGGAGTGCCGATAGGCGCATCGCCGTGAATATAATCGTTGACACCGCCGTACACCACAAAAATATCCGCATCGGGATTCAAATCATATGCCCGACCGCAGAAGCAAAGGTCATAACGGGGTTCTTTACTAGCATTTCTTTGGTGGGCAATTCTGGTGCCACTGATGCCGTAATTATAGACACCGGCCAGATCGCATTTCCGCTTGATGATATTATCGTACCGATCCTCGATGCTGATGCCATAGCCCTCCGTAATGCTGTCTCCAAGGAAATTGATACTCTTCCCTTTCAACTCCATAAGCCAATCCTCCAAGGCAATTTCCTGCCGCCCATGCAATATTTGATACGGAAAGTATAGCACAGGCGCGATATACTGTCAAACCCTGCGCAGTTCATATAAAAAAAAACAGCGATAGCTTCGCCATCGCTGTTTTTCTGGCAGGGGCACAAGGACTTGAACCCTGAGCCTACGGTTTTGGAGGTATTCCCTCAAGGCTTATTTTCCATTGCACCGCAACAACTTTTCTGCTCTATTGCACTGGTGACACAAATTTGACACAAGGTATCATTCAACATACAGTTCGCCATGCATTATGGAGTCTAAGTCCATTGCCGAAGAATCTGCATTATAGATTTCCAATTCAAATACATATCCATTTCTTTCGTACAAATTAAACTCTGTCGGTGCGATTCCGTTTTGATGCAGTACCTGTACACTAATATAGGGACGCATGAGGCCTTGTCCAGGGTTTACGCCATCAGGCCGAAATTGAATCATCCAGAAATAAGGGGTAATCTCTCTTGAAATCTCTGTCTCCCTCATTTTATTCAGCTGCTCTACAACAACACTTTTTTCAGAGAAATCATTTTGCAGTATAAATTCAATGTACTGCTTCTCTCTGTCCGAAAAAACTGGATTCGTAATATACTTCATACAAGCAACCCCTTTCATTTTGATTGTAACAAGTCTCAAAACGAAATGCAATAAGGGAATGGCTCACTTATACCAGAAAAGTCCGACAGCAAAAGATGTCAGACTTTTCTGGCAGGGGCACTAGGACTTGAACCCAGAGCCTACGGTTTTGGAGACCGCCGCTCTACCAATTGAGCTATACCCCTATATATGAACGGCCGAAGGCCTGGAATTGATGGTGGGCCCTCAGGGATTCGAACCCGGGACTATCCGGTTATGAGCCGGAGGCTCTAACCAACTGAGCTAAGGGCCCGTAAGGTCACAGGTGCCTGAGCACCATCGCGAGATGTATTGTACCACCGAAGATAGCTTCTGTCAAGTGAATTTTTAGAAAACCGGGCGGCAATTTGCCGCCCGGTTCAAACTTATTCTGCTGTTTTTACGCCACTTGATGAACTTCTGCTGCGGCGTCTGCGACGAGCGGGGCGATGCTCTTCCGAATCTGCCCTCTCCGCACGATTGGCATAGGCTCTTGCCGCCTCCGAGGTAGCCTCATAAGACAGCCGGCTCACCCGAACCTTACCATCGGGCTGCTCCGACAAGCGGATTCGGATCAAGAACTTTCCATGCTCCGAACAGCCTGCCAGATCCATGTACCGTCTTCCGGGCTGGGAAAACCACCGAGTCCCCTGCATCTGCCCTCCGCAAACCGGACAACGGTTTTCTTCTTCCGTCATGGCCTTCAGCGCTTCCTGTTTGTCCGTATAATCATAAAACACTTTCCGGGCAATACAGCCGGGAAGTTCTGCGCCGTGGAATCCGTTTTCGTGATTTTTCAGAGCCTGGGCATATTCCTCAATTCCTTTGGACAAGTCCAATTTCGCGCAGATCAACGCCGTATGGTAGGCATCACCAAGGGCATCGTGGGCGGGTCTCGTAGCTTCAATACCGAAAATCTCCATGGCGGTCTTCAGCGCCTTCTGGGAACTGGAGCCGTCTGTTTGCGCATTGAAGATCATCTGGGCGTTATACCAACGCTCTGTCCAGTTTTCCTGCAAACCAAACAGCCGCAGATTCTCCCGGAGTATCCCGATATCGTCAAATCCCCAGGTAAGAAACACCACATCTTCCCCGCACCAGTTTTGGAACCGGCGCATGGCTTCCGGGAACGGGATCCCTTCTTCCTTCAGCCGGGCTTCCTTAATTCCGGTGAGCTTGCTGACCCGGCGGTTCAGATGACGGTAATATTTCGGTTTTATCATGATCTGGAATTCATCTGCCACAGCACCGGATTCTGTCATCCGAACAGCGCCAATCTGAATGATCTCCCCACGGATTGCCACCGGCAAAACCTTTTTCGCAGAGGGAGACCCCGGCCAGGGCTGATTCCATTCCATATCCAAAACGACATAATTCATGCTATACAACCTCTGTTTATTCATCCTGTCTTATATAGTATCACAAAACAGGGCTCTGTGTAAACAGAAAGTTGTATTTTCCCGAATTATTTCGACATCATTTGCTTCCGGTTCAGCTCCCCCTCCTGCCAGGCTGCACTCTTATTGCAAACAGGACAGGGGTCTGTAGCATTGGGTCCTTCGTAAGTGTAGCCGCAATTCAGGCACCGCCAGACAATGGGTTCGCTCTTCTTTGTGAGAGTGCCGCCGTCAAACTGTTCCTTCATCTGCCGGAAGGTGTTATGGTGTACCCCCTCAATTCGGGCAATTTGCAGCCACAGTCTGGCTGCATCGTCATATCCCTCTCTTCGCGCCATTTCTGCAAAACCGGGATAAGCCTCGTCATGCTCATGAAGCTCCCCCGCTGCCGCGGCCGCCAGATTCTCAGACGTAGTTCCCAATTGATAAGGATATCCGGCGCAGATCTCCAAATTGTCGGTGCATGCGCCAAGAGTCTTCATCATTTCCAGAAATTCTTCGGCATGCACCGCCTCATTGGCTGCGGTCTCCTCAAAGATTCTGGCGATCCACTCCTGCCCTTCCTTTCGGGCGATGTCTGCATAAATAGTGTACCGGGTTCTCGCCTGGGACTCTCCTGCAAAAGAGCGGGCCAGGTTCAAAATGGTTTCTGATTGTTTGTTCTCCATAAAAAAGCCTCCTTTTCTATCCTAAGGATTTCCAAGGAGGCCATTTTTTATCCCTATATGATACTTAAATCAATGTATACTGCGCATCTGGCTTGTACATTCCGGATGCGGCCAACGACACATAGTCCTCATCCGCCACAACCAAGTGGTCAGCCAGCACAATATCCACCGCCTGCAAGGCCTGGGCCAGCCGCTTGGTGGTATGTACATCATCCGCCGACGGAATCGCCAAACCGCTAGGATGGTTATGAGCCAGCACCACGGAAGATGCATTGACTCCCAAGGCAATTTCCACAATTCTGCGAATGGGAACGGAAGCGGAATTTACACTTCCCTCCCCCACATCCCGACAGCAAATCATCTTACCCTTGGCATCCAGACACAGCAAAAGTACGGTTTCGTTCCGTTTTCCGCTAAACTTAGCCATCAGATATTTACCGCAATTTTCTATCGTTGTGAATTTCTCTTCATTTAAAGCGCGGTCGACTTGACAATATCGGCTGAACGCACTCAAAAGGGACAAAAACATTGCCGCATTTTCTCCCATTCCGGGCACTTTCTCCAGTTCATCCACCGTGGCCTCTACAACCCCGGAAAGGCTTCCGAACCGCTCCAGCAAATGATGGGCAATTTCATTGGTGTCCTTCCGAGGAATGCAATAAAACAGAAGCAATTCCAAAACCTGATTCGGTTGAAAATTATCTAAACCCTCTTTCACAAAGCGTTCTTTCAGACGCTTCCTATGACCATCATGTATGGACACATTTTTCACCTCTTTTACGGATTTTCCTTGCTATTTTCCAATTTTTTCGTTAGAATATGAAGTAGACGAATTCTGTCGAATAAAAGCGACGAATTTTTTTCTGAAATTGCACAAAATATGCCATGAGGAGGAAGATCATGGAACAAATAAACAATACCACTGCAATGCTGGATTTGATATCTCAAAGCGCTTTCTGCGTGAAAGACGGGATCATTGCAGGCGTAAACCAAGCTGCCCGCCAACATATGATTACCGAAGGAACCACCATTGCGGATCTGCTGCTCACAGGAAGCCGGGAATACTCCGAATTTAGCAACGGCTGCTTATATCTGACGCTTAACCTTTCCGGTACTCCCTTCGGCGCTTCCGTAACACGGACAAACGATCTGGATATTTTTATTTTGGAACAGGAAGAGGACCAGGCAGAGCTGCAGGCCATGGCGCTGGCCGCTCAGGAACTGCGGCAGCCGCTGACAAGCATTATGACTGTGGCCGATCACCTGTTCCCTCTTACCGAATCTCAGTTGGATCCATCCATGCAGGCGCAGGTTGCCCGGATTAACCGGGGGCTATTTCAAATGCTGCGAATCATCAGCAACATGTCCGATGCCTACCGCTACAGCAATGATGCCCCCACCCGGCAGGAGACCCGGGATATTTCCGGAATTCTGGACGAAATCTTCCAGAGCACAGAGCCCCTGGTAACCCACGCAGGTTTGCAACTGAACTATACCGGCTTGAAAGAATCGATCTTTGGTCTGGTGGATGCAGAAAAGCTGGAACGCGCTGTCAACAACATTCTTTCCAACGCATTAAAGTTCTCTCCCGTCGGAGGAAGCATTGATGCCAGGCTGACACGAAAGGGAACCATGCTGTATCTGACGGTGCAAAACGGCAGCTCCGGCATGGAAGACGATATCCGCAAGAATATTTTCGACCGTTTCCGCAGAGAGCCCGGTATTGAGGACGGCCGCTATGGCATTGGTCTTGGTATGGTGCTGCTCCGGGCTGCTGCCGCTGCCCATGGAGGTACGGTACTCATTGAGCAGAACCCAGAATGGGGCACCCGAATCACCATGACCATCTCCATCCGCCAATCCTCTGAGCCCACCGTTCACAACCATCTTCTCCGGGTGGATTATGCCGGAGAACGGGATCACCGTCTGCTGGAGCTTTCGGAGAGTCTGCCTGCCGATCTCTATCAGAAACAGCAATGATTGGAACCTGACCTGCCCCGCAGGTCAGGTTTTTTACTCTAAATAACGTTTCAAATATTGGCCGGTATAGCTGCCAGGAGTGTCCGCTACTTGTTCCGGCGTGCCGCAGGCTACCAGACTTCCGCCTCCGTCGCCGCCCTCCGGGCCAAGGTCAATAATATAATCTGCAGTTTTAATTACATCCAGATTGTGCTCGATCACCAACACCGTATTACCGGCATCTACCAGCCGCTGCAGCACCTCAATGAGCTTGTGGACATCCGCCGCATGCAGGCCGGTGGTAGGTTCGTCCAACACATAAATCGTCCGTCCGGTAGATGCTCTGGCCAGTTCTGTGGCCAGCTTGACCCGCTGGGCTTCACCGCCGGAAAGGGTGGTGCTGGATTGACCCAGCTTTACATAGCCAAGGCCCACTTCCACCAGTGTCTGGGCTTTTTTTCGAATCTTAGGCAGGTTTTCAAAAAACTCCACCGCTTCCTCAGCGGTCATATCCAGCACCTGAGAAATGTTTTTGCCCTTGTACTGCACCTCCAGAGTCTCCCGGTTGTACCGGGCGCCCTTGCAGACCTCGCAGGGTACATAAACATCCGCCAAAAAGTGCATTTCGATTTTTACCAAGCCGTCACCGCAGCAAGCCTCGCAGCGGCCGCCTTTTACGTTGAAGCTAAACCGGCCGGGTCCGTAACCACGGATTTTCGCATCGTTGGTAGAGGCATACAGATCCCGAATATCGTTAAACAACCCGGTATAGGTGGCCGGATTGGATCGAGGCGTACGGCCAATGGGACTCTGGTCAATGTCGATAACTTTGTCCAGATGTTCCAGCCCTTTCACGCACCTGCATGCGCCGGGACGGGTGCGGGCATGGTTCAGTCTGCCCAGCAGAGTCTTATTCAGCACTTCCCCCACCAAGCTGGATTTACCCGATCCGGAAACACCGGTCACACAGGTCAGTGTCCCCACAGGAATTTCCACGTCGATATCCTTTAGATTGTTCTCCGTCGCGCCCTCTACTTTAAGAAATCCCCCGTTGCCCTGTCGCCGCTGAGAAGGCACAGGAATTTTCTTCACGCCGGACAGATACTGTCCGGTGACAGACTCCTTGCAGTTGAGGATATCCTCCAGCGTACCGCTGGCCACGATCTCTCCGCCGCGGCTGCCGGCCCCCGGACCTACATCCACAATGTAGTCTGCCGAGCGCATGGTATCCTCATCATGCTCCACCACAATCAGAGTGTTCCCGATATCCCGCAGATGCTTCAGGGTATTTAACAGTTTATCATTGTCCCGCTGGTGCAGACCGATGGAGGGCTCGTCCAGAATATACAGCACGCCCATAAGGGAAGAACCAATCTGGGTCGCCAACCGGATTCTCTGACTCTCGCCACCGGACAATGTTCCTGCCGATCGGTTCAAGGTTAAATAGGAAAGTCCCACATCCATCAAAAACCGCAGACGGAAGGTAATTTCCCGGACAATCTGCTCTGCCACAACGGCCATATTGCCATGAAGATGCAGATTCTCCATAAATTTTAGTTCCTTATCCACACTCAGGCTGCAGAACTCCATAATACCCATGCCGCCGACGGTGACTGCCCGGGCGATATCGGAAAGCCGGTTTCCCTGACAGTGGGGACAGGGCGCTGTGGTCATGCACTCTTCCAGCTCTTTTCTTGCCGCATCGGACTGGGTTTCCCGGTAGCGGCGGCTAATGTTGTTCATGATGCCCTCAAAGGGCTGCTCCAGAACACCCATGCCGTTACCCCGGTTATAGGTCATTCTCAGTTTATCGCCCTTGGTGCCGTAGAAAATGACATCCACCGCTTCCGGAGACAATTCTCCAAAGGGCGCATTTAAGGAAAAGCGGTATTTCTGAGCCAATGCTTCAAAATACATACGGAACACGCTGTCGGTTCTTGCGCTGTTCCAGCCGGAAACCTGAATCGCGCCGTCCAAAATACTCTTGGTCTTGTCCGGCACCACCAAATCCGGATCCGCCACCAGCTGGAAGCCCAGGCCGGTGCAATGGGGACAGGCGCCAGAAGGGTTATTGAAAGAGAACATTCTTGGCTCCAGCTCCGTCAGGCTGATGCCGCATTCCTCGCAGGCATAATTTTGAGAAAAGCTCAGCTCCTCCCCCGTATCCGGCAGATGGATCACCACCAGACCGCCGGAATGACTGCATGCCGTTTCCACAGAATCCGTCAAGCGGCGGCGAAGGCCTTCCTTCAGCACCAATCGGTCCACCACCAGCTCAATGGTGTGCTTTTTATTCTTCTCAGGCTTAATTTCTTCCGTCAAATCATAGAGTATACCATCCACACGCACCCGGGCAAAGCCGGATTTTCTGGCATCCTCAAACACTTTCTGGTGTTCGCCTTTTTTCTCCCGGATCACCGGAGATAATATCACAAACCGGGTTCCCTGGGGCAACGCCTCCACCCGATCCACGATCTGATCAATGGTCTGCCGGCAAATCTCTTTTCCGCACACCGGGCAGTGAGGAATTCCCACCCGGGCCCACAAAAGGCGCAAATAATCGTAAATCTCCGTTACCGTTCCCACGGTAGACCGGGGATTCTTGGAGGTGGTCTTCTGGTCGATGGAAATGGCAGGAGATAGGCCGTCGATGGAGTCCACATCCGGCTTGTCCATCTGCCCCAGAAACTGCCGGGCATAGGAGCTTAGACTCTCCACATAACGACGCTGACCCTCGGCATAAATGGTATCAAAGGCCAGGCTGGACTTTCCGGAACCGGACAGCCCCGTAAACACGATCAGCCGGTCTCTGGGAATGGTCAAATTTACATTTTTTAAGTTGTTTTCCCGGGCGCCCTGAATCACAATCTTATCGTTCATAGCATGCTCCTGCGTTTAAAATCTCCAGATATTATACCACACAATCCCACACTGCACAAGCGATATTTCAAACCAAATTTTCCTCACGGAGCTACTGTTGTGGAGAAAAGCAGAATCCGCAAGGCAGATTGTCCGAAGGAAGCACCATTTTTATCCAATTTTTCGTGGTTATTTTTCTGCCTTGGGTGTTGCTTTTTCTATGATGAAGATGATATAATGAGCTTGGTAATAATTCACTGGCAAGTATACAAAAAGAAATAAAGTGAGGTATCCTTCGATGATTGCGTACGGAGAGAACATTAAGGTCTTCTGCGGTAACTCCAACCCCGAATTTGCCAAGACGATTTGCAAGGAACTGGGCATCCCCCTGGGCAACAGTGAAGTCAAAACCTTTGCCGACGGTGAAGTATCTGTTTCCCTGAACGAAACCGTCCGCGGCGCTGACGTATTCCTGGTGCAATCCACCTGTAAGCCCGTAAATAACCATCTTATGGAGCTGTTGGTTATGATTGACGCTTGCCGCCGGGCCTCTGCCGGCCGTGTCACTGCCGTCATCCCCTATTTTGGCTATGCCCGTCAGGACCGTAAGGCCAAGAGCCGTGATCCCATCTCCGCCAAGCTGGTAGCCAATATGCTCACCGCCGCCGGCGCAGACCGGGTGCTGACCATGGACCTCCATGCCGCCCAGATCCAGGGCTTCTTCGATATCCCTGTGGATCATCTGCTGGGCAACCCCACTTTTGTGAAATACTATCTGGATAAATTCCCAGAGGATAAATTCAACCACGACGAATTTGTGGTCGTTTCTCCCGACGTTGGCTCTGTTGCCCGGGCCCGGGCCTTTGCCGCCAAAGTTCACATGGGTCTTGCCATTGTGGATAAGCGCCGCCAGAAGGCCAATGTTTGTGAAGTTATGAATGTCATCGGTGATGTTCAGGGCAAGACCTGCATCCTTTATGACGATATGATCGACACCGCCGGTTCTCTGTGCAACGCTGCTCAGGCTCTGGTAGAAGTCGGAGGCGCCAAGGAAGTGTACGCCTGCGCCACCCACGGTGTTCTGTCCGGTCCTGCCTTTGAACGCATTGAGGCCAGCCCCATCAAGGAGGTCGTGGTGCACAACACCATTCCTGTGCTGACCAACACCCCCAGCAATAAGATCAAGTCTTTGGACGTGGCCCCCATCTTTGCCCGGGCCATTGCCCATATCCACGGCGGCACTTCCATCGCCGATCTGTTCTAAGCCGTGTTTGGTAAGAAAAGCGAAAGCTGGCTGATCGTCGGACTGGGAAATCCGGGGAAAGAATACGAGAAAACCCGGCATAACTGCGGTTTTCGGGCCATTGACATGTTGGCCCAGACCCTTGGCTGCAAGATCGACAAGGCAAAATTCCAGGGTCTTTACGGTCAAGTAACCTACCAAAACCGGAAACTTTTCTTGCTAAAGCCCATGACCTATATGAATCTGTCAGGCAAATCCGTATTACAGCTCAGCGCCTACTATCAGATCCCACCCCAGAGAATCATTGTTTTGTTTGACGACATCTCTCTGGAACCGGGCAGACTTAGGATCCGATCCGACGGTTCTGCCGGCGGTCATAATGGCATCAAGTCCATCATTTCCGAGCTTGGCAGTCAGGACTTTCCCAGGGTCAAAATTGGTGTGGGAGCGAAAGCCCATGCCGAGCAGGATTTGGCTGACTGGGTGCTGTCCAATTTCTCCGCTTCGGAAGAAAAAGCGCTGGCCTCCGCTTTGGAGAGAGCAGCGGATGCAGCGCTCTGCATCATGGATTCCGGTGTGCCGGAAGCTGCCAACCGCTATAACGGAGGTCATCCGTAATATATTGTCAAAACACCACGGAAAGGGGGGCATTTTCCCCCTTTCCGCATTGTTGCGTGGAGGAAAATTATGAATTCACTGCTTTCTGTTTTAAATACGTTTCCGGAATATTCCGCTCTGCTTGACGGAATTTCCCGGGGAGAAAGCGCCGCTGTCACAGGCATCGGGCAAATCAACCGTTCCCATTTGATTGCCAGCCTGCGGCAGGATACCTCTGCGCCCATTGTGGTAATCTGCCAGGACGACATGGCCGCCAAGCGGCTGCAGGAAGAACTTTTTGCCTTTCTTGGAGAAACCGCGCCTGTTCTCCCCTCCCGGGAGCTGACCCTGTACGATACCGCAGTGGTATCCCGGGCATGGGAACAGAAGCGGCTGCGGCAGCTTTATGATCTGTGCACCGGTGCAACTCGACTGCAAATTATGTCCTGGGAGTCCATGAGCCAGCGCACCATGCCGCCCCAGGTATTGGAAAGCGCCGCCTTTTCTCTGGAAGTGGGCCGGGAATACGATGTCACCGCTCTGACTCAGCGGCTCTCCGGCTGCGGCTACAGCCGCTGCGCAATGGTGGAGGGCCCCGGTCAGTATGCTGTTCGCGGCGGGATTTTGGATGTGTTTTCTCCGGCAGCAGACCGGCCTTTCCGGGCTGAGTTTTTCGGTGAAGAGCTGGATACCATGGGCTACTTTGACCCCGACAGTCAGCGAAGAACGGAAAATACAGACCGGGTGATCGTCCTGCCCGTGGGTGAGACTCAACCCAGGCTGCACCCCCAGGGGCTGACTGGTCTGTGCGAGGATCTGCAAAAACTGATCGCCCGGCAGCGCAGGAGAAAAAACCCCAATGAATCCCTCATTAAGACTCTGGAAAAGGACTTTGCAGCCTACGAAAACGGTCTGCAAAACCCTGCCTCCGACCGGTATATGGCTCTTGTTTATCCGCAAATGGCCACAGCAGCGGATTATATTCCCAAAAACGCCTTGCTGGTACTGTGCGACCAAAGCAATCTGAAACGAGCCGCCAGAACCCGTACCGAAGCCATGGGTATGCAGCTGGACAATCTGCTGCAAGGAGGGCTTGTGGCTGGGGAACTGTGTGATTACGTCTGCCAGTGGGAAGATTTTCTGCAGCAGCTGAAAAACCGCAGCATTCTCTATTTTGATGCCTTTAGCGGCTCTTCCTATCCCGAAGAAAACCGCCCCAAACAGCTGTTTCCCATGACCGCCAAACAGCTTCCGGGCTACGGCGGCAGTATGGACACCGCGGCGGCAGATCTTGCCCACTATCAAAAGATGGAGTTTTCTTCTCTGGTGCTCTGCGGCACCCGGAGAAGAGCGGAGCTTCTGCAGGAAATGCTCCGGGAAAAAGGACTTTCTGCCTTTCTGTGCATTCCCCTGAACACCATGCCCGGGGCCGGACAGATTCTTCTGACAGAGGGTACGCTTCCCTTCGGCATGGAATATCCGGATGCCAAGCTGGCGATTTTGACGGAGGGTCAGCTGATTGCCCGGAGTGAACCGAAAAAGAAATCAAAAAAGGCCGCGACCAACCGGCAAAAACTCAATTCCTTCACAGATCTGACCCCCGGAGATTTGGTAGTTCACGAAAACTACGGCATCGGCCGATTCGTCGCCATGGAACAGATCCGGGTGGACGGCGCGGTGAAGGATTATGTAAAGATCGCCTATCAGGGCTCCGATACCCTTTTTGTCCCCGCCACCCAATTGGATCTGGTCAGCAAATACATTGGCGGTGGCGAAGATGCCAACATCCGGCTGAACAAAATTGGCTCGGATGCCTGGCAAAAAACCAAAACCAAGGCCCGGAAAGCCGCCAAAGATATGGCAGGCGAGTTGATCCAGCTATACGCCGCCAGAAAACGGCAGGAGGGCTTCGCCTTTGCCGCCGATTCCCCCTGGCAAAAAGAATTTGAAGACAATTTCCCCTATCCCGAAACCGACGACCAGCTTCGCTGCATCTCGGAGATCAAATCGGATATGGAGTCCCCCATACCCATGGATCGTCTGCTTTGCGGCGACGTAGGCTTTGGCAAGACGGAGGTTGCTCTGCGTGCCGTGATGAAAGCCATCATGGATGGCAAGCAGGTCGCCATTCTGGTGCCCACCACAGTGCTTGCCCATCAGCATTATCAGACCGCCGTTTCCCGATTCCGGGGATTTCCCGTGAACATTGATGTACTGAGCCGTTTCCGCTCCTCTGCAGAACAGCGGAGAACCCTCCAGAACCTCCGCAGCGGCGGTGTGGATCTGATCATCGGCACCCATAAGCTGCTGCAAAAGAGTGTGGAGTTTAAAGATCTGGGACTGCTCATCGTTGACGAGGAGCAGCGCTTTGGTGTCAGCCACAAGGAACGGCTGAAGGAAATCTCCAGGGGCGTGGACGTCTTGACGCTATCCGCGACCCCCATCCCCAGAACGCTGAATATGGCGCTGTCAGGCATTCGGGATATGTCCACCATCGAAGAGCCCCCTGCCGACCGCTATCCGGTGCAAACCTTCGTCATGGAGCATAACAATGCCATTTTGGACGATGCCATCCGCCGGGAGGTGGAGCGGGGCGGTCAGGTCTATTACCTGCATAATCGGGTGGAAACCATTGATCAATGCGCCAGCGCGCTGAAACGTCGAATCCCCGGGCTTTCCGTAGCCGTCGCCCACGGACAGATGGGTGAAGACCAGCTGGGAGATGTAATGAATGCCATGGCTGGCGGAGAGATCCAGGTGCTGGTGTGCACCACCATCATCGAAACCGGTCTCGATATTCCCAATGCCAATACTCTCATTATCGAAAATGCCGACCGATTCGGCCTGAGCCAACTCCATCAGCTCCGGGGGCGGGTAGGCCGTTCCACACGACATGCCTACGCCTATTTCACCTACCGCCCGGATAAAAATCTCACGGAAGTGGCAGAAAAACGGCTCTCTGCCATTCGTGATTTCGCAGAATTCGGTTCCGGCTTCAAAATCGCCATGCGAGATCTGGAGATCCGGGGCGCAGGCAATCTTCTGGGCGCGGAGCAATCCGGACACATGATGAGCGTAGGCTACGATATGTATCTGAAACTGCTGGATGAAGCCGTTCTGGAAGAGCGAGGCGAAGCGCCTAAAATGCCGGAATGCACCGCGGACCTCAATGTCACCGCCAATGTGGATCAGGAATATGTCTCCCGAGGCGAAGAGCGGATGGATCTATACCGCCGGATGGCCGCCATTCGCAGCCAGGAGGATGCCGACGATCTGCTGGACGAAATCATCGACCGCTACGGCGATCCTCCCAAGGGTGTGCTGAATCTGATTGACATTGCTCTTCTGCGCGCCCAGGCGCAAATCGTGGGTGTTCAGGATATCCGTCAGAAGGCGGGCGATGTGCTGTTTACCTTAACGGATTTGCATTTTGATGCAGTTAGTCAGCTCTGCGCCGACCCGGACTACAAGAACCGCCTGACTCTGGTGGCTACCGCAAAACAACCCACCCTGCGGCTAAAGCTTGCCAGCGGTGTTGACAGCTTGCGGCAGAGTAAAGTATTTATCCAAAAATACCGGGTTTGTTGCCAGAAATAGCCATTCCCTCACCCAATTCACAGGTTTTTTACGGATTGGTAACGAAATGTCATTGCAATTGCCGCAAAATGTGGTACAATACCCCTGTAAAATGCAGATAATATCCGCGGCTCTGGCCGCTGAAAGATAGGAGAGGTTTACCATCGATAATGGGAATATGGAGCGCCGCCGCTCAAACCCGCAGAACCAAAACCGCAACGGCAGCAGCGCACGAAATAACCCGTACCGTGGGACAGTTCCCTCCGGTACTCCCGTACGGAGATCCCCTGCCGGCTCCCGCAGCGCAAAGCGGGCAGCGCAGAAGCGAAAAACAACCATCATCGCCCTCAGCACAGTGGCTGCAGTACTTTTGATTGCAGTCATCGCTGTGTGCAGCATTCTGTTCGCTGCGCCGGAGGATGACGGTCTGATTTTAAACAATGTCTATGCCGCTGGCATCAATCTGGGAGGTATGACTCCCGAGCAGGCACGAAACGCCCTCCGGGAAGCCACTGCTGACACCTATTCCAAGCTGGATATGGTGGTCAGCGTTCATGATACCGAGGTTCATTTCACTCCGTCGAAATCCGGTGCAAAGCTAAATGTGTCCGCCGTGGTGGATGCAGCATACCAATACGGACGTTCCGGCTCCCGCTCAGAGCGCCAGAATGCGAAAAAGCAGTCTTTGACCTCGTCTCATGTAATTTCCATTCTGCCCTACTTAAACTTAAATACGGACTATATAAAAGACGCCGTGGATGAATTGGGTGTCAAATACAGTTCCACCCTGTCTCAGCCAAGTTATCGGATTGAGGGTAACCAGCCTGACTTAAATGTCAAATTTGAAGACGTCAATACGGATATCGTTTATCAAACCTTATACCTCAAGCTGGGTACTGCCGAATTTGGTCTGGACACCCATAAGTTATACGAGCAGATCATGGAAGCCTATAACACCAATATTTTCTATGTCGCCGGTAATATCAGCGTAGTTTCCCCCGAACTTGTGGATCTGCAGGCAATATACAATGAGTACTGTACTGCGCCTGAGGACGCGGTTCTCAACGAAGTTACCTATGAAGTGACCGAAGGAAAATACGGCTATGGCTTTGATCTGGAGCAGGTCCGGGGTATGATTGAAAATGCCAAATACGGAGATGAAATCCAAATCCCCCTGACTTTCCTGCGACCTAATCTCACTGCCGCAGAGCTCACGGACGGTCTGTTTGAGAAAGAACTTGCATTTTTCAGCACTCCTGCATCCATTGATAAGAATCTGATCATCAATCTAAAGCTGGCTTGCAGGGCCATCAACAACAAGATTCTAAAGGCAGACGAAATCTTCTCCTTTAACGAAGTGGTTGGCTGTCCCACAGCTGCGGATAAATACCAGGAAGTTGTTATTTATGTAGGAAAAACGCCTCAACCGGTCATCGGCGGTGGCATCTCCCAGGTTTCCAGCGCACTGTATTACTGCGCCCTCCGAGCGGATTTGGAGATTCTGGAACGGCACAATCATATTTACGCTCCCAATTATATTGAAGCCGGTCTGGACGCCAATGTCAGCTACGGCGTCATGGATCTGTCCTTCAAAAACACCACCGGCCGTCCCATTCGCATTGAAGCGAAGGTAACCGATGCCGGCTCTCTGCAGATCAGCATCTGGGGGACGGAAAACAAGGAATACAGTGTGGACATTCTCTATGAAACACTGGCTACCTACACCCCCGAGACCTTAAAGCATACCATGCTGCCAGACAATCCCGACGGCTATCTGAACGGCGACGTGCTCGTTCAGCCCATCACTGGCTATGATATCTGCACCTACCGGGTGTACCGTTATGCCGATGGAACTACGGAGCCTGTCAAGAAGCTCATTGCGTTCTCCCATTATGACAAGTTGGATCAGTTGGTAGTGGAGATTGAAACAAGCCCCACAGTGACTCCCTCCAACCCTACGCAGCCCAGTGAACCTACGGAACCCAGCACTCCCACGGATCCCAGCACTCCCACGGAACCCAATGGCCCTACTTCCTAATAGGATTAAAACTTCCCCAGAGCAGGGTCGTTCCTTAAGTGATAAAAAAATGGTAGACACGAACGTGCCTACCATTTTTTATGCTATTAATAGGGTCAGAGATGGGATTGCCCACATTGTCATAGGTGATGGTTTCGCCGTCATAGGCAGTCAGCAGGTCGCCCCAGTCATCGTCACCGTAGGTATAAGTAACCGTATCTGTGGGCGTGCCGGAAACCGTGCTCTCAGGATTGTTATAGGCATATGCCTTTGCAAGGATAACAGTTGAAGGGAGGCTAATCCCTCCAACTGTTTTCTCTTTTAAAGCGCTCGCTGATGAAACGACTTAGGTATTCGTTTTTGTTAATTGTCAGTTGGCGTATCTCCGATTCGTAGGAAAGTATATTGCTTTCCTGCATCATCTTCAAGAACATACTTAGTATCGGAAAGACTCACAAAATTAAATGAGTATATTATCTCTCCACAGTAAAAATCCGGATGTTCCAACTCCTGACAAACAATCCAGACGTAGGTTGCACCGCGGTCACTCTCCAACCCAATGGAAATTCTATCACCATTTACGATGACATAGTCTTCCCATTTATCAACAAAATATTCTTCGTCCGGAGAAACAAAGGTGTCCGCCTGCCTCATTGTAAACCGTGCCTGCAATTCTTCGCAATACCATACACCATCATTCGGATACGGACATTCTAATTCGCAAGCAGATAATCCGAAAAGCAAGGCGAGGACCATTAGCAACATAATACCGCTTTTCATACTACATACTCCTTACTGATAGATAAATATACCGATGGGGCAATAACGATTTCCGTCATCTCCATAGTCATATGGATGTTCGAATATAGATATTCCGCCTTTTCTGTTCGTGTTATATGCCTTATACTGCTTACCATATTTGTGGTAATGCACAAAGTGTGCATTAAACAGAGGTTCTTTAGGATATGCATACCACAAAATACAGGCATCCGCTGTTCGGGAGAATATCTCTATGCCATCAGCATTATTTGTCATAATAACGCGATATCCATTATCTCTGAAGTAGTTCGCTACTTGGTGTGGGAGTATGCCTAATAAGCCGCCAGCGACGGTTCTATCATACGATCCATTGTAATAACTCAAAACTTCGTCAAAAGACTTTGCAGTTCCTAAGGTAATTAGTGCATTGTATGTGGCTACAGCCCCGCATCCGCCGTGTGAAACAGTTGCAATACCAAGTCGTTTGTTTCCAACGTCCTCATCGTATTGACTGGTGATCATTTTAGGTACATGGCCACCTCCATCAAACATATATGCACACATATCTCGGCTAATTGGCCTATTTCCCGTTGAGTCCATGTATATTATTGGATTATTATTACAATATGCAAACATATTATTACCCAGCAGGCCCTGGCCGGTTGCGACAAGTGCATCCGCATTGATGAATCTGCCGACTTCCGGGTTGTAGTATCTGGACTGGAGGTAATAGAGTTGGGTTTCGTTATCGTAGACATAGCCACGGTAGCGGCATGGGTTCCAGTAGCCCAGGGTGTCGGCCATAGAACCGGTGACACTCAGCACATTGCCCCATGCATCATAGGTGTAGGCTACCTTCAGAACGCCGTACACGGTAGAGAGCCCCATCACATCTCCCTGGGCATTCAGCAGGTAGTAATAGGATTTGTGGTCATAAGTGATCACAAGAGGTCTGCCGGATTCGTCATAGGAGATCTTCAGGTGGTGGTTGGATGTTACGCCATTGTCAACGACGGTAATGAGGTCACAGCTTAAGTTGCCGTTGTTATAGTAATACTCATGGGTCTCGCTGTAATTACTACGGGTGACCGTCTTGCCGATCCGAAGACCCTCGGCATTAGTATCATCCTTTTTATGCTACCATTTCTACCAATTCTTGTCAAGAAAAAGGGGGCAGCAAAATCGCCCCCTCGTGCCGGTGGCCGGACTCGATTTGCATTTTCTTTCCATGGGAAAGAAAATATAGGTTCGGCTCGGTCCAGCCCTCGCCGGCAACAGTCCACCGGACTGTTGCATTTAAATGGGTTCGAGTCCTACCTACATTAAAATATCCCGACCCCTATTGGGGGTCGGGATATTTTGGTGCCGGTGGCCGGACTCGAACCGGCACGCTGTCGCCAGCGGTGGATTTTGAGTCCACTACGTCTACCATTCCATCACACCGGCATCGGTGCTTAGATAGTATATTACACTTTCCCTAAAAAAGCAAGAGAAAGTTTTGAGGGAGACGTACTTTTTTATTTACGATTTAGGAAGCAGCTTATACCGACAGGTAGCCTGCCAGCACCTTAAGGGTATTATATACTCCGTCAATATGGCTGCGCTCATAGCCGTGGCTGGCATAGACGCCGGCGCCAATCAGACCATGGCGGATATCCACGCCGCTGCGCAGCGTCGCCTCTACATCCGAGCCGTAGTATGGGTACACATCCACTGCATAATCCGCACCGGTTGCCTTGGCTGCTTCAATAAGCTTGCCCACCACCTCGTAGGAATAGGGGCCACCGGAATCCTTGGCGCAGATGGAAACCTGCTTTTCCGTACACTGCAGGCCATCGCCGACACAGCCCATATCCACAGAAATGGCCTCCGTAACGCCGCGGGGCACCGAAGCAGAGCCGCCATGCCCTACCTCTTCATACACCGTCACATGAACATAGGTGCGGCGCTTGGGAGTGATTCCATGATCGCTCAAATACTTGGCAAAGCCCAGCAGAATGCCAACGGACAGTTTATCGTCCAAAAAGCGGCTCTTCAGATATCCGGAGGCAGTGCGGCGGGTTCTGGGCTCAAAGCAAACAATGTCCCCCACCTCAATGCCCAGAGCTTTGGTATCTGCGGTGGAATTCACATCCTCGTCCAGCACCACTTCCATGGTGTCAAAGGAGCGCTTGGCATTGGAATATTCTCCATTTACGTGGACGGAAGCATTGCAAAGCTGCAGCGTGCCATCGATAATTTTCCCGGAACGGGTATAGACCCACACATTTTCCGCTTCGCCGTTATTAGGATTCATACCGCCCAGGGCAGTCAGCCGCAGCCGACCGTTGCCCTTGACTTGCGCCACCATAGCACCCAGGGTATCTGCATGAGCCTCCAAAAGCAGAGCATCGTCCCGGTCTTCGCCGCCCAAATCCACCATAACACCGCCCTTTTGGGTGACGCTTGCTTCAAAACCCAGCTTTTCAAAGGCTTCCTTCACCCACAGGGCCGCCTTCTCGGTATAACCAGAGGGAGAATCGATGGAAAGCAGATTTTCTGTCTTCTCCCAGGCATATTCGGCATACATCCGTTCAATCATGATACTGTCCTCCTAAAATAATATAGTGCCAGACACCGGCAACCTCCCGCAAAAAGTAGTTCAGCCGAATAGATAGCCAACTGGTTTTCGCCGGGATGCCCACCGCCTCCACGCCGCAATCCCGGGCGAACAGGCCCGCCCGAAACAGGTGATATTCGCTGGACAGCAGGCCGATTTTCTGGGGCCTGGTGCCGGTTTTTTCTTCAATGAGGTTTAAGGAAAACTTCAAATTTTCCCAGGTTGATGTCGCTTGCTCCTCCATCCACAGCCGCTGAGGATCGATCCCCCGGGCGGTCAGCTGCCGGAACATACACTCCGCTTCGGTGAGGTTTTCATCCTCCCCCTGTCCCCCGGACAAGACCGCAATCGCCCCTGGGTTCTCCGTCAGATAATCATAAGCAGCATCCAGCCGGTCACTTAGGGATATCGAGGGTTCTGTTCCGTTCACCTTTGCTCCCAGCACCACGATGTACCGACAGTCTGTATCATCACTTCCCAGACTGGCCTTGATGATCAGCGCTTCTGTAACCGCAAAGGTAAAAATTCCAAGGCAAAGCCCTGCTGTTAGGACGGTTCTCAACACCTTGGCTGCTTTTTGATACTTTCTTTGCAGTAAATTCAGCAAATAATAGCAGGCAATCACCCCGGCAACACAAAAGCAGATGAGTCCCAAAAAGCCATGGCCGTGGACAGCCCTGTATAGAAACATTCCCAACAGCAAAAAGGCCCCGGGAACCAGCCATTTCCAGTGTGTTATTTTTCCCATAGCCCCTCCTGTAAGAATCGGTTTCTTTGGTACAGTATACCACACCCACCATTAAAAAACAAGCCGCCCGATATCAGGCGGCTTGTAACTTTATAATGCTTAAACTTCCTTGCTCTTAGTGGCAATTTCCATCAGGCACTTGGTGATGAACTCGTCGGGAGTCATTGCGCCTAAGTCGTCACCCTTGCGGGTGCGGACGGAAACCGTGCCATTTTCCATATCCCGGTCGCCAACCACCAGCATATAGGGGATCTTCTGCAGCTGAGCTTCCCGGATCTTGTAACCCAGCTTCTCGCTGCGGCAGTCAGTCTCTGCATGGATGTTGACAGCGTTCAGCTTGGCGGCCAGTTCCTTGGCATACTCGTGAGCCCGGTCGGTGATGGGCATCACCTTCACCTGGGTGGGCATCATCCACAGAGGCAGCGCACCGGCATACCGCTCGATGAGGTAGGCCAGGGTACGCTCGTAGCAGCCCAGGCTGGTGCGGTGAATAATATAAGGAATCTTCTTCTGACCGTCGGCATCTGTGTATTCCATACCGAACTTCTGGGCCAGCAGCATATCGATCTGAATGGTAACGATGGTATCTTCCTTGCCAAAGACGTTCTTATACTGAATATCCAGCTTAGGACCGTAGAAAGCGGCCTCGTCAATGCCGATGGAGTATTCCACACCCAGATTGTCGAGGATCTCACCCATGACCCGCTGAGCTTCTTCCCACTGCTCGGCAGTGCCTTCATACTTGATGCCGGCCCGGGCAGGATCCCACTGGGAGAAACGGAAGGTGCAATTTTCCAGCATGCCCACAGTATCCAGAACATACTTGGCTAGCTCCAGGCAGCCCCGGAACTCTTCCTCCAGCTGATCGGGACGAAGCACCAGGTGGCCCTCGGAAATGGTGAACTGGCGAACACGGATCAAGCCGTGCATTTCACCGGAATCCTCATTGCGGAACAAGGTGGAAGTCTCGCCCAAGCGCATGGGCAGATCCCGGTAGGAACGGGCCCGGTTCAGATAGACCTGATACTGGAAGGGGCAGGTCATGGGCCGCAGCGCGAAGCACTCCTTGGTCTCGTCATTGGGATCACCCAGGACGAACATGCCGTCCAGATAATGATCCCAGTGGCCGGAGATCTTGTAAAGATCGGACTTGGCCATCAGAGGCGTCTTGGTCAGAAGATACCCGCGCTTCTGTTCTTCGTCCTCGATCCAGCGCTGCAGGGTCTGGATGACTCTTGCGCCCTTGGGCAGCAGGATGGGCAGGCCCTGTCCGATTTCTTCCACGGTGGTGAAGAATTCCAGCTCCCGCCCCAGCTTGTTATGATCCCGCTTCAGGGCCTCTTCCTGGGCGGTGAGGTAAGCATCCAGCTCATCCTTGCTGGGGAAGCCAATGCCGTAAATTCTCTGCAGCATCTTGCGGTTGCTGTCACCGCGCCAGTAAGCGCCGCAGGACTTGGTCAGCTTAAAGCCGTTGTGCCGCAGGCGACCGGTGTGATCCAGATGTGGGCCGGCGCACAGATCGGTAAACTCACCCTGGGTATAGAAAGAAATGACCGCATCCTCAGGAAGGTCTTCGATCAATTCCTTCTTGTAAGGCTCATTATGAGCCTCCGCCCAGGCAATGGCCTCGGCCCGGGGCAGTTCGCTGCGCTCCAGACGGATTCGCTCTTTGACGATCTTCTTCATCTCCCCTTCGATCTTCTCCAGATGCTCGGGAGTGAAGGAAAACGGTGCGTCAAAGTCGTAGTACCAGCCTTCGTCGATGGCAGGACCGATGGCCAGCTGCACCTCCGGCCACAAACGCTTGACGGCCTGGGCCATCACATGGGAGCTGGTGTGCCAGAAGGTTTTGCGGTATTCGGGATTTTCAAAAGTATACAGGTTTTCTTCGGACATCTTTGGTTCCTCCTTTTGTTGGGGGCAGAAAAAAGAAATCCCACCCCTGAAAAATCAGGGGTGGGATACAAAGTATTCCACGGTTCCACCCTGGTTACGGCATTGCCGTCACTCATTGACGCTTTAACGGGCGCACCCGGCAGGACATTTCTTCCCTGCGGCTCAGAAGTGGTATCGCAGAAATCCAAGTACCAAAGCCTTCTCACCAACCGGCTTCTCTCTGAGGTTCGGACCTTTCGCGCGTGTCTTCATCGCAGCCTTTTTCTGGAGCAAATTTACCACAAAACCGCCTAAATGTCAATCCCCGTGGAGAAAAAATCCCTTCTGAAGAGGCAAAATCGGTCACCATAATCCCCAAATTGGGTTTCATAAACCCGGTTGCATATTTTCGACGATTTATGTTAACAAAATGTCATTTTTTACAATATCTTGTGGTGAATCGCCTCGTAAAAACGTATATTTTGAACGCAAGTTTACATAATAAAATTTACATAATTTTTCAAAATGTTGTCAAATTGTGGTCTTTTAAGAAAAAAGCTTGACTTTTTGGCTCAAAATGTTATAATACATTCACTTTCCTTTGCATAAATTCATTCTGTAACTATTTGATACGATTTCCGTATCGTACATATCCGTTCCGAAAGGAGGTACATTCTATGCTGGAATATAATCGTTTTGTCAAAAAGAAAATGAAGTTTCTGACACGTGTCGTCGCTGTGATGCTGATTGTGATCTGCGCTACGGTTTTACTTGCGCAGACGGCTTTTGCCAGAAACGCTTACTTGATCAATGACGGAGACCGCGTCGTGCTCCACACCACCTACGCCACCGATCCTGCTGATATTTTGAACGAAGCCGGTTTGCAGCTTGGCGAGGATGATACCTACACGACACAGAACGCTTTCGGCGTATCCGAGATCACCATTCAGAGAAAGCAGACCATCACCATCTTCCATGGTAATAAAGAACTGCAGGTAAACAGCTATGGCGAAACCGTGGAATCTCTGCTGAACCGTACCAATCTGATTCTCACAGAAGGCGATGTACTTTCCCTCCCCCTGAATACCGCCACCTACGATGGCATGGTTTTGACCATTTCCCGGTCCATTCAGACAGAGGAAACCTACACCACCCTGATCCCCCACAGTACAGTCTACTGCTATGATGCTTCCCTGAAGGAAGGCGAAGAGGTGGTACTGACTCCCGGTGTGGATGGGCAGCTTCTTTGCACCGCCACAGTTTATAACGTGAATGGTCAGGAAGTCAACCGGGTGATAACCTCCCAGGAGGTTACGCGTCAGCCGGTGGATGCTGTGATTGCCATCGGTACAGACGTGGAAACTCAGGAGCCCATCCCCATGCCGGAAGAACCGGAGCCTGAGCCCGAGCCTAAGCCCGAGCCTGAGCCCGAAAAACCCGAAGTTCCCAAACAGCCCGTGATCGGCAACGGCACCATCACCACCCCCGAGGGAGAAGTCCTCACCTACACCAGAGCAGAGGAATTCCGGGCAACCGCCTACAATAACACCGATCCCGGCTGCACGGAATTTACTGCCATCGGCACATACTGCCGGGTGGGCGCCATTGCGGTAGACCCCAGAGTCATTCCCTACGGAACCCGGATGTACATAGTGACCAACGACGGAGAGTATATTTACGGCATCGCTGTGGCAGAAGACTGCGGCAGTTCCATCAAGGGCAACCGGGTTGACCTGTACTTCGATACTGTTGAGGAATGCATCCAGTTTGGCATTCGCGACTGTACTATTTATTTCTTGGGATAATTCTTGCAAATTCGCCTTTCTTTTGGTATACTAGCCGAAAGAAAGGCGGATTTTTTATGATTAATGTTTGTGATATTCAAGTGATGAAGCCCCTGCTTGCAGAGCACGGCTTCCACTTTTCGAAAGCAAAGGGCCAAAACTTTCTCATTGCCCCCTGGGTGCCGGAATCCATTGCTCTGGATGCCGGTGTGGACGCCTCCGCCGGAGTCCTGGAAATCGGCCCGGGAATTGGGCCGCTGACCCAGCAGCTGGCGCTTCGGGCCGGCAAAGTCTGCGCAGTGGAGGTGGATCGCCGCCTGGAACCGCTTCTAAAACAGACTGTGGGAGAATTCGACAATCTGGAGATCATCTGGAACGACGTGCTGAACCTCAATATCCCACAGCTGGTGCAGGAGAAATTCCCCGGCCTGCGGCCCATGGCCTGCGCCAATTTGCCGTATTACATTACATCCCCCATTCTCACCGCTCTGCTGGAGGCTGATTGCTTCGATTCTGTCACAGTTATGGTGCAGAAAGAAGTAGCGCAGCGTATTGCCGCCGCCCCTGGCTCTGGGGATTACAGCGCCTTTTCCATTTTCTGCCAATATTATGCCGAACCGGAGCTGTTATTCGACGTTCCTGCCCACTGCTTCCTGCCCCAGCCCAAGGTAACCTCCGCTGTGATCACTCTGCGCGTGAGAAAAGAACGACCCTGGGACATTCGCAATCCCCAGGTGTTCTTCCGTACCGTCCGAGCCAGCTTTGCCATGCGACGTAAAAAGCTCAGCAACGGCCTAGCCAGCGGCTTCCCGGAGCTGGGAAAAGCCGGTGCAGAGGACGTCCTGCGCGCCTGCGGATTCGATGAAAATGTCCGGGGCGAAGTTCTGGGAATCCCGGAATTCGCCAAACTGGCCAATGAAATTACGGAGAGACTGCGCCATGTTTGAGTTTTTGTTTCTTGATTTAGACGATACCATACTGGATTTCCACAAAGCGGAGTCCATCGCCATCCGAAAGGCGCTGCTGGCCTCCGGTGTGACCCCGACGGATGAAAATGTAACCCTCTACAGCAGTATCAACAAACGCCATTGGCAGATGCTGGAACGGGGCGAAATCACCCGGGATCAGGTAAAGGTCTTCCGCTTTGCCCGGCTGTTTGAGGCTCTGGGTGTGACGGCAGATCCCTATGTCACTGCTAAGGATTATGAAGTGCTGTTGGGCATCGGCCACTATTTTCTTCCCGGCGCGGAGGAAGCTGTGGCCGCATTAAGCAAAAAATACCGGCTGTTTCTTGCCAGCAATGGCACCGCATCGGTGCAGGCCGGGCGGATGACCAGCGCTAATTTATACCGTTTTTTCGAAAAGACGTTTGTTTCTGAGGAAATTGGGGAAAATAAGCCGTCCCCTGCCTATTTCCAGCGGTGTTTTGAACAAATCCCGGACTTTGACCCGGAAAAGGCGCTCATAGTAGGCGACAGTCTGACCTCAGATATACTGGGCGGCAAAAATGCCGGCATCCGCACCTGCTGGGTGAATCCCCACCACGCTTCCGCGCCGGACGAATTGCAGCCAGATTATGAAATTGAAGCCCTTTCCCAGTTGGAAGAACTTTTGGAGGAACTATGCGCTATATCGATATGAGCACCTACCCCCGGAAAACCCACTACGATTTTTTCAAGGCCATGGCCTATCCCTACATGGGCATCTGCGCCAATGTGGATGTGACCCGGCTGATTCAGTATACCAAGAAGCAGGAATCTTCTCCCTTTCTGGCATACCTCTGGGCTGCTGCCAATGCAGCCAACGAAGTTCCGGAACTACGTCAGCGAATCGTGAATGACCGGATTGTAGAATTTGACCACTGCGACACCTCTCACACCGTTTCCCTGCCGGACGGCACGTTTGCCAACTGCCGGACAGATTGCCGCAAAAGTTTGGACGATTTTCTGGTCTATGGCAGCCAGCGGCAGCAGGAATCCCGGGAGCGGGGCAGCTTTGATGTGGGCGGAGATGAAACGGATTTGATTTTCGTCTCCTGCGTACCCTGGGTCTCTTTCACTCAGATTACCGAACCCACGCCCATCCCCGCTGACAGCAATCCCCGGCTGGTGTTTGGCAAATTCATTCCGGATCATGACCGAATTTTGCTACCCCTGCACATCCAATGCAACCACGCGCTGGTGGACGGCCTGCATTTGGGTCGATTCTACCAGGCCCTGGATGATATTGTGGCATCGATAAAATAAAAACATCCCCTCCGATGGAGGGGATGTTTTTTACAATATCACGTTTACGGGGCTGCAAAGGGTCATTTCTGTTTCTGTCACAATGCAATCCATGGCAAGAACCGTTACGCCCTCCCCCGCCGCCTGCCGCAGTGCCTGCCCAAAGGCCGGGTCGGTGGCATCATTGGGCTGCAAATAAGCTACATCCGCCATCTGAATCACAAACAGCACGTAAGCGCCATAACCAGCCTTTACCGCCTTGCAAAGCTCCTTTAGATGCTTCGCGCCCCGCTCCGTCGGCGCATCCGGAAAGGCGCAGACTCCGTCGTTTTCCAATGTCACACCTTTAACTTCCAAAAAGCAGAGCTTTCCATCTTTCACAAAGGAAAAGTCAAACCGGGAATCGCCCCAAACTGTCTCCGCCCGGAGCTGACTGATCTCCCCCAAGCCGCCGGCCATAAGCCACTCCTTTGCCGCCGCGTTGGGCGCTTGAGAGTCCATGTTGATGAGCCGGTTTCCTTTTTTCACAGTGATCAAATCATATTTGGTTTTCCGGTGGGGATTGTCGCATTTTTGACACCAAACCTCCGCGCCCTTCGGCAGCAGTTCCCGGCATCTGCCCGTATTTTTCACATGGCAGATTTCCGTCTTCCCGTCAATTTGAATATGGGCAATGAACCGGTTTGGTCTTGTCAGAAAGATACCCGAAACTATGTTGTCATAGCGCATTGACTCTCACCTCTTAAACCTATGGTAACAGATTTTTGGGATTTCGCAAGGGGAAGAATTTAGGGTTGACATTCTATGTTTTTATGATATAATTCTAACTGTTCCAATTCGGAGGCTTAGCTCAGCTGGTTAGAGCGCATGCTTCACACGCATGAGGTCACAGGTTCGAGTCCCGTAGTCTCCACCAAAAAATCTCACACCCCATCCGGGGTGTGAGATTTTTTCATGGAACGGGACTCGAACCCATCTAAATGCAACACGCCGGGGGCGTGTTGCTGGCCGGGTAGGGCCCCGGCCACACCTTAATTTTGCCCCTTGGGGCAAAAATGCAAATCGAGTCCCGTAGTCTCCACCAGGCAAATATGCATTACAATTGCAATGCATATTTTCACAAGATTTTGCCGTAAGCTAAAAGCAAGACAAGTGTAATGCATACGGAGGGATAAGATATGAGCAAATTTATGATTCCAGAAAATCCACCCACTGTCAATAAAACGATCAGATTTCCCAATGATGTCGTTGAGAGCGTAGAAAATGCAATTAAAGGCAAGGATTGCACTTTTTCTGCTTTTGTGATTGCGGCTGTCCGCGCAGCATTGGAGGACTAGAAGTCGTAATTAACCCAACCTTTTGAAACAAAGCAGCCCACCCTATTGAACTGAACCAGTAAAACTGGACAATAGACAAAAAGCCCCCTGATGTAGGATAATAACTACATTGGGGGGTATTGTTATGCAAAAGAGAAAATACGTACATATCAAGTTAATAGAAGATCAAATTCAAATAATGCGTGC
>JAZOUU010000089.1:0-12803 GCA_045658365.1 Faecousia sp. | reverse complement strand
GGATTTCCTGCTTTTCCTTTTCGCACGGACAGTACTCTGGCCTCATACGCATTTCCCTGGGTCAATTCCAAAAGCTTTCCTTTGGAATTGTTCACGCCGTGTCCCAAAGTTCCAAAGCAGCCGCTCTCCGGATTGTACCAGCTTACCATACCAATTCCCGTAACCCCTTGCCGCAGGTAGACGCCTAACTTAGGGCCATCTTTCGTAATTTGAGGTGTCACCCGATACTCCTTGGTTTTTCCGTCCCGGCTGATTTGCAGCCGGACGGAGCCATCGGACTGCCCCAAAGCATTTCGGATATCATCGGCGGTATGGATCTGCACCCCATCCACTTTTTCAATCACATCGCCGACCTCTATACCCGCCTTTTGGCAAACACTTCCCAGCTCCTCATCAAAGGCCGCCACGGTTACCGTTCCGTCCTGCAGTTCCAGCCCTACGACCTCTCCCCCGGGCACCAGCTGGGTCACCGCCCTCGCCTGCGACGGTAAAATACAGAAACACAGCAGCGCCAGCGCTGTCATTTTTATCATTTTTTTCATTTGTCAGCCCTCCTTTTCGTCTGCCCTCTTAATATGCCTGTTTCCACTTTGAGATAACCGCTGAAAAAGTCGCGAAAAAAGGAAAAATATAGAAACCTCTTTTTATGAATTTTTGATTCACCTATTGACAAACTAGGTAAGTAATGCTATATTACCTATGCGATTACTAGGGAAATAGAAAGGAGAACCATCATGCTGCAGGTTTATGCCGATAATGCCGCTACTACCAAGATGAGCGCCACGGCCATTCAAGCCATGGTTCCTTATTTTGATTTGATTTACGCCAATCCCTCCAGCCTTCATTCTGCCGGACAGGAAGCGAAAGAAGCTCTGGAAGCCGCCCGTACCAAGATTGCCCAGTTCATCGGCTGCGAGCCCCGGGAAATTTACTTCACCTCCGGCGGCAGCGAGGCGGACAATCAAGCCATCGTATCCGCTGCCATCGCAGGCGCGCGGAAAGGTAAAAAGCATATCATCTCCACTGCCTTTGAACATCACGCTGTGCTACACACCTTAAAAAAACTGGAAAAAGAGGGCTTTGAAATCACCCTTTTGGATGTAAAAGAAAATCACAACATCACCGCCCAGCAGGTCAAAGACGCCCTTCGGGAGGACACCTGTCTGGTCACCACCATGTACGCCAACAATGAAATTGGCTCCATCCTGCCCATCGCCGAGATCGGCGCGATCTGCAAGAAAGCCGGTGTCCCCTTCCACACAGATGCGGTGCAGGCCGTCGGACATCTGAGCATTGATGTCAAAGCCCAAAACATTGATATGCTGAGCCTGTCGGCCCACAAATTCCATGGCCCCAAGGGCATAGGCGCTCTGTATTGCCGCAAAGGTCTGATTTTAACCAATCTGATTGAAGGCGGTGCTCAGGAGCGGGGCAAGCGCGCCGGTACCGAAAATATTCCTGCCATTTGCGGCATGGCCGCGGCGCTGGAAGAAGCCGTTGCCCATTTGGAGGAAAACACTGCTAAGGTCACCGCGCTGCGGGATAAACTCATTGCCGGTCTTTCCAAAATTCCCCATTGCGCGCTCAATGGCGATGCAAATAACCGGCTGCCCGGCAACGTCAGCTTCTGCTTTGAAGGGATCGAGGGCGAAAGTCTCCTGCTCCTTCTGGATATGAAGGGTGTGGCGGCTTCTTCCGGCTCTGCCTGTACTTCCGGCAGCTTAGACCCCAGCCATGTACTGCTGGCCATCGGCAGAGTCCACGATGTGGCCCATGGCTCTCTGCGGCTTTCCCTCTGCGAATACAATACGGAAGAAGAGATTGACCACATTCTCACCGTAGTTCCCGAGGTCGTTTCCTACCTGCGTAGTATATCCCCGGTCTGGAGAGATCTGACCACCGGCAAACGTCAATATATTTTGTAATAGGAGATACATTATGGCACTTTACAGTGAAAAAGTTATGGACCATTTTACCCACCCCCGGAACGTAGGCGTGATTGAGAATGCCGACGGCGTCGGTGAGGTAGGCAACGCCAAGTGCGGCGATATCATGAAGATCTACCTGAAAATTGAAAATGACATCATTGTGGATGTAAAATTTGAGACCTTTGGCTGCGGCAGCGCCATCGCGTCCTCCTCCATGGCCACGGAAATGATCATGGGCAAGTCTATTCATGAAGCCATGGCGCTGACCAACAAAGCCGTGGCAGAAGCTCTGGACGGGCTGCCTGCTCACAAGCTTCACTGCTCCGTATTGGCAGAGGAAGCCATCAAAAATGCGCTGAAGGATTATTTTGACCGTAATGGTATTCCCTACGATCACAGCCAGTTCCCCGACTGCGAGCATTGCGCTCATTGCGACTAAGCCTATGATCGTATCTACAAAAGGGCGCTATGCGCTGCGGGTAATGGTCTGCCTCGCCCTCCGGGGAAATGAGGAGTACGTGCCCCTGAAGGAGATCGCAGAAGCAGAATCCATTTCTCAAAAGTATCTGGAATCCATTATGACCACCTTGTCCAAAGCGGATTTTGTGGATGCTGCTCACGGAAAGGGCGGCGGCTACCGTCTGAACCGAGCACCGGAAGCATATACCGTCGGCGGAATTTTAAAACTGACAGAAGGCGCATTGAATGTGGCCTCCTGCACCGCGCTGGGGGCAGCCGCTTGCTCCCGTTCCGAATGCTGTCACGCCCTGCCCATGTGGGAACGGCTGGACAAGATGATCGACGACTTTTTTGAGGGTATTACCCTTGCAGATCTTCTTAAAGAGAATCAATTATAAAGAAAGCCCTCCGAAGGTCGGGTGCGTATAGGGATTTATACGCTCCAAACCGGATCTTTTCCGCAATACTGCATCAAAAAGCCACGGCAGGCGTCAGCCTTGCCGTGGCTTTTTTCTTTATCTTGCAGAAAAATCTCTCGTTTTGGAGTGCTTTGCATTTTACTGCGCGTTAAATCAACTAACCGTCAAGCAGGCTGCCGTACCTTCCAAAATTTGGTGCTGTCCATCTGCCCGCAGCTCCCGGGTGTGCGACGTCAACACGCAACCCGTAAACAATTCCGTTCTCGCCGCCCGTGTCGCCTTCAGAGAAAATTCGGAGAGCGGCACCGGATTTTCCAAGACATCCAACGGATAAACCTCCTCCATACGAAAACGCCAGGGCATATCATCTATGCTCATTGCATTCTCATCAACCTGCCGAAATCCCCGAAAAGAAACCACATACGGATGCTCCACCCCATTCACCGCCACAGAAAAAGCAGGCATCTCTTCCGGATCGGATTCCTCGGGAAAAATCGGAATCCATCCGGAGTCGGTTTCCCGACCGGAAAAGGTGGCATAGACCTCCGTGCAGAAGCATTCCGGCCCGCTCAAGTACTCCGTCTTTTCCAGTTGGGGAATGCCGCCCTCATATTCCAGAAATCGACAGATTCTTATGGCCGCATCCTCTGCTTCTGCAGCCCCGGCCGTCCTGGGCGCAAGAACGGACACCAGCACGGTGGCCGTTTCTTCCTTTCGATCCAGTTTTGCCAACTGCACAGCGGCCACCACAGACTGAATCTCCGGCATTCGCTTCCCCGGGCAGGCCCGATCCGCCCGAATCCCATTGGTTCTGAGGGCATCAATGATGTTTTCTACAAGGGAGCGCCCCAAAAGTCTTCCCCTCCCTTCTCTTCACACAGACCCCATTGATAAACAGGCTTGTCCTTGACCCTTACCGTTTCCAATCTGCGAATCACCACCTGCAAATTTCCCTCCGTTAAAACGTCCCCTACAGACAGTTCCGGTTCCATGGGTGCAAGCAGCACATACTGACCCCCTGGGATTCCTCCCAGAGGGCCAACCTCCCGCTTCATATTTCGCTGACTTTTGGAACCGGAATGCTGCAAAAATCCGCGAAATGCAACCTCCATACCACCACAAACACCGGTGATCTGATTTCCGTATTTTTGCAATATATTTTGGAGCGAAACCTTCATATCACACCCCCACGAAGGAGAACCGATCCTTCATATACGGCAGCATCATCATTTCCGCCTGATATCTCAAGCAGCAGGCAGCCGCATCATTGCTGCTGCGCCGCAAGGTCAAATCCCCGGCAGAGATCTGCTCCGGCTGCGTCCCGTTTTCGATTTCCGACATAGCTGCCAACGCGTAAAGGCTGGCAGAAGCGATGAAATCTGCTTTGCAATCCTCCGGGCATACACCGTCTCGCAGCTTGCAACGCAAGGAATTTTCCGCAGACCGGCACAGCATCTCCAAAAGCGGCCGGTCACCGTCTTCCAGATCCCGCAGCAGCACCAGCGCCTGGGCGTAAATCTGATCCGTCAGCATCATACATTCAAAACTGCAGCCGCACCGTCACAAATCTTCCCAAAACCGGAAATAGAGGTAATGGCAGCCCGCTCCAGCTGACGGTCGATCAGCTTGTCATATTCCACCAACACATCGCCTGCCTTCACCAGTTCCAGAGCATAGCGGTTGTCCAGGCCGATGATCACGCCATCTGCCACCGCGCCGGTGCGATGGATCTGGGCGCCCAGAGGGGTACCGACCTTGCCGGTTCCCTGGAAATTCAGGCCGGTCATGGGATTCTGCAGCTCGGGGATCTTCAGCAGACTGGTCATAGTGCCGGTAGAGCAGAGAATGGTGTTCATGGTGTAAGGATCAAACTGGCCCCAGAACTCTACCAGCTGATCGTAGCCCAATGCGCCGGAAGTGCCGGTAATGGGGCTGCTGCCTACGCTGTACTGAATGGCGGCATTGTCGTTGCCATCGCCGTTGACGATTACGTTTACGGCATCTGCCACCAGCTGCTTCTGGATGTGCGCGCCGATCTGGCGAAGCATCACGCTGAACAGATCCAGCTTCTGGAAGCGGATGGCTTCGTAAGATGCCACCAGCATCCTGCCACGCTTGGAAAGGTTTACCAGATGCTCCTTGGTCTTGACTTCGGTCTCGGGAATGGCTGCGCCCTCTTCTACACCCAGCAGTGCCTTGTCCTCATCGGTGGGATTGGAATAGATGGAGCGGTAGTCCATGGCATCGATCATGGTAGTGGTTGCCACGATGGAGGGCAGGATATCATTCTCCTCCATGCCCTGCCGAACGGTACGGGCAATGTACTCCGGGAACAGCACGGCGCTGTCCATGGTGCGGAAGAACTTCTCCACAGTGGAAGAACCTGCGCCCTTAGCACGAATGCCGAACCGCTTCAGCTGGCGCTGAAACGCATCCGTACCTTCCAGCGCTGTACCCCGGTAGTTCTCACTGGGGTCCAAAGACTCCAGTACCTGGGTAAAGCTCATGCCCTCCTGTCGGTACATACCCTTTTCCAATTTCAGATTGTCATAACCCATTTTTGTTTTCCTCCTAAGTAATAATGTATGGTCACCGGCTTTGCCGGAAATACCCTCAGATCATAAAACCGCTTTCCAGCGATTCCTTGTTTTCAAAAATAACCCCCAGTTGGGTCTGCATCGGCAAGCTTTCCTCCAGCCGGGTCTGCAGAGCGAAACGAAGCTTTATCAAATCCTCCGCCGCTGCCACTTTCGCAATGCCCCGGTATACCGGCTCTTCCGCGCCCAGATCCAGCGCCAGGCAGAGCCGCACAATGTCATTTTCCAGTTCCTTGCGATACTGTTTCCCCAGTTCCGCAGTCTTGCACAATTCCCGATACTCTGCCTGCGCTCCAAAAGCATCTGCCAATTCCTTCAGCGTCTTTCTGCCGATACCCATTCCTTTCAGCACACCGGCATCCCGCTGAGCAGGCACCGCCACAAAGGAAAACTCATAGGCATCCATAGGCTCTTTCAGGATGGCGCAGCACAGTTGCCCGTCGTAGTACTCCCCCTTTTGATGTCCACAAGCTCCGTAATCGCCGCCGCAGATGGAACACACCGATCTGCCCATGGCGCACCCTACGGAAACCTCTTTTTTGATACCGGCTTCAATGTCTGCAATCACCTCATCAGCATTTCCTCCCCGACGAATATAGGCCCAAGCCTTGATATAGCTAATGCCGTCTTCACAAACAACCTGTGTCTCAAAAATCCTTGCCACCTGGGATTCTGTGCTCCATTTGTGATCTACAATGCCGGTTTTCCCAATAAACAGTTTTGCCAAAGCCGGCAGTGCACCGGTATCAAAGCGTTCTCCGTCCCGATCCACTTGATCGTCACATAACCGCACAGAGAACACATACACCTGCTCCACCGTCAGCTTCGCCTTTGCCTGAGCATTGATGGATTCCAGCTGTGCCTGCGTCGGTGCGCCGCTGGCAGCCACTTCCGTTTGCTTTTTAATTTCCATGATTAAACCTCCTTAATTCCTGCTTCTTTTCTTGCCTTTGCTGCCTGAGCCAGATACAGTTCCGCCTTCGCCTCTTCGGTAATATCCTGGAGACTAATGTCATTCCAAAGGATATCTACTCCGGGATCTAATCCCTCCAGCATTAGATAGGTACGGCAGATCTTCCGAACCGCCGGCTCCACTGTCCGCCGCAGCGCCCACAGTTCCGATGTCAGAATATCCGCCTGTTGAGTGCTCATCCGCTCCGTAGTACTCCAATTCAGGCCCAGCAAAAACGGAGGCAGCCCCGTTTTCGCCACCAGCTGCTCCAAGATCTGCCGAACCGGCACAGCAGAATCCAGAATCGGTGCTTCTCCGCCGATAACCTTGATCTGCACATCCCCAACGGCAACAAAGTCCCGTACCGTGCCGTTTTTATTGTCCTCCATAGCCTTAGCCCATTCGGAGGCCACCTGTCTGCCCCGTTCCTGCGCCATGGCGGGATCCATATTCTCATCGTCCTTGCAAATCACGCTGTAACGCAAATTCCCGGATCGTTCCCAGTTGGTGCCGATGGTGTTGTAAATCTTCATCAGAATCTCTGCCAAAAAAGGCATCCCTCGGAAAATGCTGACACCATAAGGGTGAGCCGGCTCCGGATTCATAGAAATGAACAGCAGCAGATGCTGATAAGGCAGCGGCCGCATCAAGCCCTTGTCATCCATGCCCCAGATGACCGTTTCCAGAGGATTTCCTCCCTCCTGGATCTGCAGCTGCGTCACATCACCCCAGCAGACCGCCCGCAGCTTTCCACCGGAAACCACCAGTTCCCCCACGGCTCTACCGTAGGTCAGCAGGCTGTCCATGAAGCTTGCCAAAAAGCTGTCAATTCCCATCTGTCCCTTTCCGCAAGGGACATTTTTTAGAAAGGACTCCAGTCTTTTCTGTGCCTCAGCGCTCCGGCATTTCACACCGAAACCACCGCTAAGGCGCACCAGTTTTCCCACGGCCGCATCCAGTACCGGAATTGCCTCCCGCATTTCCCGGTACATCCGCTCCTGCCCACCCCCAAGAGGCGTAAAGCTGCGAATGGCAGAAAAGGGATGGGCATTACCGTCCCTTAATTGACAAACCGCGGCTACCGGTTTTGCTTCCTTTCGATTTTTCCTCAATGTTACCTCTCCTTTCATTTTTTCCGCTCCACAGCGCAGGCCGCAAAGCTCTTTTCCTGCTTTTTCAGCACTGTGGAAACGAAATAACGCATATCATCCATGGCGTGGTCATTCTCTTTTTTTACCCGATCCCGGGCTTGATGGCTCAAATCCCACACATACTCGTCCATTTCACGCAGGCAATCCTGGCAGCCCTCACAAATCACCAACCGGCCATCCTTCAGGCAATCCGACGTCAATCGGATCCCGGACAGTACATCATTCTCCGCCTTTTGTACCCGCCAGCCTTTGCGACGCAATACTTCCAGGAAACTGGCCGCCGATGGATCCACAATGACTGCGGTAATATTCCTTTCACCGGCCAGGCGCCGCATTTCTTCGGCATACTCCTCATCGGTCATCTGCCGCATCTGGGCCCGGGAGTTAAAGTAAAACTCTTTAACCCGATACCATACGCCCTTCTGCAACCCCCAAAGTCCCATAGAGGTCGGATTCACCGTGCCGTAGTCGCAGGAAATGTACCACTTTTCCCAAACCCCTGCAGGAACAGGCTTCACCATATCCGGGCCAAAAAAGTCATACACCCGCCCTTCCGCCTGAGCCCACTGCCCCAGTATAAACCGGCGGTAAAACACTCCGGTGTACAGCCGCTGATAGCGCTGCCGAATAGACTCCGTCAGAGAAGGGTTGTCCTCCATGGTAAAGTGGAGTCTTAAGCAGTTTCGCTTTTCCGCTTCCAGAATCCAGGTCTGGTAGAACCAATGCCCCGGCCCTGCCGGATTGCAGTTAAACCACAGCCGGCTGCCGGTAACAGAGCATCTTGCGCAGGCCTGCTCCACAAAGCTTCGGGGCATCAGCGCCACCTCATCCAACAGCACCCCGGCAAAGGTGATTCCCTGAATCAAGCTTGCAGAGCTTTCATCCCGTCCACCGAAAATGTAAAACTGATTGCGATGTCCCTTAAAGGTCACCGTCACCAGGTTTTCCGACCTCTTTTCCTTCCAACTAGCCCCCAGCGCCTCCATTCTCGGAAGAATTTCCGACAACACATTTCGCTTCAGCGAAGAAATGGTTTTCCCGCAGACACCAAAGCGCATGCCGTCAAAGCTGACCATGGCCCACAGAAAAAAAGAAAGCCCCATGGCTAACGTTTTCCCGGAACGTACCGCGCCGTCACATACGATGGCCTCCTTTTCCCGATTGGGATTTCCCGCCATCCACCAGGTCAGTACCATCCGCTGCTTTAGGGAGAAGGCCTGATAACTCACGTCTGCCCCTCTCCCCCCTGCAAAGCCTGGAGGAAGGATTCCAGATCTGTGCCATCCTCTTGTGCCAGAAGCGCCAGTTGCTCAAGCGCCTTCAGCCGATCCACCAGCCGGATCTCCACCGTCCCCTTGTCATTGCGTTTCACTTCACTAAGCAAACTCAAATCCAGCTTATCCAACACCGCGCCCTCTTCCAGTGCCAGTTTTACGCAGTCATTGGCTTTTCCAAAGGCCAGCTCAGCAAGACGTCGTGCCACATCTTCCCGTTTTAGCTTCCCACTGCGGATTCGCCTTTTCAGTTCGCTCTGTGTGCTCTTGTGTTCCATTGTGCGCCTCCTTTTCACCTCCACCGGGAAACAAAAAGAGAGTTGCACAGTTTTGTGCAACTCTCAAATTTATGCGCTCATTTTATTCCAATTCAAACGCGCCGGTATACAGCTGATAATAGGTTCCCTTCTGGGCAATCAGATCCTCATGGGTTCCTCTTTCGATAATCCGGCCATGGTCCAGTACCATAATGCAATCGGAGTTCATGACCGTGCTGAGCCGGTGAGCGATCACAAAGGTGGTGCGTCCACGCATCAGCGCATCCATGCCATCTTGTACCAGTTTTTCCGTTCTGGTGTCGATGGAAGAGGTGGCCTCATCCAGGATCATCACCGGAGGATCGGCGACTGCCGCCCGGGCAATGGCGATCAGCTGCCGCTGTCCCTGAGAAAGACTTGCGCCGTTGCCGGTCAGCTGGGTATTGTAGCCTTCCGGCAAGCGGGAAATAAAGTCATGGGCATTTGCCAATTTTGCAGCATGGATGCATTCTTCATCGGTAGCATCCAGCTTGCCGTAGCGGATATTGTCCATCACCGTTCCGGTAAACAGATTGGTATCCTGCAGCACCACGCCCAAGCTCCGCCGCAGATCCGGCTTTTTGATTTTATTAATATTGATTCCGTCGTAGCGGATCTTTCCGTCCGCAATATCATAAAACCGGTTGATCAGGTTAGTAATGGTAGTTTTTCCCGCTCCCGTAGCGCCCACAAAAGCAATTTTCTGACCGGGCTTGGCATATAGTGTCACATCATGCAATACCGGCTTTTCCGGAACATAGGCAAAATCCACATTTCCCATGGTAATCTCACCCTTCAGCTCCGTATAGGTCACGCTGCCATCTGCCTGATGGGGATGCCGCCATGCCCACCGGCCGGTGCGTTCCTTACTTTCCGTAATTGTGCCGTCTTCATCGATCTTTGCATTTACCAGCGTCACATATCCCTCATCCGGCTCCGGTTCTTCGTCCATCAGTTCAAAGATTCTTTCTGCGCCGGCCAGTGCCATGACGATGGCATTGATCTGGTTGCTGATCTGGGAGATCGGCATGTTAAAGGAACGAGACAACAGCATAAATGTCATCAGGTTACCCAGGCTCAGCAATTCTCCCTGAGATACCACGATTAAAAGTCCGCCCACCACTGCCAGGATAGCATATTGAATATACCCCAGGTTGTTGTTTACCGGGCCCATCATATTGCTGAGTTTTCCTGCGGTGTAGGCATTTTTACACAGTTCTTCATTGAGGGCGTCGAATTCCTCTTTGCTCTGCTGCTCGTGGTTGAAAACCTTGACCACCTTTTGACCGTTGATCATCTCTTCCACGTAGCCGTTGAGCTTACCCAAAGAGCGCTGCTGGCCGATAAAGTATTTACCGGCCTTGCCCACCACGGTCACGGTAACGAATGTGATACCGGTCACCGTCACCATAATCACCAGCGTCAAGATCCAGGATGCCCGAATCATGGCCACCAAAATCACCACAATCGTAATGATGGACGAAGCGGTCTGGGGAATGGACTGAGAAATCATCTGCCGGAGGGTGTCAATGTCGCTGGTATACCGGGACATGATATTGCCTGCCTTGTTGCTGTCAAAATACCGCAGGGGCAGGCGCTGCATTTTGGTAAACATCTCATCCCGAATCCGTTTTTGGGTTCCCTGGCTGACGGAAACCATCAAATACTGCTGCAAAAAATTTGCCACTATGCCGGCCGCAAAAATTCCGCCAATGCCCACCAGATATTTCAGCAGCGGCGCAAAATCCTTGGAATCACTCTCCACCAACGGCAGGATGTAGTCATCCACCAAATTGCCGATATTCTCGCTGCCGGCGGTTTGCGCAATGGCCGATACGACAATGCAAAGCAGCACCACCAGCAGTGTGGGGATATACTGCCGCATATATCCCAGCAGCCGCAGCAAGGTTTTCTTAGGATTCTTGGCCTTTCGACCGTCACCGCGCATTTTTACAGGGGGCATGCTTCATCCCCTCCTTTCTGCTGGGAGTAAAAGACTTCCTGATAAATAGAGGATGTTTTCAGCAGCTGTTCATGGCTGCCAACGGCGCTGACAGCTCCGTTATCCAAAATCACGATCATATCCGCATCCTGCACGGAAGCCACCCGCTGGGCGATAATCAGCTTGGTAATGTTGGGAATTTCCTCCCGGAATGCCTTGCGGATCATAGCATCCGTGTGGGTGTCCACCGCAGAGGTAGAGTCATCCAGAATCAAAATTTTCGGCTTTTTGATCAGCGCTCTTGCAATACAAAGCCGTTGCTTCTGACCACCGGAGAGGTTTGTACCGCCCTGTTCAATATAGGTATCGTACCCATCCGGGAAGCCTTCCACAAATTCATGGGCGCAGGCCAGCTTGCAGGCATGGATCATCTCTTCCTCGGTGGCATCGGCGTTGCCCCAGCGCAAATTTTCCTTAATTGTACCGGAAAACAGCACATTTTTCTGGAGCACCATAGCCACCTGATCCCGGAGCGCCTCCAGATCATAGTTTCGTACATCCACGCCGCCTACCTTCAAGCTGCCCTCGGTAACATCGTACAGACGGGGAATCAGCTGTACCAGCGTCGTCTTACTGGATCCGGTAGTACCCAAAATACCCACCGTAGCGCCGGAGGGAATGTGAAGATTCACCTCTTTCAGCGCTCTGTGCTTGGCTTTCGCAGAATAACGGAATCCCACATTTTCAAAGTCGATAGAGCCGTCCGCCACCTCCGTCACCTTATTCTCTTCGGGAGAGGCCAGATCCGGTACTTCTGTCAAGATCTCATAGCACCGCTTCAAGGGCGCCCGGGACATGGTCAGCATCACAAACACCATACTCACCATCATCAGCGAAGACAGGATCTGGGTCACATAGGTAAACATGGTAGAAAGCTGCCCTGTGGTAAGTCCCAGCAGCGGATCATTGCCGGAAGCTACCACCATCTGTGCGCCGATCCAGGAAATCGCCAGCATGGAGCCATACACGCAAAACTGCATGATTGGACTGTTCAGCGCCATGATCCGCTCCGCCTTGCAGAAATCCTTGTAAATGGAGTCGGAAGTCTCGGTAAACTTCTCTGTTTCCTTTTCTTCCCGGACAAAGGATTTCACCACACGAATGCCATGGATATTTTCCTGCACTGTATTGTTCAGACTGTCGTAGGTCTTGAACACCCGGTCAAAGATCTTGAACACTTTTGGCACCAGGCAAACCAGCGCCATGATCAAGATCGGCAGCGCCACACAGAACACCAGGCTCAGCCTTACGCTGATGCCCATGGCGGAAATCAGCGCCAGAATCAGCATCATTGGGCTGCGAATGGCCATGCGGATCATCATTTGAAAGGACATCTGCAAATTTGCCACATCGGAAGTCAAACGGGTAACGATGGATGCCGTAGAAAATTTGTCAATGTTGGAAAATCCGAAATTTTGCACATGATGGAACATATCATGCCGCAGATTTTTAGCAAAACCCGTTCCGGCTTTGGACGCCAAAAATGCCGATGCCACGCCAAAGCACAGGGAGCAAACGGCGCATAGAATCAGCAAAATTGACTGCCGGATTACCACATTGCTGTCCTGCAGTTTAATGCCGTAGTCATAAAGATCCGCCATTACCAGCGGAATGGTGATTTCCATCGCCACCTCCCCAATCATACAGATAGGAGAGAAAATCGCCGCCCATTTATATTCCCGAACGCACCGGGCCAGCCGTCTTATCATGCTTTACATCCTCCTT
>JAZOUU010000088.1:0-1427 GCA_045658365.1 Faecousia sp. | reverse complement strand
GGCACTTCGTATAATAAAGACATAAGTAAAGATTTTACTTAGGGAGATGGGACTTATCATGAAGAATATTCGCAGAATAGTATCCCCCGTTGCAGCTATTATAATGGTTGTTGTACCTCTGCTGATTACGGTTTACCTGCTCTACTGGAGTCCTAATGACTTATCCGCCAGACAGACAGGAAAACAGAGAGTATTTGCCGCAACCTATATGACCATGAACAATCCGTACTTCCAGATGCTGGACGCACAAATCCAGGGACAGCTCGAGCTTCACGGAGACGTACTGCTTACCCGGGATGCTGCCATGGATCAGGAGCGGCAAAACCAGGAGATTCAGGAATTGGTGGATGCAGGTGTCTGTGCCATTTTCATGACGCCGGTAGAGTGGGACACCTCAAAAGAAGGCGTTCAGATCGCTGCCGCCGCGGGGGTGCCGATCATTGTGGTGGATGCGCCAATACAGGATCCCGAGCTTGCAGCCTGCTCGGTTTTGTCAGATAACTATCAGGCCGGTGTCTTGTGTGCCCAGCACTTGCTGTCTGTCCGGGATAGTGCAAAAATTCTTTTACTGGAACATATCACGGCCCGCTCCGGTGCAGACCGTATCCAGGGTTTCAAGGACACCATTGCCGGGCATGAGGGCTTCGAAATTCTGGGTTCCGGCGAGTCTGACGGACAGATTGAAAACGCTATGCCGGTCATGGAGCAGTTGCTGCTGCCATTTCCGGATGCCGATGTTCTGATGGCGCTGAATGACCCCAGTGCTTTCGGCGGACTGGCGGCGATTCAGGGTGCAGGTCTGTCGGATCGGTTTTTGGTGTACAGTGTAGACGGATCCCCTGAGGGAAAGGCCATGGTCAGCAGCGGATTTCTCACAGCCACCTGCGCCCAGTTCCCTTCAAGAGTTGCCGAGGAAGCTGTGCGCCAGGCCTATGCGGCTATTAACGGCGGCTGTGAACGAAATGAGGTCATTGTTTCGGTGGAACTGCTGACAAAAGAAAACGTAGATCAATATGGAATAGATGGGTGGCAGTAATGAAAACAGAACGAAATCTGACGAATATTTCCTCAGTGATGTTTGCTCTGAATTTTTCGATTCTGGCCTTTTACTCACTGATCTGTATGACAACCACCTATCGGATCTGTGAATCCCTGGGTGCACATGATTTTTTGAATACTGTACGGCAAATACCGCAATATCCATGGCGGATGCCGCTTCAGTCACTCAGCCTCTATGCTTTGCTGTGTGGGGTAAGTTATTTTAAAAGTTTTCACCCTATTGAGCATCTTCCCTTTCGCATTGCTATTTTCGTGGTGGAAGTTGCGCTGTGCGCAGGAATCACTGTATCTGTGAATTTCTATTATAACGGTGTAGCCCTGCTGGTGCTGGCAGACCTGGTCCACTACATACGCAACAATAAAATGCG
>JAZOUU010000087.1:0-3961 GCA_045658365.1 Faecousia sp. | reverse complement strand
ATGCCGATCAGGATACAGGACATGATCAAACAGCCGCAGGCGGTGGGGATATCACGGCCGCGGACGGAGTCCACGATTAGGCGGCCAACACCGGGCCAGCTAAAGACGGTCTCAGCCAGAGCAGCACCGGACAGAGCGCCGGAGAACTGGCTCATAGCAACGTTCAGAATGGGGATCATAGCGGGCTTCAAAGCGTGCTTGTTAACGACAATGCGCTCAGACACACCCTTGGCACGGGCGGTGCGCAGATAGTCCTGGCTGAGGCAGTCCACCATGGTGGAGCGGGTGGTGCGCATCCAGGCAGCCATAGCGCCGGCAACGTCCAGATCCTCACAGGTAACAGGCTCGCCGGTGACGGAGTATGCCACAACGATCTTGCCGATGCGGTCGCGCAGGTCCTTCAGATCCTTAGCAACAGCCAGGATAGCCATCAGCTCGGAACCGACAGCGATACCGAACTTGGACTGCATGGTGAAACCATCCAGACGGCCGCCCAGACCGATGACGATGTTACGCAGGGACTGAGCGCAGAAGTCGATGATCCAGCCCATTTCCACGCGGGTGGGGTCGATGTTCAGACGGCGCAGGCCCTTGGCAGCCAGCCACTCGTCAGTGTTGTTACGCTCGTGCTGCATACGGGCAGTCAGAGCCACCATAGCCAGGTTGTGAGCGTTCATAATGTCGTTGATGTCGCCGGTCAGACCCAGGGAGAACTCGGTCATGGGCATCAGCAGAGCGTTGCCGCCGCCGGCAGCAGTACCCTTAACGTTCATGGTGGGGCCGCCGGAGGGCTGACGCAGAGCGCCGCCGGCATTCTTGCCGATGTAACCCAGGCCTTCGATCAGACCCAGAGAAACGGTGGACTTACCTTCGCCGAAGGGAGTGGGGGTAACAGCGGTAACCTCGATGAACTTGCCGTCGGGCTTATCCTTCAGACGGTTCATAACCTTGATAAAGTCAATCTTGGGGGTCTTGCCGTAGGGAATGATTTCCTCGGGCAGCAGGCCCAGCTTCTCGCGGAAGTATTCCACGGAGGGCAGAGTCTTCTCTGCTTCCTCAGCGATCTGCCAGTCTGCAAACTTGGTGGGATCCAGCTTTACCAGACCCTTTTCGTCTACGTACTTGCCATTCTCGTCAAAAACGATTGCCATAGTATGTTTCCTCCTTGTTTTCGGTGCCTCCCGGCACAATATTAATAATGTATGTTATACCACTGCAATATCAGCTGCGTCCCGAATGAGACCCATGACCTTGCCGGTGAGTATACTTCTGATAAGCGCCTGCTCAAACTTTGCATCGTAGTATGCCTTGATCTGATCGACAGTCATATTGTTCTGCCGCGCGACGACAGCCAAGGCTTCGCCGATTTCTTCCTTGGTGGCTTCCAGTTGCTCCAGGTCCACAATCAGCTCAATGGTTGCCTGGGCACGGACAGCGTTCTCTGCATTGGCGCGCATATCAGCGCGGAGCTTTTCTTCATCGGTGCTCATGAAAGAGCAATACATTTCCAGACTCAGTCCCTGCTGCGCCAACTGGGCGGACAGGTTCTGCATCTGGTTTTCCACTTCGTCCTTGATCTGGAATTCGGTGGGCTGGAACTCCAGAGTCTCCGCAGCCTGCCGCAGCAGGCGATCCTGCAGATCCATCTCTCCCCGCTCGTCGGCATAGGACTGCATGCTTTGGCGGAGGTTTTCACGCATTTCATCCAGATTCTCGCAATGACCGACTTCTTTTGCAAAGGTATCGTCCAGATCGTAAGCAGTCTTGACGCGAATCTCATGGATGGTGCAGCGGAATTCGGCCTCTTTACCGGCCAAATTCTCCGCGTGATATTCTTTTGGGAACGTAACCTTCACGGTAACCTTCTCGCCGGGCACCTTATCCAACAGCTGCTCTTCAAAACCGGGAATAAAGGTTCCGCTGCCCAATACCAGGGTCTGCTTTTCAGCGGTGCCGCCGGCAAACTGTTCACCATCGCAAAAACCTGCATAATCCAGAACCACTTCGTCGCCATTTTCCGTGGGGCGGTCGGTGATCACTGCGATCCGGGGATTCTGCTGCTGCAGCCGGTGAAGTTGGCGGTTCACCTCATCCTCGGTGACAATATGGCGGGACAACTGGGCCTTCAGCCCTTTATATGTAAAGCTCATGATAAGCGCTCCTCGGAAAAAAATAAAAATAAAAAGGCAATCCGGTTCGAAAAGAACAGAATTGCCCAGACGGTCGGCGTATAAGCAATTACATTCCCCCGCGGTGACCCGCGATTTCCGTCAGTCATGTAACGCTGTAATTAGAATAACGTAAAATGAAGAATTTGTCAAGAGTCAAAATAAAACCATTTCTAACAAAAAATCCTGAACGCAGGTGCGTTCAGGATTTTCTAATCAATTACTTCTCGTTTTTGTAGATTTCTTTGAAATACTTATAGGTGTCAACCTTCAGTTCGCCGCAGGCTGCCTCGTCGCAGGCAACAATACCATCAGGATGCATCTGCAGCGCGCTGATCGTCCAGGCATGATCAACGCCGCCCTCTACGCAGTGGCGCAGGGCCCGGGCCTTATTATGGCCGCTGATCAGCAGCATAACCTGCTTGGAATCGCAGACTGTGCCAACACCCACGGAAAGTGCAGTCTTGGGCACTTTATTGGGATCGTTGTCAAAGAAACGAGAGTTGACAATCAAAGTGTCCTCAGTCAGTGCGCGAATGCCGGTCCGGGAAGTCAGAGAAGTGAAAGGTTCGTTAAATGCGATGTGACCGTCAACACCACTGCCGCCCATAAACAGATCAATACCGCCGTAGGAAGCGATCTTATCCTCATAACGCTGGCACTCCGCCTCCAGATCCTCGGCCATACCATTGAGAATATTGATGTTTTCTGCAGGAATGTCAATATGGTTGAAGAAGTTATCGTGCATGAAATACCAGTAGCTCTGGTCATGCTCTCTGGGAAGACCAACGTACTCATCCATATTAAAGGTCACAACATTTTTAAAAGTGACCTTACCAGCCTTGTTCATCTCGATCAGCTTACGGTAAACACCCAGAGGAGAAGAACCGGTAGGCAAGCCCAGCACGAAGGGGCGGTCTTCCTTATGTTTATTGATTGCATCTGCAATATGTGCTGCAGCCCAAGCGCTCATTTCTTCATAATCATTTTTAATAATAAGTTTCATGAATACCACACTCCAAGTTTATTAAGTAAGTATTCCAAGCAAGGAACTCTTACGAAGGGTATTATACACCCTGAACGTAAAAAGGTAAAGAGATTTTTTGATATTTTTACATTAATTTATCTTTTTATATTATTTTTGTATATATTTCATCTGTTTGTTCCACAATTTTCCTTTAGGTAGAGCTTCGTTACGCCTAATTTTATGTGCATGATGCAGGAATACCCAAAATAATCAGAGCGCCACACTCTGGCAAACCAGAATAGCTACGTTTTATATTATATTTTAAAATCTCATGTTTACTATAGTTATAGCAACTATACTCAGCATACTCATCCCAATTGTTGGCCGGAATGCACCAATCTATAATGAATATGCGGTCCGTGTCCGTATGCGGAACGTTGATGGTGAGCTTAATAAGCAGCAGCTCTTAAAGCGATATATAATTTATCTCAACTGCATAGGTGTCATTATATTCATTATCGGTGAATACGTAGATCTCCGGCCATGTAACTCTTGTAATTCGCTTTGCCAGTATTTCTTCTAATACGTTAATACTAAAGGATTACTTAGTAAGTCAAAGCCTCCGGCTAAACCGCAGGCTTGATTAAACCCTGAACGTGCATTTAACTGGCGGGCATCGAAAAACGCACTGAAATATTATTTCGATTGCATTAACTGCTCCGCCGCCCGCAAACGAGCCCCGCCCCTTCTATTGCTTTGTTATACGAATTAGTAAGTGCCTTTGTTAATAACTCGCTTTACTCGATACGTAAAGCTAAAGCTTTTT
>JAZOUU010000086.1:0-13221 GCA_045658365.1 Faecousia sp. | reverse complement strand
AAAGTATCCCGGTGCTACCGAGCCAAAAGTTAAATTTTGATTTAATAGAACATATGTTCGATGAAGCACGAACCAACCATGCCCGAACACACATTCGGTTAAATCCAACCTAAACAAATAGCTCCACCCACCTACTTACTTAATAGGCAATATTTGCCACTGCCCGAAAAGTGCACACTGCATTTAACAATTCTGCCTGCAGGCACACACCCGCCGCATGGCACGGCCGGCCGGGGATCGAGTAATAAAAGATTTTAATAAAATTTTTCTATTAGAGATATACTTAAGTATATGGTACTATAAGACTGCAGGGATTCCTGCGGGCACATGAAGAGTAGCAGCTGGCCGGTGGTGCCGTATTTATACGACATACATGCGGGGGGGAACATCACCGGCCGAAGGGAGGAAGGCATGGAATACAAAACTTACACTTTTATCTATGATACGCTGGAGGAAATCAATAAGAAGTTTACGGTGGATGCACAAAGCCCGGCGGACGCCAGTGAAGCGTTTTACATGGAGGTGGAATCGGAGGAATTTGTTACCAACTACTACATGGTTGACGGAGAATAACTATATAAGGAGGATCAATATGAAATACAGAAATGAAAAATTGACGGTAACTTTTCACAACCTTTATACCGGAGCACTTACCAAGGATGATTATTTTGACAAAGAGCAGCAGGAAAAATGGAATGTTTTCATGATTTCAAATATAGACGGCACCTGGGAGCTTACCCTGACAGTCGCGGATATCACAGTAAAGCCCGACTATGTGCTATTGGATGATGGCCGCTGGATCGCGAGCTGGGGCACAATTGACTATAGAAGCATTGAAATTCATTAGGTAACTACCGGCGGAGCAACAATCCACTTATATAGATAGCTCACCCAAAATTATCTTATCAAGATGTATATATAACCGCCGGTTAATAAAAATAAAAGCTGGGGCAGCGGCTACACGGCCGAAGGAGGTTAAAAGTATGAGTTTTTTTAATCAGTTTAACGGCAATCAGGTACTTCGGGAGGGAATTGACCTGGATAAATTGGACTTTCACCAGTTAAATGAGTTCATTGGAGGAATGATCCACGTGGATGGCTACTTCTTCACTAAGGGAAAGTACGGCCGCCAGGTGGTTGTGGTAGGCAACGACGCAAAAATTAACATGCCGGGGTGGGCGGTCGATCGGTTTGACAAGATTGACGAAAACGAGGAAGCTAAAAAGAGGATCCTTGACGGCCAGCTTGTTATAGTGGACATTGAGGAGTTGGAGACTTCCAACGGTATTACCACCAACTTTAAGTTGGCGGACGCCGCGGACTATCCGGAAGAGTGATAACAACATAATGAGGGGAGCCGCTGCCATAACGGTGGCGGCTTTTCTTAAATATGGAGGTCATAGTAATGGACATACGGGAAATGCAACCCAACAGAAACATGACAACGCGGGAGCTGCGGAAGTATATCCGGCAAGCTACCCCATATGTAAACCAGCAATATGCAACCATTGGCATTGCACCTGCGGAGCTTAAAAAAGACTATCCTATTTTGCATTATCAGCGGGAAAAGCTTATAAAAGTAGGTACCGGAAAAGAATATAAGGGCGGGATAGGTATGGGCCTGACTTACAAGACAAAAAGTGAATTAGTTGTGCAGGCCCGGGCGCTGGCGGAGACTATAAAGCTTTTTGAGTCAGAGACGGCCGTGCAGGCCCCCGAGTCCCAAGAAAAAGAGGATCGTGCTTATGAGACTTTCCTAAAAAATCGGCCGGGGATGGAGCTTTCCCGCGAAGAGTATCATGATTTTGTGGAGACTCTGGGAGCCATCGGGGAGCATATTTTCAACCAATTTGGTTATGAAGATTTTATCGAAGTATACGATGAAGCCGTTCAAAACGGGAAAAATCAACGAGATATCCTGCAGGCAGTCGCGCAGGTGCAAAGGGATGTGAGGGCCGATCCTTCCGGGGCCTATACTACCGAGGATCTTATAGACATGCTAAGGGGTGAGTTGTTGGATGGTGGAGTATAACGGGCAGTTAAAAAATAGGGAGTATGACGGTAATGAAATTTACACCTTTGATATTGAGACAACCTCCGGGTGGATCACTCCGGATGGCCACATAATGCGATATCACCCGGGCCGATCAGATGATTATTGGAACAGCTTACAATCAATTTCGCTTTGTTATATCTGGCAATTTGGCGTAAATGATAGTGTTTACTACGGCCGGGAGTTGTCCGACTTTCCCCAGCTGCTGCAGGACCTTCCCCAAAAAGACATAATCATTTGGGTGCATAATCTGTCGTGGGAGTTCCATTTTTTGCAGGGTGTCCTGGATGGAATTGAGGTTTTTGCCAGGCAGCCCCACAAGCCAATGAAAATGATAACAAAAAGCTTTCCACATATAGAGTGGCGGTGCTCCTATATGCTTACCAGGCTTTCCTTGGAGACCTGGGGCAAGTCCCTGGGAGTCAAAAAGTTGGCCGGGGATCTGGTGTATAACAAAATCCGAACCCCTAAAACACCATTGACAGAGAAAGAGCTGGCCTACTGCGAGCGTGATTGCATTGTGGTTTACCATGGCATAAAAGACTACTTGCGGCGTTATGAGTCCCAGCAGGATATACCTTTAACGCAGACAGGAACCGTGCGGCGTGTTGTGAAAGACCTTTTGATTGACGGTGAAGACGATAGCTATCACAAGTGGATTAAGCGGTTAGTACCGAGGGACGCAAAGCAGTATAAAATTTTGCAAAGAATTTTTGCAGGTGGATACACCCATGCTAACAGGCTCCATGCCGGGACTGTGCAAGAGGGGATCATAGAGCACTATGACTTTACAAGTCACTACCCTACTATGCTAACGGCTTTTAAGTACCCATCCAGTCCATGGGCTTATATAGGTAGAAATGTAAAGCTTGAAAAGCTGGACTTTGAAAATAATGCCTACATTTTTTTGTTGCACTTCCGGCGGATCCAGTCAACAAAATTCAATACTTATATTCAAGCCGTAAAGGCCGGGGCCAAGTCGTGCCCGTATGCAACGAAAGCCTGCAGGTGTAAATGGGCCGGGATTAGATACGATAATGGGCGGGTTATTAGTGCTTATGATTTAGCTATCTGGGTGACGGAGCAGGATTTTTTGACAATTAAAGAGTCCTATATTTGGGACAGCATGGAAATTTTAAAAACCTATAAGAGCCGGAAGCAGTACCTACCTACTCCTTTTGTGGCCTACATTTTGGAGCTTTACGGTAATAAGACAAGCCTAAAAGGTGTATCTGACGCAGAGCAGCCGGGAGCGCCGGACCTATATGCTCAATCAAAGCAGTATATCAACTCCCTTTTTGGTATGGCGGTTACGGCGCTTATGCAGGCGGATATCACTTTTAACGATGGTACCAAGGAATGGGGCGTTGATAGCTTGACGGAGGAAGCAGTAAACGAGCGACTAAGCGAGTTGCGGCGGTGGTTCCCCTGGGAAAAGCGGTATTTTCTTTCATATAGCTGGGGTTGCTGGTGCACTGCGTATGCCAGGAGGATGCTATGGAAGTGTCTTCTGCAGTGTGATGAGGACACGCTTTATGCAGATACCGACAGTCTTTTCATTTTAAACCGCCACGACTTTTCAAGCTATAACGAGTGGATCACCGGAGAGCTTGAAAAAGCCATGGACTACCACGGGCTGGATGCGAAGCTGACGCGGCCGAAGGATCCACATGGCATAGAGAGGCCGCTTGGCGTTTTCTTAAAAGAAGATGACTGTGAGGAATTTTTAACGCTGGGAGCAAAGAGGTATGTTGAGCGAAGGACGACAGATCACAAGCTCCACCTGACGGTATCGGGCATTAACAAAAAAGCTGTCTACCTGCTAAAAGATGATATAACCAACTTCCGGGATGGTTTCATCTTTGATAAGGACTTTCCGACAGTCACCAAAAACCTGCATACCTATTGTTATGATCAGCCAGAAATAACATGGCCCGACGGCTACAAAAGTACCTACAAGTATGGTATTACTTTGCGGCCCACGGGTTATACTTTGCACATGACGGACGACTATAAAAAGTTGATAAACTATCAGTTAAAGCCCGGGCAGCTTCCGGGGCGTTTTATAAATCACATGCGAGGGAGGTTTAGTGTAGATGGCTAATTATAAAATGGTGCATTGCGCTGACTGCTGCAAGGAGATCAAAAGCACGGATGCTACTATGATCAAGCGCAAGAACAGAAAGACGGAGTATTATTGTGACGCTTGCATGGCATCACTAAAAAAATTATGGGGAAGGGAGGCAGAGCATGGCAAAAAAGCGTAAATTTTATCGTGTAGAATCGTTGTTAAAAACCGGGGCGCCTTATCTGGTGCTGCTGGGAATGCGATCCAACGGGAAAAGCTATGCAGTAAAGGAAAAAGTTTTAACGGATGCTTTTAATGAAGGGATAAACTTTGTGTATCTGCGAAGGTGGAAGGAAGATATAAAACAGTCAAGCGTGGAGGCCTACTTTGCGGATATGCCAATCGAAAAAATAACGGATGGCCGCTATGAGAGCATTGTGGCATGGCAGGGATATCTTTATTTTGCGACGATTAACGAGTTAGGCAAGGCAGAGAAGGGCCAGCGGATTGGGAGGTACTGCGCTTTAAATGAGGCGATCCGCTATAAATCCCAGGCTTTTGTAGGATACCGTTATATAGTCTATGAGGAATTTATAACGGATGAAATTTACCTTGCAGAAGAGCCAACAAAGCTGCAGCATTTTGTTTCGACCGTCGCCCGCTTGGAGGATTTAACGGTGTTTCTAATTGGAAATACCATGTCCAGAGTGTGCCCGTACTTTGCAGAGTGGAACCTGCAGGGCACCCTGAGACAGAAACAGGGAACGATTGAAATCTACCACTTGCATAAACCGGATGGTGGCGTGGTGGATATAGCGGTAGAAAACTGCGAGGCGATCCAGAACACGAGCCACATGTTTTTTGGTACGGCTGCGAAGCAAATTGTAACCGGGGAGTGGGATGTAAAGGAAAGCCCGCGGCTTCCAGAAAAGCTTGACCACTATGATGAGTGCTACCGGCTGGATGTAAAAATGCAACTTATGCATTTCCATGTGTCCCTTCTGGTGGATCAGGCCGGCCAGCTACTTGTGTATATCTTTCCGGCTAAACGATATAAAAAAGGGACCCGGCTTATCACGGATGCTTTCACCAACGACCCCATGGCCAGCCGCTACCCCAGGAGGGAAAGCCGGGCAGAAATGAAAATGTTAGAATGCTTCCGGCAAGGGAAGGTGTGCTATAGTGACAACCTGACGGCCGCAGACTTTACCAACACAAATAAGCAATATAAAATTTTTTAATAATGTGGATATGTTGATAATTTTGTGTAAACATGTTATATTTAATTAAGGAGGTAGACCCATGAAATTTAGCTCAAAAACTTACAATGAAATCTTTCACCCGATCCCGGACACGGTAGCGCAGCAGGTCCAGGCACACGTTGAGAAGCCAACACCCGATCCGAAGGACGACCCGGAGAAGGAGCAGGAGCAGGAAGAACCTAAAAAGAAGACGGCGAAGCAGAGGGCGAAAAAAGCAGAGCAGGCACCGGAGCCCACGCCGGATCCTTCTTTGGATGATGGCGGAGACGACGGAGGCGACGATGGCGGAGACGACAGCGGGGATGATCCCGGGGAGGATTAGCCATGGAAGAGCTTGTTAACCTTTTTGTAAACAACGGCGTGGCGGTGGCGGTAATCGTGTATTTTATGTATAGGGATTTCCGCTTCCAGGCCACCCTACAACAGACACTAACAACCTTGGTGGACACCGTGGACGCTTTGCGGGAAGCCATCGAAAAAAGAAATGAGGTGAACTAAATGGCCATTGTAAACCAGATTAGCCAGATTGTGCAGGACAGCGTGAATGATGCACTGGGCGGAGCTGCTACCCTTGCAGCACCGAGAAACACCAGCGATTTTGTAAAGATGGGAGAAGCCATCGACGCGGCCAACGCGTATGACTTGTGGTTTGGATCCCTGACGAACAGGATTGTAAAAACGATTTTTGCGGTGCGGCGGTATGATCCCCAGAGTCGCGGGATCCTCCGGGACGAGGATGAGTTTGGAGCATTCAAGCAGAAGGTGCACTATAATCTGGCCGGTGCCGTGGACAACCCGGCATTTGAAATCCCCCAGATTGACTCGGAAACCGGCGCCCGTTCATACGAGCAGTCAAGCCCGTATGATGTGAATACATCGCTGGATGTATCTGTTTTGATTTTCGGTGGACAGGGCACATGGTCCATCGAGATTGTGCGACCGTCGGAGCAGATCAAGACGGCGTTTATATCCGCGCAGGAAATGGCTGCCTTCATTGACGGCATTTATGTCTACATTGAAAATAGCCTTGCATTTCAGATTGAGCAGGTGGAAGCGCTGGCCGATAATACGGGCATTGCATACACCTTGAAGAAGGGCAACCGCCGGAACCTGCTGGCGGAGTACAACACGGCAGCCGGCGAGTCACTGACTACAACTACCTGCCTGCAGGATCCCGGCTTCCTTCGCTATGCAGGCCTGCAGATCCGGAACACACTCCGCTATATGCAGCGTATGACAACGACTTTCAACGCTGGTGGAATGCCGAAATTCACTCCGGAGGATCGTGTCATCGTGGAAATGCTTACGGCATTTACTTCCGCCGTGACCGTTAATCTGGAGTCCGACACCTATCACAATGAGCTGGTGAGCCTGCCGGGTTACCGTGAGATTGAATTTTGGCAGACTCCGGGCGCTGCATTCGCGTTTGCCGATACTTCCAAAATTTCCATCCAGAACGAAAGTTTAATTGAGGATGCAACCGACCCGACGGACACCGGCACCGTGACGCAGGCGGGTATTATCTGCTTTATCAAAGATGTGGATGCAGTTGCCGCTAACTTCGGATATCGCAGGAGCTGGGAGCACTACAACAAGCGTGACGATGTCTATACACACGGCGAGCAGGCGCGCAAGGGGTATGCGGTGGATCCGAACGAAAACATGGTAGTTTTCTATATCGCGGACTCTGTAACCCCTCCGGTAACCAGCGCCGGCTATACCATCGGTGGTTAATGATTGGCTGCCATACTTACTCTTCATACTATATATTCCCCCAGGCGGTGGCGCAGTTGCCGCCGCCAATTTTATTATAAGGAGGCTTTATGTTCTTAGCGAGTAACTACCAGGCGTTGCAAAATGCCGAGGTTAAATTTTTCCAAAAGCATGGCGGAACCTTCACCCGCTTTTATGCTTTTTGGCGTGATAATCTTTTTGAAAGGGTTATGCGGCTTTTTGTCTGGAGGGGTACCGATCCTGTACCACCTAAGGAGATAGAGATACGGCTACACCTGCAGGGGCATTGTGGCGTGGCCAATCTCATGATTGATGACTATGACAGTGACGGCCAGAGTGGACTGACTGCTTTTTTTGGCAACTACTACGGCGTTGGAAAATACTTTGATGAAAAGCCCTACTATATGCTGCGGTGCCCGATATGGGCCGGCGGTGCGAAGGTGGGCGAAGAATGCGAGGTGATCAGTAATAACAGCCTGCGAAATCCCACAATCGAAGTGGTAGAACACTATGCCTACCTGCTGGCCCATGCGGAGGTGACGCTTGGCGGCGTGTTGATCAATGCCAGAGATGCGGGCGGCGTCCCCGTGGCGACTTCCACCAAGCAGCTGGAAAGTATCAAGGCATACCAGAAAAAATTGTATAACGGTGAAAGCGGCGTGGTGACAGATAACGGAGCGCTGGGAGTGCAATATGCAGGAGTCACCCGCCAGACTAACCAAAATGCAGTTGACATTGTGGAGGTCCGCCAGAAGTTGCTGAAAAACTTTTATTCAGATATCGGCATCCGGGCCAGCTTTGACAAGCGATCCAACGCAGTTACAAGCGAAGTGGAAGCTGATACAAGTATGCTACTTTTAAATAACAGTGACATGCTGGACAGCAGGCAGCGGGGAGCTGATGCAGTAAATGCACTTTTTGGCACAAGTTGGAGTGTGGAGCTTTCACCGGAAATTCAGTATAATATCAACGAAGCTACTGCGGCATCCGGGGCGGATGGGGCAGACGACGCAGGAAGGGAGGTAGAATAATGTCTTTTCCTTGGTTTTTTGGAGCGGGCAAGCAGTCGGTGACGATCAACACGTTATATAGTTATGCGCAAACCCAAAATGTAACCCTTTTTCCCACCGAAGACTATGATTTTTGGCAGGCCTATGAGGCTAACTATCGAAAATTTGACCGGTATTTTCTGCAGAAATTCAGAGCTTTTAAAGTATGTCAGGAGTATAGTGCGGATGCTTCTTTGGAGGGGATGCTGACGGACTGGAAGTCCATCATAGATGCTTTTTTCTTTGTCAACGCAAAAAGATATTCCGAGCTTTACCGGGTGCAGGTGCTGGCTGTCGATGCTTATGATGTGGTAAACAACTATGATTTACATGAGTCCATCCAGCGCCTTAACACCGGCACCGTCCGGGACAATCTGGGAGGGCGTACAGACAGCAGCACGGTAGGCTCCCAGACCCATGCTACGGAGTATGGAGCTACTACGGAAACCTTGCAGGCAGGGCAGGCCACAGACTCCACGCAGTACGGGCAGGTCAGCCGGTCCACGGAGTATGGCTCAAAGCAGGACACAAGCAGCACGGCCTTAGGGGCGCAGACTAGCACTAATACCCAGACTAGGAGCGCTTTTAATTCGAGCAGTCTGCAGGATGTGGCCGGTGGATCCATCGAAAACGGCGCGCGAGCAGATAGCGCAACCGTAACCGAAGGGGCCCACACAGATACCACAACGGAGGCAGGCCGGACTGATACCACAACCCGTGGATCCCATACGGACACTACCAGCCAGGCGGCACACTCTGACACGCTGACGGACGGGGCAAGGACTGACGGCCAGACAATCGGTGCGCAGGAAAATTTAAGAACCGATAATCTGGCTGAAAATACCACTGTCCGCCGGTATGGTAATATTGGCGTGCAGACCCCGGCGGATGTGATTGGAGGTCACATTGATTTATGGAGAGCTTTCCGCTTTTATCAAATGATTTTCGACGAAATAGCAGAAGAGTATCTTGTGATTGATGTGGACTTTGACTTTACCAGCTCCAATGCTTCCGGCGGCGGTGGTGGATCGGATGCGGAGCTTTTAGCAGCTATCAGGGCACTTTCCGCGCAGCTGACAGCAGCTCAGACTTCAATCAACGAAAATGTAGATACAGCAGAAACTGCTATTCGAGGCGACATTTCTAGCGGTACCGGCGCGATCCGCGGGGATATTTCACAACTGTCCGCGAAGGTGACGGCGGACACTGCCAGTGTAAGGGCCGATATCATCACGAGCATAGCCAACGACGATGCTAATGCTTTTGAGCTTAAAGACGAAATCCGGACAGCAACGGCCACGATCCGAGGTGATATTGTGGATGTGCTGACACAGGGATACTAAGGAGGTGAGGGGATGCAGATTAACTTGTTTACCTGCAGCAGTGAAAAGCACCGTATAAATAAGCGTAACTATCTTTCCAACCGGTTTGTGCTGGAAGGTGATCTAAAAGAAAATACCAGTGTTACAGATCCACATATTCTGGTTGAAAAAACCAATCCGGTTATATATCAATATAATTATATGTATATCGAGGAATTTAACCGCTGGTATTATATAACGGAAATTGAAAATGTTCATAACATGATGTGGATAATCAAAGCTCATGTTGACGTGCTGTTTTCCTTCGCGCAGGATATATATAATACGAAAGCAGTTATTGATAAGTCGGAAGACGGGGCAAAAGCCAATGTTTATATGAATGATGGATCTTTTGTCATGGACTCGCGCAAATTCAACCAGGTGATCCCTTTTCCCAATGGTTTGAGTGAGAATGGACAATATATATTGATATGTGCAGGCGGAAACGGAGGTGCATAATATGCCGGAAGAATTAGCCAGTTTTTTAGAAGTAATTGAAGGAGGCCAACAGGTTACCGGTGAAGTGGTGCAGTTTGGTACCGATATGGCCGGTGCAGGTGCTGCTTTGGAAGGTATAGAGTCGGAAGTGGTAGCGGCCAACGGGGCAGCTACTACAGTATCACAATTAACTGTTGTTGAGGGCGGAGCGACCACGACGGCCGGTGTGGGTTTGCTGGGTTTGGAGCTGCCTGCAGCTGCAGCAGCTGCGGCTCCTGCCCTTGGCTTATTAGCAGGGATTGGATTATATAAGCTTTCCCCGAGTTTCTGGACTTCCATTAGTAATAGGCTAATGGAAGCGGGTGAAACCATTGGCGGTAAAGTGCGTGGTTTTGTCAATGCGGCAGGACAGTTTGGGCTGTCGGAAACCGCGTTAAATATTTTTAAAAACGCCTTCATTGAAAATGAATTATATGAAGGGAGTGCCATTTATCCCGACAATGAAACATTGCCGCCAAGTTCCACTTTAACAATAACCAGTACCAGCGGGGCAACTCCGCTTGAGCTATTAGAGCTTGGCATTCACAGCGTAATGAAAAGAGCCGTATATTATGATAGCTCATATGATAGCGCCGTGAGAGATCTTGAGACGTGGACGGCTCAAAGAGAAGGTCATTGTTTTTATATTAGTTTTGCATACGCCAATGACGCAACAACTAACTTTAAAGGGTTCGATGTAATAACCATTATTGATATTGGATCTGTGGGCGATGTTTTAACTATAAACTCCCAAGGAATTACAACAGACAGACATAGCTTTTTTTGCATTGGTGTAGATGGTTCGATCCCTGGAGTTTATAATATTGGATATAACCACGGAACGTTCTCCTTTACTACAAATATAAGGCTGGGAAAAGGCTATTATAACAACAACAGAGACTGGTATTGCAATACGACAAATGCAACCCCGCAAACATCTCCCTATATTGATCCAACCGCCACGCTTCCGGATATCAATTTGGATATATCTATATCATATCCGAGTTGGGAGCCTTGGGATTTACCTATAGAATTGCCGAAGATTTTTCCTCTTGAAATCCCAGAATTAAATCCAAATGCGAATCAGCAGGAAAGCCAGAACCCGGACCCCGTTCCAGACGACGCAAAGGGTATTTTATTAAATTGGTTGCTGGACAATTTAAACCTCCCAAATCTAATAGTAAATCCGCAACTTAACCCGGATCCGATACCAGATCCCGATCCACAACCCGAAGATCCCGACCCGGTACCGGAAAAAGCTATAGAAACACATGACCCCGACCCGATCCCTCCGGATCCCATTCCGCCTGATCCTCCAATCCCGCCATTTGTGCCTATTGTCCCAGATAGCGTGGAAAGCAATGCAATGTTTACCGTATATCGACCGAGCCTGCAGCAGATAAACTCCTTTGGCTCCTGGTTGTGGACATCCTCCATAATCGAGCAAATAGCTAGATTATGGCAAGATCCAATGGACGGTATTATTTCACTTATGAAGGTGTACGCTAATCCGGTTGTGGGAGCTTCTCAAAACATAATTGTTGGGTTCCTTGACAGTGGCGTAAGTGCTCCGGTGGTCACTTCGCAGTTTGTAACGGTGGATTGTGGCTCAATCAATATATCTGAATATTTAAAAAACGCGACAGATTACCCGCCATATACACAATTAGAAGTGTACCTGCCTTTTATAGGCATTGTGGAGGTGGATGTAACAGACTTTATGGCCGGTAGTATGTCAATCGAATATGGCATAGACATATACACCGGCACTTGTCTTGCCACGATCAAAGCAACACGAGCTAAGGACATGCCAACGGCCACCGCGCTATATACATTTAGCGGCAACGCCAGCCAACAGCTTCCATTATCTAATGTTTCCTTCGCTGGTGCCATCCAGACATTAGTAGGAGCAGTTGGAGGTGGTCTTGCAATCGCAAGCGGCGGAGCGTTAGCAGGTGTTGCTGGCATGGCGGCTCTTGGCAGCAGTTTAACCCATGAAATGATACACGTTTCCCATGGAGGCAGTCTGTCGGCCAATGCCGGGATTATGGGATCCCGCGTCCCCTATGCCATCATATCCAGGCAACACAGTTATGATGCTTCATGGTACAATCAAATTTATGGGTATCCGGCCAATAAGACGGTATATATTGGCAACTGTAGTGGATACATCCGCATAAAAAAATGCTTAATCCACTCCAGCGCCACGGAAGCCGAAATAGAAGAAATGTATAATTTATTAGAAAATGGGGTGATTGCATGACAGTTGAAACAGCTTTTCAAAATATCGCGGACGCAATCAGAGAGAGGGCCGGAACGGCGGGGATTATAACTCCGGCGGCCATGCCCCAGGCTATACTGGACATTCCTGGAGGTATGGAAGGCATACTATTTGGAGAAGCCCCGCCTACAACAGAAGAAGGCGTCGACGGTGACTATTATTATGTGCGAAATAATAAGAGTTTTTTGCTAGATTCAAATTTTAATAGCAACGCAAACACGGGTACCGGCGGGTATGAAATAATAGCCACTTTAAACGGATTTGTAACGGCACTAAGCGGATATATTCGCGCAAGCACATCGAGCGTGGTGCTGCGCATTGGTACTACTTCCAACATATTGGCAAGCGTCACGATAGACAACCCACCAGTTGGTGAATGGTTCAGTGAAGAGTTGGAAGTGCCCATCGAGATAACCGCTGGTACTCACTACATTATTCAAATTGTATCATCTACAGGAACACTTCGCTACTCAATAGAACCTTTTACAACCAATGGATGCACCTTTGTCCAAGGCCGTTATGGAAGCTTCCCCGGCTATACAGAGAGTGGAACCGCCTATAGTGTAAAGGCTACATTTAGCGGCGGCCTTTACTTAATAAGCGGCCAATACTATAAAATATCGGGTGCATGGCAACAGCTGGCATAGCACTCAACGAGTCGTGAAACAGTAAAATGTTTCACGACTCTTTTTTTTATGTTTCACAGTGTTTCACGCTACCCCGGCCGGCCGTGCCATGCGGCGGTGTGTGCCTGAAGGCAGGATTGTTAAATGCAGGGTGCACTTTTCGGGCAGTGGCAAATATTGCCTATTAAGTAGGTAGGTGGGTGGAGCTATTTGTTTAAGTTGGATTTAACCGAATGTGTGTTCGGGCATGGTTGGTTCGTGCTTCATCGAACATATGTTCTATTAAATCAAAATTTAACTTTTGGCTCGG
>JAZOUU010000085.1:0-5732 GCA_045658365.1 Faecousia sp. | reverse complement strand
CTTCTTCGAGAGCCAGAGAATTTACGACGTGGGCGAGCAGTTCCATGAGGGCGGCGTGCCTGCTGAGCGTTATGAGATCGAGATCGGCGATACCAACAAGGTTCGCGACGGTAAGGATATCACCATCCTGACTGTGGGCGCTGTGTTGTACCGGGCTGTAGAGGCTGCAAAGACCCTCAGCGAAAAGTACGGCATGGAAGCCGACATCATCAACATCCACTCTCTGTCTCCTCTGGACTATACCAAGATCGTTGAGTCCGTCCGCAAGACCGGTAAGGTTCTGCTGGTTTCCGATGCCTGCGCCCGCGGCAGCTTCCTGAATGATGTTGCCCGCAACATCACAGAGTTGTGCTTCGACGACCTGGATGCACCTCCCGTTGTTGTTGGTGCTAAGAACTGGATCACTCCTCCTTTCGAGTTTGACGAGTTCTTCTTCCCCCAGGCAAGCTGGATCCTGGATGCCATCAACGAGAAGCTGGTGCCCCTGGCAGGTTACGAGAATGTTAACACTTGCGACGAGGCCGAGACCATCCGCCGCGCCAAGGAAGGCGTGTAATCTCCAAAACATAAAAAAGCACCGCCCAACGGGCGGTGCTTTTGCGTTGTGTTAGGTTCTTAATCTCTGATTGAACAGAATGTGGTATCCACCGTCAACGGGTTTAAGCATCATGACATGCTGATTCTTAAATTCTGTTGTATAGTATACAAGCAGATTTCCGTCTTCAAGATGGGTTCCTCCGGTAATTACAAGATTATCTGCAGAAGGGCCAGGGGCGGTGACACCGGAATAGTAGCAGTCTGTTTCTTCCCAATAATGGTGAACCACGAGATCATCGTTCATATCTGAAAGGGAAAGACCGAAGCACATTTGCAGAATGTGCTCCACATCCTCCGCGCTGATACGATACCAGTTAAGGTTTTCCGCATTGGGATCACGAGACTTAAGAAATTCGTACTCTTCCTCTGTCATTCTTGTTGTTTCAAATTCTTCACCGTCTCCGTGATAGAAGAACCAGGACAAGCCGATATCCCTTGGGTCGGTGTATTCCATACCGAGCGCAGCATTATAAAAATTGGTGACGAGATGACCGGTTTCAGACTTGACCAATTGATAGATATTCTGCAATTCAGCAATTTCATCTGCTGTCAAAGCATTGGGATCCGGCCCGGTTGCCGGCGGCTCTGTGGGTTGCGTAGGCACCGAAGAGGTAGGAGTGGGATTGGATGCCAGAGTGGGGGAGGAAGAGGATGTGGGAATAGGAAGGCTTGTTGTATTATCGGTAGGTGTTTCAGAAACAGACGGATCCACCGGAGGTTTTGCGCATCCTGCTGCAGATATGCACATTACAATTATCAGCAGGATGATTAAGCAAGTTGATAGTTTGCGCCTTAAGTCCTTCATTCAAATCATCTGTCTTCATTATAGCAGTAAAGAAATCCGTGGAATTTCTTTCCATAAATATAATATCATGGCGAATTGTATAATGTCAATAAAATTATGATTACAAATGATTATAATTTAGTTACAATTTCTATAAGTAAGCTTCAATGACAGATAGAAAAATAAGAGTTGTTATCTGTTTCGAAATGTCCGGAAAAATATGAAAAAAGTACTTGATTTTTGGAAAATATGGTGGTATAATACCCGGGTCTGAAATCAAGGTGAGTCCTCTGCGGCAATTGCGCGCACGAACGCCTAATATTTAAGGAGGACGTAAAGTATGGATTTGGTAAAGGCATTGTCCAGCCAGTACATGAAGGAGCAGCTGCCCGAAGTGAAGGTCGGCGACACCGTTCGTGTGCATGTTCGGATCAAGGAAGGCTCCCGTGAGCGTATCCAGGTGTTTGAGGGTACTGTTATCGCCCGTAAGAACGGCGGTATTGCGGAGACCATCACTGTTCGCCGTGTTTCCTACGGTGTTGGCTGTGAGAAGGTTTTCCCCCTGCACTCTCCCAATGTTGCGATGATCGAAACTGTCCGCAAGGGCAAGGTTCGCCGCGCAAAGCTGTACTATCTGCGTGACCGTTTCGGCAAGGCTGCCAAGGTCAAGGAGAAAGTTTAACAGAAATCGAAAAAAAAGAGGGCTTGCCCTCTTTTTTTTTGTATCTTTATGGTTTATAATGGTACTAATATCGTCTAGGTATACCCTGACGGATACCATCGGGAGTGATAATCGTGGAGAACAATGAATTTGAATTTTTAGAAGCTGAGGATGTTATTTCTTCTGATGCGCTGAATGAAGAACCCCAGGAAGGGGAAGAAACCCTTTCCCGGAAATCAACTGCGAAAAAAGAGAAGAAAGAGAGTTTGTCCTGGCAGAAGCAGGTGCTGTCTTATGTGCATGATCTGGTGTATTTGCTGACAGCGGTGATGCTGATTTTTCTGCTCTGCTTCCGTGTGGTCGTGGTGTCCGGAACATCTATGAACAGTACGCTGCTGGATGGGGATTATTTACTGCTGCTGGGCAGCACCTTTTACCAGAATCCCAAACAGGGAGATATTATCGTCGCCAGCAAGGACTCCTTTGATAACGGTGCGCCCATCGTAAAGCGGGTCATTGCCACTGAGGGGCAGGAAGTGTATATCAATTTTAAAACCGGCGTGGTCTATGTTGATGGCGTAGCTCTGGACGAGCCCTATATTTTAACGCCTACTACAACCTACGAAGGTGTCAATTTCCCGTTGATCGTAGAGGAAGGCTGCCTGTTTGTGATGGGTGACAATCGGAACGATTCCAAGGACAGCCGCCATCCGTCTATTGGTTTGATTGACCGCCGGGAGGTATTGGGAAAGGTGATCCTCCTGTTTTTGCCGGGCACCAATCACGGCCAGCAGGAGAAGGACTTTGACCGAATTGGAGTGGTGTCTTGATGCAGGAGCAAATGAATATCCAATGGTATCCCGGGCATATGACCAAAACCCGCCGACAGATGGAGGCGGATTTGAAGCAGGTAGATGCGGTCTGTGAAATTGTGGATGCCAGAATTCCCATGTCCAGCCGAAATCCGGATATTGACAGCATTTGCGGCAATAAACCCCGGATTCTGATTCTGAACAGAATGGATCTCGCCGATCCGGCAGCAACCAAGCGCTGGGCTGCTTATTTCCGTGGAAAGGGAATGGCGGTGCTGGCGACAGACTGCAAAACCCGGAAGGGAATTGCTGATTTCACCCCGGCTGCCAGACTTGCCTGCGCTGAGAAAATTCAGCGGGATGCGGCCCGGGGTATGAACCGCCCCTTAAGGGTGATGGTTGTGGGGATTCCTAATGTGGGAAAATCTACGCTCATCAACCAGATCTCCGGCCGAAAAGGCGCAAAAGCCGAGAACCGCCCCGGCGTGACCCGGGGAAAACAGTGGGTGACCGTGGACAGCGGTCTGCAGCTTTTGGATACCCCGGGAATTTTGTGGCCTAAATTTGAAGACCCTCAGGTGGGCATGATGCTTGCCTATACCGGCGCGGTGAAAGAGGGCGTTATCGATATTGAGGAACTGGCGTGCCGGCTGATGGAACTGCTGCACCGGCTATACCCCAGCGTGCTTTTGGAGCGATATAAGGTGGAAGCTCCTGCCGGCACTCCCGGCTATGAATTGCTGGAAATGGCAGGCCGGAAACGGGGGTTCCTGCTGTCTCGTGGAGAAATCAACACTGAACGTATGGCAAAGGTGCTGTTGGATGAATACCGCAGCGGAAAACTGGGTCGTTTTACCTTGGAAGAACCGGAGGAAACAGAGCATGCATGATATGTGGAAGATCGAAGAAGAACTCTTTTCACAGGGCTATGCCGCTGTCTGCGGGATCGATGAGGCCGGCAGAGGTCCTCTGGCAGGGCCGGTATGCGCTGCTGCGGTGATTCTGCCTAAGAATCTGGAGATTCCCGGTTTGGACGACAGCAAAAAACTCTCGGACAAGCGCAGAAGAGAGCTGTTTCCCATCATCCAGCAACAGGCGATTGCCTACGGAATCGGATTTGCAAGTCATGAGGAAATTGATGAGATAAACATCCTGCAAGCTACTTTTCTTGCCATGAAGCGGGCGCTGGCAGCTATGGAGATCAAGGCTGATTTTGCACTGATCGACGGCAACCGGGAGACGGATTTCGGTTTGCCTGTAAAGACTGTGGTTAAGGGCGACAGTTTGAGTGCCAATATTGCAGCTGCCTCGGTTTTGGCAAAGGTGAGTCGTGACGATTTGATGGAAGCCATGGCGAAAGAATATCCCCAATACGGTTTTGAGATCCATAAGGGCTATGGCACAAAAGCCCATTATGAAGCCCTTCGTACATACGGCCCTTGTCCGATTCATCGGTTGTCGTTTTTGAAGAAGTTCTATGGCAACGGCTAAGCTGACGGGGCAGTGGGGAGAAGCCCAGGCTGCCGACTTTTTGCGGAAGAAGAGATATCAGCTGGTGGCGGCAGGCTATCAGTGCCGGTTCGGGGAAATTGATTTAATTGTAAAGAACCGGAAATACCTGGTGTTTGTGGAAGTCAAATTACGGAAAAATGATGCGTTTGCCCCGGCGAGAGAGTACGTCAACCGGCAAAAGCAGGATCGGATCCGCATGACGGCATCCATGTATTTGTCCGCAAATCCTACGGATCTTCAGCCCCGGTTTGACGTGGTTGAGATTTATGCCCCCCAGGGAATGGATACAAAGAACCCTGTGATTCATCATTTGGAGGATGCGTTTGAATGAGTTTTCCTGTTTTTGATCTGCATTGCGATACGGCGCTGTCCTTGGTACATAAGGGAAAAGCTTCCAATGAAACCCTGTGGAAAAACCAGGGTCACATCGATCTGGAGCGGGCGAAAACCCTGCCGGGATACTGCCAGTGTTTTGCCTGTTTTACCACCACCGGAGAAGAATTGCCGAATGGCATTACCGTCACTACCTTGTTTGAGCGGGAAATGGATGCGGTTTTGGGGCAGATCGAAGAAAATCGCGACTTGATTCAATTGGCATATTCTGCTGACGATGTGGAGAAGAATCAGGAAGCGGGGCTGATGTCCGGCATTTTGACCATTGAAGGCCCTGCCGGATTCGGCTTTGACCCGGAACTGCTGGAGGATCTGCACAGAGCCGGTTTCCGGATTTCCAGTTTGGGATGGAATGAAAAGAATGTTCTCACCGGCTCCAATGTCACCGGCGGCGGATTGACGGATCTGGGAAAGGAATATGTAAAGGAAGCCCAGCGCGTGGGCATTGCTGTAGACGTGAGCCACATCAGCGACGAGGGCTTTTGGGACATTATGAAGATAACATCCGGGCCTGTGGTCGCCACCCATTCCAACAGCCGGGCGGTTTGGAATCACAGTCGGAATTTGACCGATGATATGTTCCAGGCTATTTGTGAGACCGGCGGTGTGGCGGGGTTTAACCTGTATTCCGCGTTTATTGGCCGGGAACCGGATCTGGATACGGCTTGCCGGCATATTTTGCACTTTTTGGAATTGGACTGCGAGGGAAGACACATTGCCCTTGGCGGCGACCTGGATGGCTGTGACCAACTGCCAAAGGGCTTTGATGGCGTGGACAGCTATCCTGCCATGGCGGAGTGTCTCTTGCGTTATGGGGTAGGAGAGACTATTGTAAGACGGATTTTCTGGGAAAATGCACTGGAGGTGTTGAGAGCATGCTCTATGTAACAACGCGGGATAAGCATAATGCCTATACAGTAGCCAGAGCAATCGAGGAAGACAGAGCCCCAGACGGCGGTTTTTATCTGCCTTT